>NZ_JBLZWV010000022.1:0-171154 GCF_056098905.1 Pseudomonas sp. TSO6 | reverse complement strand
GCCATCAGCCTGTCTGTGTACTGGTTGGCTGCACCGGCCCTATCGCCGGCAAGCCAGCTCCCACAGGTATGGTGCAGGCCATCAGGCGGTGCAGAACCTGTGGGAGCTGGCTTGCCGGCGATAGGGCCGGAACAGGCGACACACATGCACCTGCGATCGAGGAGGAATTGTGAGCCACGAAGCCGGCAGTAATGGTTTCGCCAGCGTCAACCAGGCCGCGGCCGTGAAGCGGCTGCGGGTACTGACGGTGAACACCCATAAGGGCTTCACCGCCTTCAACCGGCGCTTCATCCTGCCGGAACTGCGCGAGGCGGTGCGCAGCACCCAGGCCGACATCGTCTTCCTCCAGGAAGTGCTTGGCAGCCACGACCGCCACGCCGCGCGCTACCCGGGCTGGCCGCAGACCTCGCAGTACGAATTCCTCGCCGACAGTATGTGGAGCGACTTTGCCTACGGCCGCAATGCGGTCTATCCCGACGGCCACCACGGCAATGCGCTGCTGTCCAAGTACCCGATCATCGAACACCGCAACCTCGACGTGTCGATCACCGGCCCCGAACGCCGTGGCCTGTTGCACTGCATCCTCGACGTACCCGGCAAGCATCAGGTGCATGCCATCTGTGTGCACCTGTCATTGCTGGAAAGCCACCGGCAGAAGCAACTGCAACTGCTGCGCAAATTGCTCGAGTCATTGCCCGCCGACGCACCGGTGATCATTGCCGGCGACTTCAACGACTGGAAAAGCCGCGGCAACCGCACCCTCGGCCTGCAGCCTGACCTGCACGAAGCGTTCGAGCGCCACCACGGCCACCTCGCCCGCACCTACCCTGCCCGCCTGCCGCTGTTGCCCCTGGACCGCATCTACCTGCGCAACGCCGAAAGCCATGGGCCGCGGATTCTGGGGCACAAACCTTG
Source organism: Pseudomonas sp. TSO6 (assembly GCF_056098905.1). Taxonomy (NCBI): domain Bacteria; kingdom Pseudomonadati; phylum Pseudomonadota; class Gammaproteobacteria; order Pseudomonadales; family Pseudomonadaceae; genus Pseudomonas; species Pseudomonas sp. TSO6. The sequence goes on along the minus strand of NZ_JBLZWV010000022.1, from coordinate 170,239 downwards.
GTCGCACCTGTCAGATCACTTGCCATTGGCGGTGGAGGTCAGGCTCTAGCAATCATTCTTCATAGCCACGAAGCGGGAAATAGCGAACCCCGCTATACCCTGGCGTTTTTCTCGAGAAATCAAGTGCTTGAGAGAAATTACACAACCTGAACAGTTCTTTCACGCTTTCTTGACGCAAGCGGCGTCCTCTCCTTAGCTGAACATTACCAAGCAGTAAAGATCTCGCGCCGGGCCTCTAGCTCGCGCCCTCGTGCGCGCTTGCAAAGGCTGGCGTGCTGGTTTGGGTCGCCCACTGTTTTTGCCGTACAGCTCGTGACAACAGGCCAGGTCCTCGGGCTGTACCCCACAAAAACAACAGGAGATCCGCCATGAAAAGCACCTCGAACCCCTTGCGCTTCGACAGCATTTTCTACGCGGTTTCCACGTCGCTGCTTCTGGCAACCCCGGTGGAAACTTTCGCGTACGAACTGCAGGGTGACCCCACCTCGCCCGGTTTTCTGCAACAGCCTGCAATGCCGCAGATGTCGCTCGACCCGGTCAGCGCCAGTGGCTTGAGCATCGGCACCCTGAGTGCGTTTTCGCAAACCATGAGCGCGCGCCACGGGCAGACAGCACCGGACCTGATCGCCAGCCAGTGGGCACAGTTTTTCCCGACCACCTCGCGCAGTGGCACGCAACCCCCAGACCAACTGGAGGCCCCCAGCCAGCAACTGACAATCGGCCCGGACCTGTTCGTGCGTGAGACTGCAGCGGGCAACGTGCACCGCGCAGGGATTTTCGTGGGGCATAACAACCTGCAGAGCAGCTTCAACGGCATGCGCCCGCTGTTGGGCGACAAGCAGCGCCACGCGGTGAACCTGAGCGGGGAAAGCCTGGGCGTGTACTGGAGCATGACCCATGAACAGGGCTGGCACCTGGATGCGGTGGCCATGGGCTCACGCATCGATGTAATGGGCCGCGGTGAAAGCGGCCAGCGCCTTGACGAAAGCGGCCATGCGATGACGTTCTCGGTGGAAGGCGGCTACCCGATCCGCCTGGGCGGCAACTGGGTGATCGAACCCCAGGCACAGTTGATCAACCAGCAGTTCTTCCCCGGCAACCAGGTGCAGGAAGAAACCCTGCGGGCCTTCGACAGCCAGCCGAGCTGGAGCGGCCGGGTCGGTGCGAAATTGTCCGGGCGCTACGAAGTGCGCGGCATGCCCATCGAACCCTATGTGCGGACCAACGTGTGGTACGACTTCAGCAATCCCGACGAGGTGAAGCTGGACCAGGTCGACAAGATCTCCAGCTCACGCTACTCGACTACGGTGGAACTGGGCTTGGGGCTGGTGGCGCGGGTGACGCCTTCGGTAGCCTTGTTTGTCAGCGCCGATTACAGCAGCGATGTGGATGACAATGACCTGAACGGGCTGATTGGCAGCCTTGGCGTGCGGATGCGGTGGTAGGCAGGCCCGGCCCTTTCGCAGCACAAGGCTGCTCCTACAAGGGAATGCGCCCACCTGTAGGAGCAGCCTTGTGCTGCGAAGAGGCCAGTACAGGCAACCTATCAGGCCGGCTTCATTATCAGAACCCCAAGCGGCGGCAAATTCAGCGCCAGCGACAATGGCTGCCCATGGCTGGCCAGTGCCTCACTGGCCACTGCCCCCAAATTGCCTACGTTGGACCCTGCATACAGCTCGGCATCGCTGTTCAGCAATTCCTGCCAGCGCTCGCCAAACGGCACACCAATGCGGTAGCCCTCGCGTGGTACCGGGGTAAAGTTGGCCACCACCAACACCGGCTCGCCGCTGCTGCTCCAGCGCAGCCAGGCGTACACGCTGTTTTGCGCGTCGTCACCGATCAGCCACTGGAAGCCCTGCGGCTGGCAATCCTGCTCGTGCAGCGCCGGCTCTTCGCGGTACAGGCGGTTGAGGTCGCCCACCAGGCGCTGCACGCCTTGGTGCTCGGGGTACTGCAGCAGATACCAGTCCAGCTCGCTGTCATGGTTCCACTCACGCCACTGGCCGAACTCGCAGCCCATGAACAGCAACTTCTTGCCTGGGTGCGCCCACATGAAAGTGAGGTAGGCGCGCAGGTTGGCGAATTTCTGCCAGCGATCGCCGGGCATCTTGTCGATCAGCGAGTGCTTGCCGTGCACCACTTCGTCGTGGGAGATGGGCAGGATGAAGTGTTCGGAATAGGCGTAGATCAGCCCGAAGCTCATCTCGTTATGGTGGTGGTTGCGATGCACCGGGTCGTTCTGGATGTAATGCAGGGTGTCGTGCATCCAGCCCATGTTCCACTTGTAGGCAAAGCCCAGGCCGCCCTGCTGGGTCGGCTGGCTGACGCCGGGCCAGGCGGTGGACTCCTCGGCGATGATCAATGCACCGGGGGCCTCATGGGCAGCCACGCCGTTGAGGTGGCGGATGAAGTCGATGGCCTCCAGGTTCTCGCGCCCGCCGTGGCGGTTGGGCACCCATTCGCCGGCCTTGCGCGAATAGTCGCGGTACAGCATCGAGGCCACCGCATCGACCCGCAGGCCGTCGATGTGGAAGTGCTTCAGCCAGTGCAGCGCCGAGGCCATCATGAAGCCACGCACTTCGTTGCGGCCGAGGTTGTAGATCAGTGTGTTCCAGTCCTGGTGGTAGCCCTCCAGGGGGTTGTCGTATTCGTACAGGGCAGTGCCGTCGAAACGCGCCAGGCCGTGTTCGTCTGTGGGGAAATGCGCCGGCACCCAGTCCAGCAGCACGCCTATGCCGCCTTGGTGGCAGGCATCGATGAACGCGGCAAAGTCCTCGGCACTGCCATAGCGTGAGGTGGGCGCGAACATCGACAGTGGCTGATAGCCCCAGGAGCCGCCGAACGGGTGCTCCATGATCGGCAGCAATTCGATATGGGTAAAGCCCAGTTCCTGCACATAGGGCACCAGCCGCTCGGCCAGTTCGCGCCAGTTGTAGTAGCGCCCGACTTCGCCTGCCTCGTCCAGCTCGCAGCGCCAGGAGCCTGGGTGCAGCTCGTAGATCGACAGGGGTGCGCTGTAGGCATGGCGCTGCGCGCGTTGTGCCATCCAGTCTTGGTCTTGCCACGCGTGGCTGAGTTCACCGGCCACCTTGGATGCGGTACTCGGCGGCAATTCAGTGGCGCGGGCCAGCGGGTCTGCTTTCAAAGGCAGTATCCCATCCTTGCCCAGCACCTCGTACTTGTAGGTTTCGCCCACGCCCAGGCGCGGCACGAACAGCTCCCACACCCCGGCGCTGTGGCGCAAGCGCATGGGGTGGCGGCGGCCGTCCCAGTTATTGAAGTCACCCACCACCGACACCCGCCGGGCATTCGGCGCCCACACCGAGAAACATACACCGTCGATACCCTCGACCTGGATCGGTTGGGCGCCGAAGCGCCCGGACAGGTCGCGGTGGTTGCCTTCGGCGAACAGGTGCAAGTCCATGTCGCCCAGTTGCGGGCCAAAGCTGTAAGGGTCTTCGGTGACTTGCTCGCCACCGGCCCAGCCAATTTGCAGCAGATAGGCTTGTGCATCATCGAGGTGCGCCGTGAACAAGCCCGGTACTGCGCTTTGCACCATTTCGGCCAGGACGCGCCCATCATGGCGCGCCAGCACCCGTGCACTCAGCGCATTGGGCAGGAAGGCGCGGATAAACACCCCGCCTTGGCCATCGCCGTGGGGGCCTAGCACTGCGAAGGGATCGGCGTGCTCGGCGCGGGCCAGGGCATCCAGGTCCCGTTGCCGAAGGCCGCCGTTTTCACGCGTGGTTGCATTCATTTATGACTCTCCCCAGGTACTGATCAGTCCATGCAGGCCATGCAAAGGCACGGCCAGCCAGCTCGGACGGTTTTCGGCTTCATATGTGATCTCGTAGGCGGCTTTTTCCAGGCAGAACAATTCCAGTGCGGCGCGCTCGCCCTCGGCCTGTTGCCAGGCATGGGGCATGGCGGCGGTGGCCAGGCCATAGGCTTCGACAAAGGCGTGGCGCGACTGATGCAGGTACTGCCGGGCAACCCGCTGACGAGCCTGCTGCGCCGGGCCGGAAAGGTCGACCGCAGAGGCGCTGCGCAGGATCATCGCAGCAGCATAGTCGAAGGATCGCAACACGCCGCTGACATCCTTGTACGGGCTGTGTTTTGCCCGGCGTTCTTGCAGTGGACGGGACGGTTCGCCCTCGAAATCGATCAGGTAGGCATCCCCCTGCACCACCAGCACCTGGCCCAGATGCAGGTCGCCGTGCACCCGCATCAGCAAGCCACCCTCGGCCTGCTCCGCCAGGTTGGCGATGTGCTGGGCCAGGCCGTCGCGCTGCTGTTGCAGGTCGTCGACCAGGGCCTGGCTGTCGGGGTCGAGGGCGTCACGGTGCTGGGCCAGCAGGTCGAGGGCGTGGTTCAGTTCGGCGCTGATCTGCGTACCCCAGCGCTGGCTGTCGTCAGCATCGCTGGGGCGTGGGCGGAAGGCCTCATCGTCGGTGGGCGCGGCCAGCAGCAGGTGCATCTCGCCCAGGCGCTGGCCGAGCAAGGCGGCAAAGCCGGTGAGCTCCACCAAGGCATCGGTGTGTGCCTCGGCATCGCGGCTGGGTGGGGCCATCTGGTCGCGGATAGCCCGTTCCAGGGTGTTCTGGGTCCAGGCCCAGGCATCGCCCTGATTGCTCAGGTAGCCTTGGGCGATCATCAGCAGGTGTGGGGCGTTTTGCTCATCCACCCGGCTGACCCAAGCCAGCAATGGCGAGATATTGGCAAAGCCGGCAGCGGTCAGGTAGGCACTCATTTCCAGTTCCGGGTGAATGCCCGGGTTGACCCGGCGGATCAGCTTGAGCACCACGCGGTCGCCGATCACCACCGAGCTGTTGGACTGCTCGGCGCTGAGGTAGCGCACGGCGCTTTCATCGTTCAACCCAAGGGCTGCCAGCAGGTCGGTGCATTCGAAACGCAGTTCGCCCGCGCCGCTGCCGCAGGGCAGGCGCAGGCCATCCTGGCAGGCGTGCAGTACTGCGCGGATAAACGGTTCGAGCACGAAGGCATCGGTAATCAGGCCAACCTGATGGGCACGGCGCACCCGCGACAAGGCCAACTGCTGCGGCAGCGCTGTGTTGATCTGGTCTTCGGGCAGCAGGCCAAACGGCAGCTGGTAGTGGTTGGCCGTCCCCCCGCTGAGCACTTCGATTTCGCTGAGCAACACGGGCGTGGTAGCGGTAGCGAAGCGCACGCCGTAGCGCAGGCGCACCTCGTCAATGGGCCCCTCCTTGCCGGCGAACCAGCGCCGCTTGGGCAGGTATTGCGGCAGGATGGTGGTTTGCAGGGTGTCGCGGGCGGGTGCTTCCAGCAGTTCTTCCATGCGCTTGCGCAAAACTAGCGTGGTCAATTCGGGTAACCCCTCGGTGGCCTGGATGTGCCAGCTGGGCATGCGGTCATGGGCGGCCAGCAGGAACCAGTAGAAGGCATAGGGTGGCAGGGTGAGCAGGAACGGCAGTTGACCGATGGGCGGGAAGGCGCTGCCGCCGAGCATCTCCACCGGTACTTTGTCGGCGTATTGTGACAATTCCAGTTCGGCAGCCTGGGCGGCGCGGGACACGTTGGCCACGCACAGGATGACTTCGGTGTTGCCATCGGCATCGGTGTACTCGCGGATATACGCGAGGATTCGCCGGTTGCTGGGCGTAAGGGTTCGCAGGGTGCCGCGGCCAAAGGCCTTCTGCTGCTTGCGTACGGCCAGCATGCGCCGGGTCCAGTTGAGCAGCGAGTGGGGGTCGTGGCTCTGGGCCTCGACATTGACCGTCTGGTAGCCGTATAGCGGGTCCATGATCGGCGGCAGCACCAGGCGCTGCGGGTCGGCGCGGGAAAAGCCGCCGTTGCGGTCGGGCGACCACTGCATGGGAGTGCGCACGCCGTCTCGGTCGCCCAGGTAGATGTTGTCGCCCATGCCCAGCTCGTCGCCGTAGTACAACGTGGGTGTGCCGGGCATCGACAGCAGCAGGCTGGTGAGCAGCTCGATGCGCCGGCGGTCACGCTGCAGCAGCGGTGCCAGGCGCCGCCGAATGCCCAGGTTGATGCGCGCGCGGCGGTCTTCGGCGTAGTAGTTCCACAGGTAGTCGCGCTCGCGGTCGGTGACCATTTCCAGGGTGAGCTCATCGTGGTTGCGCAGAAAGATCGCCCATTGGCAGTTGGCCGGGATTTCCGGCGTCTGGCGCAGGATGTCGGTGATCGGGAAGCGGTCCTCCATGGCCAGGGCCATGTACATGCGCGGCATAAGCGGGAAGTGGAAGGCCATGTGGCACTCGTCGCCCTCGCCTTCGCCGAAGTACGGGCGGGTGTCTTCGGGCCACTGGTTGGCCTCGGCCAGCAGCATGCGGTCGGGGTAGTTGGCGTCGATTTCGGCGCGAATGGCCTTGAGTACCGTGTGGGTCTCGGGCAGGTTTTCGTTGTTGGTGCCGTCACGTTCGATCAGGTAGGGGATGGCGTCCAGGCGCAGGCCGTCGACGCCCAGGTCAAGCCAGAAGCGCATCACCTTGATCACCGCATTGAGCACCTGCGGGTTGTCGAAGTTCAGGTCTGGCTGATGCGAGTAGAAGCGGTGCCAGAAGTACTGGCCGGCGACCGGGTCCCAGGTCCAGTTGGACTTTTCGGTGTCGAGGAAGATGATGCGCGTGCCGTCGTACTTCTGTTCGTCATCCGACCACACGTAAAAGTCCCGCGCCTTGCTGCCATGCTTGGCATGGCGAGCTCGCTGGAACCACGGGTGCTGGTCGCTGGTGTGGTTGATGACCAGCTCGGTGATTACCCTCAGGCCGCGCTTGTGTGCCTCGGCGATGAAGCGGCGGGCGTCAGCCATGCTGCCGTAGTCGGGGTGCACGGCCTTGTATTCGGCAATGTCGTAGCCGTCGTCGCGCCTTGGCGAAGGGTAGAAAGGCAGCAGCCACAAAGTGTTGACGCCCAGTTCGGCAATGTAGTCCAGCTTGCTGATCAGGCCGGCGAAATCACCGATGCCGTCGTTGTTCGCGTCGAAGAACGACTTGATGTGCAACTGGTAGATGACGGCGTCCTTGTACCACAGCGGGTCATCGATGAAGGCTGCCGGGCGGGAACGCTTGGCCATGGGTGACTCCTTTCAATTACATGCACAGACATCCGAGCTTGCTAGATCCCTGTGGGAGCGGGTTTACCCGCGAAGATGACACCGCGGTGCATGGCACCGGCTTCGCCGGTGTTCGCGGGTAAACCCGCTCCTACAGGGGCACAGTCTTAGCCTTGTTAACGGGCTTTTTCGATGCGCCAGATCCCGAATGGCTGGTGCCAGGGCTCGATACGCATCCACTGGGTCTTGCCATGCCAGGTCCAGCGGTGGCCGTTCATCAGGTCTTCGCCCAAGGTGTCGGCGTCGTCGTCCAGGCCCAGCTCCCACAGCGGCAGCTCGAAATGCGCCTCCTGGGCGTTGTGCGGGTCCAGGCTGATCGCCACCAGGATGTAGTTGTCGCGCTCGGGCGTGCGCTTGGCGAAGTACAGGATGTTGTCGTTCCAGCAGTTGAAAAACGCCACGCCCAGGTGGGTTTGCAAGGCGCGGTTCTGCCGGCGAATGCGGTTGAGCTGGGCGATCTCGGCAATGATGTTGCCCGGCTGGGTGAAATCGCGCGGGCGGATCTGGTATTTCTCCGAATCCAGGTATTCCTCCTTGCCCGGCAGCGGCGCGCTTTCGCATAGCTCGAAGCCGGAGTACATGCCCCACAGGCCCGAACCCATGGTGGCCAGCGCGGCGCGGATGAGGAAGCCGGCGCGACCGGAGGTGTGCAGGAAGAACGGGTTGATATCCGGCGTGTTGACGAAAAAGTTCGGCCGGTAGCACTGGCTCCACGGCGGCTGGTTGAGCTGCTCGTAGAATTCGCGCAGTTCCTGCTTGGTGTTCCGCCAGGTGAAGTAGGTATAGCTTTGCGCGTAGCCGACCTTACCCAGGCGCGCCATCATCGCGGGCTTGGTGAACGCCTCGGCAAGGAAGATCACATCCGGGTAGCGGGCGCGCACATCGGCGATCATCCATTGCCAGAACGGCAGTGGCTTGGTGTGCGGGTTGTCGACGCGGAAAGTCTTCACGCCCTCCTCTACCCAGCCGAGCACCACGTCGCGAAGCGCCAGCCACAGCGAAGGGACGGCGTCCGGGGCGTAGAAATCGACGTTGACGATGTCCTGGTACTTTTTCGGCGGGTTCTCGGCGTAGCGAATGGTGCCGTCCGGGCGCCAGCTGAACCAGCCGGGGTGCTCTTTGAGCCATGGATGGTCCTGCGAGCACTGGATAGCGAAATCCAGGGCGATTTCAAGGCCATGCTCGGCGGCGGCGGCAACCAGTCGACGAAAGTCTTCCCGCGTGCCCAGCTGCGGATGGATGGCGTCATGGCCGCCTTCGGCACTGCCGATAGCGTACGGGCTACCAGGGTCGCCGGGCTCGGCCTTGAGGGCGTTGTTGCGGCCCTTGCGGTGCTGCGTGCCGATGGGGTGGATGGGCGGGAAGTACAGCACATCGAAGCCCATGTCACGGATCATAGGCAGGCGCTGGTGCACGTCATTGAGGGTGCCGTGGCGCTGCGGGTCATCGGTGATCGAGCGCGGGAACAGCTCATACCAACTGGCGAACTGCGCGGCCGGGCGGTCGACATCGACGGGGAACTCGCGGCTGCGGGCCAGGTAACTGCGGTGCCCCGCTTCGCTCATCAGGTGCGCAACGTCCGGGCCCAGCAACAGTGCCACCTGCCCGTCGGTATCCAGCTCCGCCAGGCGCTGCTGTAGCGCTTCGAGCTCATCGCGCACGGCACCGCTGCACAGCTCGATGCCTTTGCCCAGCATCAAGCGGCCCTCTTCCAGTTCCAGTTTTACCTCGACACCGGCGTTGTACTTTTTCTCCAGGTCATGGCTATAGGTGGCGAACGGGTCGACCCAGGCCTCGATGCTGAACAGGTGCGGGCCAAGTACGGTGGGGGTGAACTCGGCCAGCCACAGGTCGTTGCCCGCCGATTGCATCGGCACGCAATGCCAGCGCCGGCTGTTGGCCTGGCGCCAGTTGAGCATCACCGCCAGGCGGTCATGGCCGTCGCTGTAGACCTTGCTGCTGACCGCGACCGGCTGGCCGCTGATGGCCTTGGCGGCGAAGGTGCCGCCGTCGAGCACGGGGCTGCAGTCTTCGATCACGATGCGCGGCGCCAGCAGCGCCTGGGCCAGGCTGATGGCCTGGTCGGGGTGATCATTCGCCATCGGTACGCTTTCGAAGGGCTCGTTACGCGACATCGGTCCTGGCTCCCTGGTGGCATTGGCGGTAAGGATTCAGAGCCGGGCACAGGCGTGGGGTTCAAAAAAAAGAGCGAACGGCAGCTGCCAGCGGTCAGCACCTCTTCATTCCACCCACGCGAGGTCAGGCCATGAACATTCCCATTCCACCGGCCCCCCCGATACCAACATCGACGACCCCAGCTTGCCGCCGCCCGTGCAGAAAGAAGAGCCGGACGAGGTGCCGATCAAGCCGACGGTGCCGCCGACGGTGGACGACCCGCCGAGGCAGGAGCCACCGGTGAAGGCTTAAGGGTAGACCACGCCACCTGATAATTCTGCCAGTTGAACTGCGGAGCTATCGTCATACATAGTCATGATCAGGGGCTGAGAAGCACGCTTACAGCAGTGCACTGCATCAGCACCAATAATGTAAACCAGAATAGATTGTATAAAAACGATGGCTTCAAACCGATGAACAGCGGCCTGGCACATCAACCGAAGCATTCATTTGCAAACGCCGCACATACGACGCAGGCAATCCCATGCAAACAACCGCCAACACTACTGCTACCAGCCATATCAATTACAATGCTTACGGTTACACCAAGATGCTGATTCAGGGACCCTACACATCTGGTTTCAACGGAGCATACTTCGATATTCATACACACGGCTACCACCTAGGGCAAGGCTATCGCATGTACAGCCCTGCACTGCCAAGGTTCACTAGTCCGGACTTCCTCAGCCCATTTGGGCGTGGCGGAATTAATGCCTATGCATACTGCAATGGGGACCCGGTTAACCGTATCGACCCACATGGAACCTCCGCAATTCTTTTCATAGCCGGGATCCTCCAAAGAGGTCTGAAGCAGGCTATGAAACCTGCAAGTAAAGGCGCCTACAAAGCGGCAAATACAGACTTTCACAGGGACCGTAACATACAAGTAAACGCCGTCTCTAGACTGATGAATGACTATTCTCGCGACCCGACCGGAGTCACCGCCAGGGTCAAACATTTACCTCCCAACGTTCTTGCAAAGGGAACAGGTCACCTTAAACTGAACGATCCAGGGCGCATTTGGGCAAGCCACATGACTGATGTGGGATACATTGAACAACACGAGAATATCATGATGCAGCGCAATATAAGCTATGACGATGATGGCCGGCAAACTTCTTTGACAAGACTTTTCCTTGAGCGATTTGCAAGAAGTTCTTCAAACCCTAAAAACCACCCTGAAGACTTGAAACGATCCTTGGATTACTATTATGAAACCCGCAAGAGAGTGGAAGAGTACCAAAATGTGATGTTAGCGGCGAGACATTAAATAGGTTAAGTGCGCGACGACCGTCAGAATCAAGACCCCCGAACTACAATGCCATAATTACCCTATAAGCCGAGCATCATGCTCGGCCCATAGCTCGCTTAGCAGTTACGCCTCTGTTTTGCCCAGACGGCATTGGCTTAGTGGTATTGATCTTGCTCCGTCGGCTGTTGGAGGTAAGGGTTCAGAGCCGGGCACAGGCGTGGGCTTCAAAAAAATGAGCGAATGGCAATTGCCAGCGGTCAGAGCCTTCAGCACTCCTTCATTCCAGCCACGCGAGGTCAGACGATGAACATTCCTATTCCACCGGAAACCCCCGACCCAAACATCGACGACCCCAGTTTGCCGCCGCCCGTGCCGGAAGAAGACCCGGACGCGGTGCCGATCAAGCCGACGGTGCCGCCGACGGTGGGTGACCCGCCGAGTGATGAGCCACCGGTGAAGGTGTAAGGATAGACGAGGCAACTGGTATGTCTGCCAGTAGCCGGATCGGTTGCTTGTGCTGATGATGAGTTCTCCTGATCAGATGTCGGGAGAACTCATCATCGTGGACAGCATGACCGGGCGGGAAACAGGGGCGCTTGAACAGGATGTGGTTGATTGCTTCCAAGAGGCAGGTGTTGTCGAGCCAAATGCGGGCACACCGCTTGAACATATGTGCTGGGACAAACGTGACGCTGCCTTGAGGTATCTTGAGGAACGCTACCACCAGCGTTTCAGACGCGATTACAGCACTCTTCGCGAAGTGGCCGAGCAACTGGGCAAGATTGACTTGCGCTGACGCTGACGGCCCTTCGCGGGCAAGCCCGCTCCTACAGGCCTACGGTGTAAGTGTAGGAGCGGGCTTGCCCGCGAAGGGCCGGCAGACTCAATGCATCAACCGACCGTTTCAATGGCCAGCTCCGCCACACTGATCTCCCTCATCCTGAACTTCTGCACCTTCCCGGTCACCGTCATCGGGAACTCCTCCACGAAGCGGAAATGCCGCGGCACTTTGTAATGCGCGATGCGCGCCTTGCACCAGCCGTGCAGCTCATCGGCCGTGGCGCTGTGCCCTGGGTGCAGCTTGATCCAGGCCACCACCTCCTCACCATATTTGCTGCACGGGACCCCGATCACCTGCGCATCGGCCACAGCCGGATGCGTGTAGAAGAACTCCTCCAGTTCACGCGGGTAGATGTTCTCCCCGCCGCGAATGATCATGTCCTTGTTGCGCCCGACGATGCGCACATGGCCGTGCTCATCCATCACCGCCAGGTCGCCCGAGTGCATCCAGCCAGCCGGGTCGATGGCATCCGCCGTGGCCTGGGGGTTGTTCCAGTAACCGAGCATCACGCTGTAACCCCGGGTGCACAGTTCGCCCATTTCGCCGCGCGCGACGATGCAGCCCTCGGCGTCCACCAGCTTGGTTTCCAGCTGCGGCTGAGTACGCCCGACCGTGGTCACGCGCAGCTCCAGCTCGTCGTCGGGGCCGGTCTGCAACGACACCGGGCTGGTTTCGGTCATGCCGTAGGCGATCTGCACTTCAGCCATGTGCATCTGGTCGATAACCCGGCGCATCACCTCGATCGGGCAAGTGGCACCGGCCATGATGCCGCTGCGCAGGGTGGAAAGGTCCAACTGCTGACGTGCTGGGTGGTCGAGCATGGCGATGAACATGGTCGGCACGCCATACAGAATGCTGGCGCGCTCTTCGGCAACGGCGCGCAACGTGAGCTCGGCGTCGAAGGCGTCGTTGGGGTAGATCATGGTGCTACCGTGGGTGATGCAGCCGAGGTTGGCCATGACCATGCCGAAGCAGTGGTACAGCGGCACCGGGATCACCATGCGGTCGGCGCTGGTCAGGCCCAGGCTCTCGCCGACCATGAAACCGTTGTTGAGGATGTTGTAGTGGCTGAGCGTCGCCCCTTTCGGCGCACCGGTGGTGCCGGAGGTGTACTGGATGTTCACCGGCTGGTCGAATTGCAGGCCTTGCTGGCGGGCGGTGAAGGCCTCTAGCGTTGTCTGCCCAGCCTTTTCGGCCAGTGCATGCCAGCGCAGGAAGCCGGCAGGCGGGTTGGCGGCCAGGCTGATCACGCCGCGCAAGTCCGGCAGGCGCTCACTGACCAGTTCACCTGGCGTGGCGCAGGCCAATTCTGGCACCAGTTCCTGGACCATGGCGTGGTAATCAGACGTCTTGAAGGCATCTGCACACACCAGCCAGCGGCAGCCGGACTGACGCAACACGTATTCCAGCTCACCTACGCGATAGGCCGGGTTGATGTTGACCAGGATGGCGCCGACCTTGGCACTGGCCAGCTGCAAAATGCACCACTGGGCGCAGTTGGGCGACCAGATGCCGACACGCTCGCCGGTGTTCACGCCCAGGGCCATCAGCGCGCGGGCATGCACTTCGACCTGTTCGGCCAACTGCCGCCAGCTGTAGCGCAGGCCCTGGTGGCGCGACACCAGCGCCTCGCCATCGGCACAGCGGGCCACCGTGGCATCGAAGGCCTGGCCGATGGTCTGGGTCAGCAAGGCTTGGTCCTGGCGACCGCGGGTATAGCTCGGTTGACTCATGGGTGTCCCTTCTTGTGGTTGTTCTGGGCACGACTGAAGCAAGCGGGAATACTCTGGCGCAGATTTACGTTTACGTAAAGGTGATGAGCGGATTGACAGTGACCTCATGCAGGTTTACGTTAACGTAAAGGTGATGAACGACATCCACTCGAGGCGCCACGCCGACCCCTGTGGGAGCGGGGTGGATCCCCAAGCTGCGATGTAACCCAATTTCAAGAACAAGAAGGTGCCCCAGCATGCATTACCCCTCCCTGAACTTCGCCCTGGGCGAAACCATCGACATGCTCCGCGACCAGGTGCGCACCTTCGTTGCCGCCGAACTGGCCCCGCGGGCCGCGCAGATCGACCACGACAACCTGTTCCCCGCCGACATGTGGCGCAAGTTCGGCGACATGGGCCTGCTGGGCATCACGGTATCGGAAGAGTATGGCGGAGCCGGCCTTGGCTACCTGGCCCACGTGGTGTCGATGGAAGAAATCAGCCGCGCCTCGGCCTCGGTGGCACTGTCCTACGGCGCCCATTCCAACCTGTGCGTCAACCAGATCAACCGCAACGGCACCCATGAACAGAAGCTCAAGTACCTGCCCAAGCTGATCAGCGGCGAGCACATCGGTGCGCTGGCCATGAGCGAGCCCAACGCCGGCTCCGACGTGGTATCGATGAAACTGCGCGCCGAAAAGCGCGGCGATTACTACGTGCTCAACGGCAGCAAGACCTGGATCACCAACGGCCCTGACGCCAACACCTACGTGATCTACGCCAAGACCGACCTGGACAAGGGCGCGCACGGCATTACCGCGTTCATCGTCGAGCGTGACTGGAAAGGTTTCAGCCGCAGCAACAAGTTCGACAAGCTGGGCATGCGCGGGTCCAACACCTGCGAGCTGTTCTTCGATGACGTGGAAGTGCCGGCAGAAAACATACTCGGCCAGCTCAACGGCGGCGTACGCGTGCTGATGAGCGGCCTGGACTACGAGCGTGTGGTGTTGTCCGGTGGCCCAACCGGCATCATGCAAAGCTGCATGGACCTGGTGGTGCCCTACATACACGACCGCAAGCAGTTCGGCCAAAGCATCGGCGAGTTCCAGCTGATCCAGGGCAAGATTGCCGACATGTACACCCAACTGAACGCCAGCCGCGCCTACCTGTACGCCGTGGCCCAAGCCTGCGACCGTGGCGAGACCACCCGCAAGGACGCTGCCGGGGTAATCCTGTACACCGCCGAACGCGCCACGCAAATGGCCCTGGAGGCGATCCAGATTCTCGGTGGCAACGGCTACATCAACGAATTCCCGGCGGGCCGCCTGCTGCGCGATGCCAAGCTGTACGAAATCGGTGCCGGCACCAGCGAAATCCGCCGGATGCTGATTGGCCGCGAACTGTTCAACGAAACCCGCTGAACATAAAGGACGGGCGCACATGGCTACCTTGCACACCCAGATCAACCCGCGTTCGGCGGAGTTCGCCGGCAACAGCGCGGCCATGCTCGAACAGGTTCAGGCCCTGCGCGGCCTGCTCGCCCAGGTGGCACAGGGCGGCGGGCCCAAAGCCCAGGAACGGCACACGTCGCGTGGCAAGCTGCTGCCGCGCGAACGCATCGACCGCCTGCTGGACCCGGGCTCGCCATTCCTCGAAATCGGCCAGCTGGCTGCGCATGAGGTATACGGCGAAGACGTGCCCGCCGCTGGCGTGATCGCCGGCATCGGCCGCGTCGAAGGCGTGGAATGCATGATCGTGGCCAACGACGCCACGGTCAAAGGCGGTTCGTACTACCCGCTGACGGTGAAGAAGCACCTGCGTGCGCAAACCATCGCCCAGCAGAACCGCCTGCCGTGCATCTACCTGGTGGATTCGGGCGGCGCCAACCTACCGCGCCAGGACGAAGTGTTCCCCGACCGCGAGCATTTCGGGCGGATCTTCTTCAACCAGGCCAACATGAGCGCCCAGGGCATCCCCCAGATCGCCGTGGTGATGGGCTCGTGCACAGCTGGCGGCGCCTACGTACCGGCCATGGCCGACGAAGCGATCATGGTGCGCCAGCAGGCGACCATCTTCCTCGCCGGGCCGCCGCTGGTAAAGGCCGCTACAGGTGAAGTGGTGAGCGCCGAAGACCTGGGTGGCGCCGATGTGCATTGCCGCACCAGCGGCGTGGCCGACCACTACGCGGATAACGACGAGCACGCCCTGGCCATCGCCCGGCGCAGCGTGGCCAACCTCAACTGGCACAAGCTGGGCAAGCTGCAGCGCCTGGCCCCGGTGGCGCCGCTGTATGCCGCCGACGAGCTGTATGGCGTGGTGCCAGCCGATGCCAAGCAACCGTTCGACGTGCGTGAAGTGATCGCGCGGCTGGTCGATGGCTCGGTGTTCGATGAGTTCAAAGCCCTGTTCGGCACCACCCTGGTGTGCGGCTTCGCCCACCTGCATGGCTACCCGGTGGCGATCCTGGCCAACAACGGCATCCTGTTCGCCGAAGCCGCGCAAAAAGGCGCGCACTTCATCGAGCTGGCCTGCCAGCGTGGCATCCCGCTGCTGTTCCTGCAAAACATCACCGGCTTCATGGTGGGCAAGAAGTACGAAGAAGGCGGCATCGCCAAGCACGGCGCCAAGCTGGTCACCGCCGTGGCCTGTGCCCAGGTGCCGAAGTTCACGGTGATCATTGGCGGCAGCTTTGGCGCCGGCAACTACGGCATGTGCGGCCGCGCCTACGACCCACGCTTCCTGTGGATGTGGCCCAACGCGCGCATTGGCGTGATGGGTGCCGAACAGGCCGCTGGCGTGCTGGCGCAGGTCAAGCGCGAGCAAAGCGAGCGCAGCGGCCAGCCCTTCAGTGCCGAGGACGAGGCCAGGCTCAAGCAACCGATCCTCGACCAGTACGAGCACCAGGGCCACCCCTACTATTCCAGCGCCCGCCTGTGGGACGACGGTGTCATCGACCCGGCACAAACCCGCGATGTGCTTGGCCTGGCGTTGTCTGCCGCGCTGAACGCACCGATCGAACAGAGCCGCTTCGGCATTTTCCGGATGTGACCCATGAGCGATTTCAGCACCCTTGAAGTGATCCGCGACCCACGCGGCTTCGCCACCCTGTGGCTGAGCCGCGAGGACAAGAACAACGCCTTCAACGCGCAGATGATCCGCGAGCTGATCGTGGCCATCGACCGCCTGGCCGAAGACGCCAGCCTGCGTTTTGTGCTGCTGCGCGGCCGTGGCAGGCACTTCAGCGCCGGCGCCGACCTGGCCTGGATGCAGCAGTCGGCGCAGCTGGACTTCAACACCAACCTGGATGACGCCCACGAACTGGGCGAACTGATGTACGCCCTGCACCGCCTCAAGGCCCCTACCCTGGCCGTGGTACAAGGTGCAGCCTTTGGCGGCGCGCTGGGCCTGATCAGCTGCTGCGACATGGCCATCGGCGCCGAAGACGCCCAGTTGTGCCTGTCGGAAGTCCGCATTGGCTTGGCCCCGGCAGTCATCAGCCCCTTCGTGGTCAAGGCTATTGGTGAACGCGCCGCGCGCCGCTATGCCCTCACTGCCGAGCGTTTCAGCGGCATACGGGCCCGCGAGCTGGGGCTGCTGGCCGAGGTGTACCCGGCCAGTGAGCTGGACGCCCAGGTCGAAGCGTGGGTGAACAACCTGCTGCAGAACAGCCCGCAAGCGTTGCGCGCCACCAAGGACTTGCTGCGCGAAGTGGACGACGGCGAACTCAGCCCGGCCCTGCGCCGCTACTGCGAGAACACCATCGCCCGCATCCGCGTCAGCGCCGAAGGCCAGGAGGGCCTGCGCGCTTTCCTGGAAAAACGCCGCCCCGCCTGGCAAACCGATGACAAGAAGGAAACGCGCCCATGAGCCGCCCCGCTTTGACCACCCTGCTGGTCGCCAACCGTGGCGAAATCGCCTGCCGGATAATGCGCACCGCCAAGGCCATGGGCCTGACCACTGTTGCCGTGCACAGCGCCACCGACCGTGACGCCCGGCACAGCCGCGAAGCGGATATCCGCGTCGACCTGGGCGGTACCAAGGCCGCCGAAAGCTACCTGCTGGTCGACAAGCTGCTGGCCGCTGCCAAGGCCAGCGGTGCCCAGGCGATTCACCCGGGCTATGGTTTTCTGTCGGAGAACGCTGGCTTCGCCCGCGCTATCGAACAGGCCGGGCTGATCTTCCTTGGCCCACCTGCCACCGCCATCGACGCCATGGGCAGCAAGTCGGCGGCCAAGGCGCTGATGGACGCCGCTGGCGTGCCGCTGGTGCCGGGCTATCACGGCGAAGCCCAGGACCTGGACACCTTCCGCGCCGCCGCCGAACGCATTGGCTACCCGGTGCTGCTCAAGGCCAGCGCCGGCGGCGGCGGCAAGGGCATGAAAGTGGTGGAGGAAGAAAGCCAGCTGGCCGACGCCCTGGCCTCGGCCCAGCGTGAGGCGCAGTCGTCGTTCGGCGATGCGCGCATGCTGGTGGAAAAGTATGTGCTCAAGCCGCGCCACGTCGAAATTCAGGTGTTTGCCGACCAGCACGGCAACTGCCTGTATCTCAACGAGCGCGACTGCTCTATTCAGCGCCGCCACCAGAAAGTGGTCGAAGAAGCCCCTGCCCCCGGCTTGTCGCCCGAACTGCGCCGGGCCATGGGCGAAGCGGCGGTGCGTGCGGCCCAGGCGATCGGCTACGTGGGTGCCGGCACCGTGGAGTTCCTGCTCGATGCCCGTGGCGAGTTCTTCTTCATGGAGATGAACACCCGCCTGCAAGTGGAACACCCGGTCACCGAGGCCATCACCGGCCTGGACCTGGTGGCCTGGCAGATTCGCGTGGCCTGCGGCGAGCCCCTGCCGATCACTCAGGAGCAGGTGCCGCTGATCGGCCATGCCATCGAAGTGCGGTTGTACGCCGAAGACCCGGCCAACGAGTTCCTGCCCGCGACCGGCACGCTGGCGCTGTACCGTGAGTCGGCGCCAGGCGAAGGCCGGCGGGTGGACAGCGGGGTCAGCGAAGGCGACGTGGTGTCGCCCTTCTACGACCCGATGCTCGGCAAGCTGATTGCCTGGGGTGAAAACCGCGAACAGGCGCGCCTGCGCTTGCTGGCCATGCTCGACGAGTTCGCCATTGGCGGGGTGAAGACCAACATTGCTTTCCTGCGCCGCATTCTCGCCCACCCGGCGTTTGCGGCGGCAGAGCTGGACACCGGCTTCATTCCCCGCCACCAGGATGTGTTGCTGCCGGCGCCCCATGCGCTGCCGGCGGGCTTCTGGGAAGCGGCAGCCGAAGCCTGGCTGCAGGGGCAGCCTGAGCATAAGCGTGATGACGACCGCAGTTCGCCGTGGGGTGCGCACAACGGCCTGCGCTTGGGCCTGCCGGCACGCAGCAGCCTGCATCTGGCAAGCGCCGGGCAGGACCAGGCGGTTGCCCTGGAGCGCAGCGCTGCGTCCACCTGGCAGCTAGCGGGTGAGCAACTGGTGCACGATCAGGCAGGTGTGCGCCGCCAGCATTTGGCAATCCGCCGCAGTGGCACCCTGTACCTGCACTGGGATGGCGAGATGCACGCCATTCAGGCCTTCGACCCGATTGCCGAAGCCGAGGCCGGCCATGGCCATCAAGGCGGCCTGGGCGCGCCCATGAACGGCAGCATTGTACGGGTGCTGGTCGAGCCGGGGCAGGTAGTTGAAGCCGGTACTGCACTGGTGGTGCTAGAGGCCATGAAGATGGAACACAGCATTCGTGCGCCGCATGTTGGGACAGTGAAGGCGTTGTTCTGCCAGGAAGGCGATATGGTCAGCGAAGGGACTGTGTTGGTCGAACTGGCTGAGTGAGGAAACCGGGGCAACTGCCTTGCTCAGCGATCACTGTGGGAGCGGGCATGCCCGCGAACACCGGCAAAGCCGGTGCTATACACCGCGTTGGATTCTTCGCGGGCGCGCCCGCTCCCACAAGTGATGCGCCAACTTCAGCGCAACGCTGTACCTGTGGGAGCGGCTTTAGCCGCGAACACCGGCAAAGCCGGTGCCATACACCGCGTTGCATTCTTCGCGGGTGAACCCGCTCCCACAGAGCCAGCGCAATGCTTGAGGTCGGCACCGTACTTGTGGGAGCCCGGCTTGCCGGCGATGGGCTGCACAGCAGCCCCGGCAATCTAGAAGGCCCCATGCACCCGCACGACTACTCCCAGGATCTCGCAACCTTCTTCGCATAGTAGCGCCGGGTAGTTGCCGTTCAGTGCCTTCAAATAACGCTGCCCACCTTCCTCGGCCAACTCGCGGAAAATCGCCGACTTGCCCGGCTGACGAGCGATAACCAAGCGCCCGGCCTCAGCCTCCACGCCCGGGTCGACCAGCATCCGCATGCCCTGTGGCACGCTCCGACCACTGACAGCGCTCATCGCGTCATTTTCAACCGTCAGCCAGAAAGCCTTGCCCTGGGCCAGGTAGTCCGTCTGCTCGAACACACCCGGCTCCTCACGCTCTTCAACACCTAGCTCGCTCCAGGCCAACACTGGGTAGCGGAAACACACGATGTATTGCATGAGGTCCAGATCGTCATCGGCGTCATCCATCTGATAAACGCCACGCTCCTCGCCAACCTGCCCCTGGATGCGCAGTTGCAGGCTGACGTTGTAGTGAGGCATGCCAATCTCGACGAACGTACGGTTCATCGACTCGATCTTCGGCTGACGCCGCTTGTTCACCCAATGCCCTACGCTGCCTTGAGACACGCCAACGCGCTCGGCAAGCTGCTCTTGAGTGAGCCCAAGCTCCTCCATCCGGTCACGGACGAGGGCAATCCATTTATCCATATTCATCGCTGGCACGATACGGACTGCCTTTAACCGCTCAATAAACATTCAGTATTATTTATCAAAGGGCATTAAAATACCCTAGGTATTATTATCGGTCGGACCCCTTCCCCTACTGGCTCTAGCAGGTATCAGGATGAAACCACCGAAAAACGACGAAACAGATCTCGACAGCGAAGCCGCCCGCCGCGCCCTCGACTACTACCTCAACCCCAAGCCGCAGCGCCCGACCCTCGACAACAAGATCTGGGCCCTGCACGAGAGCGTCACCGGCGACCAGGCCCGGGAGCACGCCATCGCCCTGCTGCGCTGCGCCGCCGCTACAGCGCAGGAAACCGCCAGCCACCAGCACGGCAGCCAGCGCGAGCTGACCTACGCGTTGATGCACATGATGGACATGGCCCGCGCCCTGCTGGAGCACAAGCGCGCCGCAGATCCGGATTTCTGAGTAAAAAAGGAGGGAGAGAACGTGATGGCCGCGAACGGCAGAAGCCCCGACTGCCGGGACAAGGAAGCGCATCGGTAAAACTTTTTTACCGAATTAGCGAAAATTCATTTGACTGGCAAATGATAACGATTATTATTGCACTCAGCTGATCGCGAGATCTGCTGGATAACCTGGAGCTTAGGTCGCTCTCAGATTATCTCCTCATCAGGCTAATCACGGTTTTTGACCCGGCTTTTTGCCGGGTCTTTTTTTTTGCTCTTCAGGCTAATGAAGATCGTGATGGCGCGCATGATAGCAAAGGTGTTTCAGGGCGTGAACGCTCATTACAAAACTTTGCGGAATCAGCACTTGAGAATCAATCTCGTTTCGCCTACGCTGGTCTCGCATCAAGGAAGATGCCCCCACCCCTCCCCCTTCAAGCAAGGAGCTGTCCATGACCCGTCTGCTACTGCCGCTTGAACACCCAACGCCTGTTGCCGAACACGATGCCGACCACGCCCTGCTGCACGCCCTGAAGCGGCTGCCCCGGCGCGTGCAGCAAGTATTCCTGCTCAACCGCCTCGACCAACTGGACTTCGCCACCATCGCCGCCCGCCTCGACCTGCCCCTGGCGAGCATCGAGCGGAACATGGACCAGGCGCTGCAGGCCGGTCGCTCGCGCCGTGATGTACTGTCGAGTGTGGCCGGGCAATGGTATGTGCGCTTGCAAAGCCCCCAGGTGACAGCTTGCGAACGGATCGACTTTCGTCGCTGGCTGGATGCGGATACGGCAAACCTGCACGCGTTTCACGAAACCGAACTGCGCTGGCGCAGCCTGTTGGCGCCGGCACGGCAACTGGGCCATGACGGCTGGTACCGGCAAGGCCGGGCGGCGCTGTCGCTGGGTGGGTGCTCGATTGCGGTCGGGCTTGGCGTGGCGGCGTTGGTAGTGTTTGGTCTCTGGGCCTGATCGCGCACTGGCAAGCCGGTCAAAAGCGCTCCGCCGGGTCTGTGGTCATGAGCATCTGCTGGAACCGCTCCAGAAAGATCGACTCGGCTTGGGTAAACTTCTGTTCACGGTTCCACAGCAGATACACGTTCACATCGATCACCCCTTCCCACGGCGGCAGACGCCACAGCTCATTGGCCTGTACATCCGCCGCGACGATGTGCTCCGGCAGGCAGCCGATGCCATAGCCCGCCCCCACCAGCCGCAGGATCTCATCCAGGCTCGGTGACGATGCCACAATACGCCCGGTAAACCCCTGCTGATCGCGAAACACTGTCAACGGTGACAGGTTGCCGCCCATCTGGTCACTGGTGAAGCTCACGAAGTTCTCGCCCTGCAGATCCGCAACAGTAAGGTTCTTGCGACCAAACAAGCGATGGCGCTTGCCGCAAAAAAACGCGTAGCGCTGTTCAAGCAGCACCCGTTGCTCCAGGCGGGGCTGGGGCGTGCGGCACAGGCTCAGGCCGAACGAGGCGGTCTTCTGCAACAAGCCACTGGCCACATCCGAACTGCGCAGCACATCGATCTCCAGCTCCACCTGGGGATAGTCACTGTGAAATTGCGCAAGAAAGTCATCGTAGGCACGGGACTGGATGCGGCTGATGCTCAGCAGGCGGATCTTGCCCGTCACTGTCTCGGCCGGGCTGTCCAGCGCAGGCCCCAGGCGCGAGACCGTGCCGTACAGCTCGGCCGCGATCTGCATCACCTCCTCCCCCGCCTGTGACAGGTTGATGCGTGGCCCACGACGTACCACCAAGGCACTGTCCAGTTGCTCCTCCAAACGCCGCAACGCCTGGCTGACGGCCGGCTGGCTCAGGTGCAGGCGTGCCGCAGCCCGGCTGATGCTGCCCTCCTGGCCGATTACCAGAAACGTCCGCAACAGGTTCCAGTCAAGGCGGTCGTTAAGGAAACGCTTGGCTTCCGGGTCTCTTGCCGGGGGCGTCGATGTCGGCGTCATTATTTGTTGGTCTTATACTTGAGTATTTAAATTAGAAGCTTTTCCTAGCATAGGACTTGGCTCAACATCTAGCAACGCACCGCCAGAGTGCCTTTGCCCTGCCCGTGCAGGGCTCTCCTTCTCCTGCCTATAACAATGACGCCCAGGAGCCTCAGATGAAGAGCAATACCCCCACCCCGCGTCGTGCCGCGGCGGCTGCCTTTATTGGCACCACCATCGAATTCTACGATTTCTACATCTACGCCTTCGCCGCAGCCCTGGTGCTCGGGCAGCTGTTCTTCCCCAGCGAAAACCCGATGCTCAGCACCATGGCCGCGTTCGGCAGCTTTGCCGTGGGCTTTATCGCCCGGCCGTTCGCCGGCATGGTGTTCGGCCACCTGGGCGACCGCCTGGGGCGCAAGAAAATGCTGCTGGTCACGATTGTGCTGATGGGCGTGGCCACCACCTGTATCGGCTTGCTGCCGACCTACGCACAGGCCGGTATCTGGGCCCCCATCGGCCTGATATTCCTGCGCCTGCTGCAGGGTATTTCAGTCGGTGGCGAATGGGGCGGCGCGGTGCTGATGGCCAGCGAGCATGCGCCCAAGGGCCGCAAGGTGTTCTTCGCCTCGTTTGCCCAGTGGGGTAGCCCGGCGGGCCTGCTGCTGGCGCTGATCGCCTTCCGCTTCATCACTGCAATGGAGACGGAAGACCTGATGAGCTGGGGCTGGCGTATTCCGTTCCTGATGAGCGGGCTGCTGATGATCGTCGGCTTGCTGATCCGGTTCGGCGTGCCGGAGTCACCAGAATTTGCCGAGGTCAAGGACAGCGACCAGACCAGCGACAACCCGGTGCGCGAAGTGCTGCGCAACCACTGGCGGAACATCGTCTTCGCAGCCCTGGCCGTAACCATAGGCTCTGGCGGGTTCTTCTTCACCAACACCTTCATGATCACCTACGTCACCCAGTATCAGGGCATCGCCAAGACCACCATTCTCGATTGCCTGTTCGTGGTCACCATCCTGCAGTTTCTCTCGCAACCCTGTTCGGCCATGCTCGCCGAGCGCCTTGGTGAAGGGCGCTTCCTGAAGTGGGTCGCGGCGCTGTGCATGGTGGTGCCGTATCCGATGTTCCTGCTGGTGCAGACCGGCAACGTGGTCTACATGACCGCTGGTATCGCCATGGCCGTGGTCCTGCTGTCGGCGCTGTATGCCGTGATTGCCGGCTACATGGCCGAAGCATTCCCGGCCCGGGTCCGTTACTCGGGCATTTCGATCGCCTACCAGCTGGGCAGCGGCCTGACCGGTGGCCTTACGCCAATGCTGGGCACTTTCGTTGCCGGCCAGTTCGCCGGGCAATGGCTACCGTTGGCGCTGTTCTTCAGCGTGCTGGCCTTGATGTCGCTGGCCGGCGTGCTGGGGCTCTCGCACCTGCGCAACGCCAGCGCCAGGCCGGTCGCCCTCTCCACTTCGCAAGGAATCGCCTGATGAGCAACAAGCCTCACGCCATGTCAGAAACCGAATGGCAAGCACGCTGCGAGCTGGCTGCGCTGTATCGCCTGATCGCCTACTACCGCATGACCGACCTGATCGACACGCACATCACCCTGCGTGTACCCGGGCCTGACCGGCACTTCCTGATCAACCGCTATGGCGTGGCATTCGAGAAGATGCGCGCCAGCGACCTGGTGCTGATCGACCTGGACGGCAACGTGGTCGACAGCCATTTCAACGGCGGCAAGGTCAATGCGGCCGGCTTTGTCATCCACTCGGCGATCCACGAGGCGCGCCCGGACCTGCACTGCATCATCCACACCCACACGGCAGCGGGCATGGCGGTGGCAGCACAACGTGACGGCCTGCTGCCGCTGACCCAGCACGCGCTGAAGTTCTACGGCAACCTGGCGTATCACACCTACGAAGGCATCGCGCTGTCACTGGAAGAACGCGAACGGCTGGTCGCCGACCTTGGTACGCACAAGGCGATGATCCTGCGCAACCATGGGCTGCTGGCCGCAGGTAGCAACGTGGCGGCAGCGTTCCACGAAATCTATTTCCTGGAGCGCGCTTGCCAGGCTCAAATCCAGGCGATGTCTGCCGGCGTGGCGTTGAACATCCCCAGCGAGGAAGTGTGCCGGCACACCGCCGCACAGTTCGGGCGCGATGGCATCGACGGCATCATCGACATGGCCTGGCAGGCCGCGCTCAGCCTGATCGACGCGCAGCGCAGCGAGTGGTGCAGCTGACATGGCCAGCCTCGTATTGCTTTGCCAGAACCCGGCGCTGACTGACTGGCTGGCCGCGCTGTTCACCGAGCACGCCCCGCAGCTGAACGTGTTGCGCCCGGAAGATGCCGGCGCAAGGCACGCCGAAGTGGCCGTATGCTGGTTCCCGCCCGAAGGTAGCCTTGGCCGCTTGCCGAACCTGCGCCTGGTGCACTCGATCGGCTCGGGCATCGATCACCTGGCCCAGGACAGCTCACGCGATGCGTCGCTGCCCGTGTGCAGGGTGGTCGACCCTGACCACACCCAGGGCATGAGCGAGTACGTGCATTGGGGCGTGCTGCACTTTCACCGGGGCTTCGACCGGGTGATCGCCGGCAATGCCAGCCAGCACTGGCAGCGCCCGGTACAGCGCAAGGCGGGGGATTTCCGGGTTGGCGTGATGGGCCTGGGCGCGATTGGCGCACCAGTGGCGCAGCGGCTGGCGGCGGCGGGTTATGACGTGCGCGGCTGGGCCCGCACGCCGCGCCAGATCGATGGCGTAACCACCTTCGCAGGCGCGGCTTCGCTGCAAGGCTTCCTCGCCGGGCTGGATGTGCTGGTCAACCTGCTGCCCCTCACCGCCAGCACGCATGGCGTACTGAACCATGCCGTATTCCGGCACATGGCCGAAGGCAGCGCCCTGATCAACTGTGGTCGTGGCCAGCACCTCAACCCGCACGACCTGCGCCAGGCGCTGGCCAGCGGGCAGTTGCGCGGCGCATTGCTCGATGTGTTCGAACAGGAGCCGTTGCCTGCCGATTCGCCGCTGTGGCACACGCCCGGCGTGTGGGTGACACCGCACATGGCGTCGGCCGCGTCCGACCTGTGCATCGCCCGGCAAGTGGCCGACAACGTGTCGCGCCTGAGCGCCGGGCTGGGACTGAACAATCTGGTCGATCCCGAACTGGGTTATTGACCGCACGCGTTACCAAGAGGTGATTCATGAAAACGTTTTTCCATCCTGCTCAACGCCTGCACCACCCCCGCTCCTACCTGTCGCGTGGCCAGATGCGCCAACCGCAGGAAGTGCCGGCCCGCATCGACCCGCTACTGGCAGTAGTCGAAAAACTCGGCTACCCGCTGCTCGAACCAGCCGACCACGGCCTGGCCCCGCTGGCGGCCGTGCATGGCCAAGCGTATCTGGACTACCTGGGCAGTGCCTACCAGCAGTGGCACGAAGTGCCGGAAGACTGGGGCGACGAGGTGATGTCGAACATTTACATCCGTGAAGGCAACCCCTTGCGCGGTATCCTCGGCAAGACGGCCCGCTACCTGGCCGATGGCAGCTGCCCGATCGGCGAGCACACCTGGCAGGCCGCCTACTGGTCGGCGCAGAGCGCGGTAGCCGCGGCACATGCGGTGATCGAAGGCGACCAGGCCGCTTATGCCCTGTGCCGGCCACCAGGGCACCATGCCCGCGCCGAAGCGGCAGGTGGGTTCTGCTTCCTGAACAACGCCGCAATCGCCGCCCAGGTGCTGCGTGGCAAATTCGGCAAAGTCGCAGTGCTCGACACCGACATGCACCACGGCCAAGGCATCCAGGAAATCTTCTACGAGCGGGACGATGTGTTGTACGTGTCGATTCATGGCGACCCGACCAACTTCTACCCGGTGGTCGCCGGGTTCGATGATGAGACCGGGGCTGGCGCAGGGGCTGGCTTCAACCTGAACCTGCCCATGGCCCATGGCGCCAGCGAAGCGGATTTCTTTGCCTGCATGGACAAGGCGGCAACGGCGCTGCGCGCCTTCGCCCCGGACGTGCTGGTGCTGTCGCTGGGCTTTGACATCTACGAAAACGACCCGCAGTCCAAGGTACACGTCAGCCATGAAGGGTTCCGCCTGCTGGGGCAGCGGATCAAGGCGCTGGGCCTGCCTTGCGTGGTGGTCCAGGAGGGTGGCTACGACATTGCGACCCTGGATGAAAATGCCGCGCGCTTCTTTACCGGCATGACTGCCTGAGGCAAAACCCGATGTGCTCCGGGTTGCCTCGAGCAACCCGGCCTACCGAGTAATACAACAATAAAGAGCGCAACTTGCCGCACCCGCAAGTTAGCGATCAGGCCCCCGGCTGCCCGCCGCAGACGCAGACGCAGGGGCAATAACAATAAATCTTCACGCTGCCGTTCTTGAATCTGGCAATAAGGAAGTCTTCATGTCGTTCAAAACTTTCACCTTGGGGATGGCAGGCGCGAGTGCCTGCCTGTTTGGCTCGATTGCCTGCGCGGCAGAATCGGACCATGGTTTTATTGAAGACAGTACCACCACGGTCGGCTTGCGAAACTTCTACTGGAACGCCGACAACCGCAACGGCAGCTACCTCAACCCGGCCCGTGAGCGGCAAAGTTATCGCCAGGAATGGGCGCAAGGTGTGATGGCCAAGTTCAATTCCGGCTATACCCAAGGGCTGGTAGGGTTCGGCCTAGACTTGCATTACATGGGCGCAATAAAGCTCGACGGTGGCAAAGGCCGGGTTGGCGACGGTGTCGGCAATGGCGGCATCGTCGCGCGCGACAACCAGGGCGACCCCAAGCATGAGTACGCCAAGGCCGGTGGCGCGGTAAAGATGCGCGTTGGCAGCACTGAACTGGCCTATGGCGACCTCTTCCCTGATTCACCCGTACTCAAATACGGTGATATCCGCCTGCTGCCGCAAACGCTGCGAGGCTGGAACGTCACCGATCATACCTTCGCAGGGCTGGCCCTCAATGGAGGGCGCTTCACCTCCAGCAGCGACCGGGCAGCCACCAATCACGGCGGCAAGCTGGGTACCGCGTACGGTGGCCGCCAGGCCGACAGTGACTTTGTCAGTTATTACGGCGGTATCTACACCGGCCTCGACAACGTGAAGGTCAAGCTGTTCGGGTCCGAACTGGACAATATCTGGAACCAGCAATTTGCATCCATCGAATACCGGGTGCCGTTGAAGGTGGGTGGCGTGTTCAATACCGGCGCCAATTACTACCGCACCCGCGACACCGGCACCTCGCTGCTTGGCGACATACGCAACGATGCCTGGAGTGCCCGGGTGGGCTACGCAATGGGTGGTCACAAGTTCGAAGTTGCCTATACCCGCATCGATGGCGACCAGCCTTTCGACTATGTATGGAACAGTTTCGACATCGAACTGGATGCGGCCTCACAAGGCAGCGACTTCAACAGCCCCAACGAAAGGGCCTGGAGCGCACGTTACGACCTGGACGCTGCCGTCTTTGGCGTCCCTGGGCTGAGCTTCACAGCGCGCTACATACGCGGTACCGATATCGATGGCCGCGATGCCGGGGGTGCCTACACACGGTTCGAGGCGGTGCGCGACGGGTCGCAATGGGAACGGGACCTGTGGGTGAAATACGTGGTGCAGTCAGGGCCTGCGAAAAACCTTTCCGTGCGGCTGCTGCATGCGTCGATGCGCACGGGCGGCGACTACGGCGCAATCGCCAATGACCTGGACCAGACCCGAATCATTCTGGACTACCCACTGGACCTGAACTTTCTGAAATAGCCCGGCAACCCTGCGCGGGGCTATCAGAGCAACGGTCTTGCACCATCACTCAGACTAACGCATCAACCTGTAGGAACAGCCTTGTGCTGCGAAGAGGCCGGTAAGGCTGAAGATTATCTTCGGCTGCAATGACCTCTTCGCAGCACAAGGCTGCTGCTACAGGGCTTGTGTTTGCCTTGAGAAAGGAGAACATCAATAAAATGCAGGCATAAAAAAAGAGGCCCTATGGCCTCTTCTTTCTTGATCCCAGCGACGCACTGAGGATCGAATTTGGAGCGGGAAACGAGACTCGAACTCGCGACCCCGACCTTGGCAAGGTCGTGCTCTACCAACTGAGCTATTCCCGCGTCGTGATGGGTGCCATTCTAGCGATTTCTAAAACAGCGTCAACCCCTTGATTCAAAAAAAGTTTATTTCTGCTCGGAGCCTTCGCGCAGGTGCGGCCAGGCAGCCAGCAGGTAGTGCACCATCGACCACAGCGTCAGCCCCGCCGCCACCAGCAGCAGCCCGTAGCCCAGAATCACCCAGAACGTTACCGCTGGCGGGTTGGCCAGCAGGATCACCAGCGCCAGCATCTGCGCCGCGGTCTTCCACTTGCCAAGGTTGGACACCGCCACGTGCGCCCGCGCGCCCAGCTCGGCCATCCACTCGCGCAGGGCCGACACCACGATTTCGCGGCCGATGATGACCGCCGCCGGCAGGGTCAGCCAGAAGTTGGCGTGGGTCTGCACCAGCAGCACCAAAGCCACCGCCACCATCAGCTTGTCGGCCACCGGGTCGAGGAAGGCACCGAACGGCGTGCTCTGCTGCAGGCGACGCGCCAGGTAGCCGTCCAGCCAGTCGGTGGCGGCGGCAACGGCAAACACGCTGCTGGCTGCCATGTAGCTCCAGTGATAGGGCATGTAGAACAGCAGAATGAAGCACGGAATGAGCAGGACGCGTAGAACGGTGAGCAGGTTTGGAATATTCATCGGTACGACTGGCTGCAAGTTGAGCCCGGCATTCTACTCGCTATGCAGGCTGGCATAAATCGACTCGGCAAGCTTTTTACTGATGCCGGGGGCTTTGGCGATTTCATCGACACTGGCGCGGTTGAGCTCCTGGAGGCCGCCGAAATGTTTCAGCAGGTCGCGCCGGCGCTTGGGCCCTACCCCGGCTACATCCTCCAGGCTGGACACCCGGCGGGCCTTGCCGCGGCGAGCGCGGTGGCCGGTAATGGCGAAACGGTGGGCTTCGTCGCGGATCTGCTGGATCAGGTGCAGGGCCGGTGAATCACCTTTCAGCGTGAACTCGTGGTGCACGTCGTTCAGGTACAGGGTTTCAAAACCGGCCTTGCGGGTTACGCCCTTGGCTACACCGAGCAAGGTCAGGTCGGTGAAGCCCAGTTCCTGCATCACATCGCGAGCCATGTTCAGCTGCCCCTTGCCGCCGTCCACCAGCAACACGTCAGGCAGCTTGCCCTCACCGTCCTTGATGCGCCCGTAACGGCGGGTCAGGGCCTGGTGCATGGCGGCGTAGTCATCGCCGGCCGTGACGCCTTCGATGTTGAAGCGGCGATAGTCGGACTTCAGCGCGCCTTCCGGGCCGAATACCACACAGCTGGCCACGGTAGCTTCGCCACTGGAATGGCTGATGTCGTAGCACTCCAGGCGCTGCGGCACTTCGTCCAGGCCCAGTACTTCGGCCAAGGCCTCGAAGCGTGCAGCCATGTGCTGGCGGTTGGCCAGGCGAGCATTGAGCGCCTGCTCGGCATTGGTCACTGCCAGCTGCTGCCAGCGGGCGCGCGTGCCGCGTACCCGGTGGCTGATGGTCAGCTCACGGCCCCGCAGCGTGTGCAGTGCTTCGGTGATGGCGTCGAAGTCTTCGTGAACAACGTTGACGATCAGCTCGCCGGGCAGTTCGCGCTCTGCGTTGCCCAGGTAGTACTGGGAGAGGAATGCGGCCATGACCTCGGCCACCTCCTCCTCGATGCCCACCTGCGGGAAGAAGTTCTTGCTGCCCAGCACCCTGCCACCGCGCACGCTGATCAGGTGCACGCAGGCACCACCCGGGTTTACGAAGGCGGCGATGACATCGACGTCGCCGCTGCCGCCCTCGATGTACTGCTGGTCCTGCACGCGGCGCAACAGGGCAATCTGGTCGCGCAGCTCGGCGGCTTTTTCGAAATTGAGGGCCATGGCGGCCTTCTCCATCTCGGCATTCAGCTCGTTGCCCAATTGCTGGCTACGGCCTTCAAGGAACATCACCGAATGGCGCACGTCGTCGGCGTATTCCTCGGCGGTGACCAGGTCGGTGCAGGGCCCTTTGCAGCGTTTGATCTGGTACTGCAGGCACGGCCGGGTGCGGTTGGCGTAGTAGCTGTCTTCGCACTGGCGCACCGAAAAGGCCTTTTGCAGCAGGCTGAGGCTTTCGCGGATGGCCCCGGCGCTGGGGTATGGGCCAAAGTAGCGGCCCTTGGCCTTCTTCGCCCCACGGTGAATCCCCAACCGCGGGAACTCGCCGTCGGACAGGAACACGTAGGGGTAGGATTTGTCGTCGCGCAGCAGGATGTTGTACGGCGGCCGCCATTCTTTGATCAGGTTCTGCTCCAGCAGCAACGCCTCGGTTTCGTTGGCGGTGATGGTGGTTTCAACCTGGGCGATACGGGCTACCAGCGCGGCGGTCTTGGGCGCCAGGCCGGTTTTGCGGAAATAGCTGGCCAGGCGTTTTTTGAGGTTCTTGGCCTTGCCCACGTAAAGCAGCCGGGCTTCGGCGTCGAACATTCGGTAAACGCCCGGGCGACCACTGCAGGTCGCCAGGAATGCGCTGGCATCAAAAGCTTGGGACATGAGGTTTTACAGGCTTGCGTCGACCATACCGTGGCGAACGGCCAGCAAGGTCAGTTCGACGTCGCTGGTGACCGAGAGTTTTTCAAAGATCCGATAACGGTAAGTATTGACGGTCTTGGGCGAGAGGCACAACTTGTCTGAGATGATCTGCACTTTCTGGCAGCCGACGATCATCAGGGCAATCTGGATTTCCCGCTCCGACAATGTGTCGAACGGTGACCCCTGCGGCTGGAACGGTTTAAGCGCCAGCTGCTGGGCGATTTGCGGGCTGATGTAGCGCTGGCCGGCAAACGCCAGGCGGATGGCCTGGACCATTTCGTCAAGGCCTGCGCCTTTGGTCAGGTAACCGGCCGCACCGGCCTGCAACAGGCGCGTGGGGAACGGGTCTTCCTCGCACACGGTCACGGCCACTACCTTGATGTCCGGGTGACTGCGCAGCAATTTGCGGGTGGCCTCCAGGCCGCCGATGCCGGGCATTTTCACGTCCATCAGCACCACATCCGGTTTCAGCTCACGGGCCAGCTTGAGCGCGGACTCGCCCGAGTCCCCCTCACCCACCACCTGCAGGCCATCGATGTCGGCCAGCATGCGGGTGATACCGGTTCGTACCAGATCGTGATCGTCGACCACTAAGACCCTAATCAAGCACACACCTCGTCAACAGGGCGATTGGATCCCGCCACCTTAACAAAATTTTTCCAAACGGGTCTAACGCATTACTTCTGTAAGAAACGCCTGACGCTCAACAGTGACAGGCCTCACTGTTTGCCTGGGTTTTCTATCGCTGCTCAAGCGGCCCAGCAGGTGCCAGATGGCCGCCTGGTCGTCGATGGGCAATTGCCGGAAGGCGCCCAGCAGCCCCGACTCATCCGTGCTCAGGCCCTCCAGCGGGGCCGGCGTGCGGATGCCGCTAAGCACGTACAGTGCATCCACCCCCCTGACCGCGAGGGCTGCCAGGTAATCGACCCGTGGCGTGCGCTCGCCGCTTTCGTACTTGCCCTGGGCATTGGGCTCCACCCCACCGATATCGCCAAACACGCGCTGGGTCATGCCCAGGCGCTCACGCTCTTCCCGCAGCCGCGGACCAATCCCGTTCATTGTGGGCTTCTCCTTATCCCCTGATCACGCTCATCCCTAACCGCCCCGTCTGCGGGCGACCGTGAGCGCCTGGGTTTACTATGCCCCTGCGCTTCGGTCGCGACAAGCCATCATTGCGCTACTAGCCAATCGTGCGCTGCATGCGCACAAAGCACGCGTCCTCACCCATTTCGACGAAGCCATGGCGCTGGTACAACCCGCGCGCCGGGTTGCTGCGAAACACCATCAGCCTCAGCAACGGCAGGCGCCGTTGCCCGGCCCACAGCGCCAGCTCCTCCAACACCCAGCTGCCGACACCGCGCCCGCGATGCTCGGGCAACAGGTGCAACTCGCGGATAAACAGTGCCTGGCGGTCCTGGCTGAGGCTGCAGAAACCCAACAGGCTGTCGCCTTCGCTGATCAGCCACTGCTCGCGCCAACCCCAGGCCTGGTCGAAGGCGTCCTCGATCCAGAGCAGGTCAAATTCACGGTAGTACGGCAGCATGGCGCGCCGCGTCAGGTCGCGGGCAAACGAACGGTGACTGTCGTTGGCAGGAATCAAATGTAGCGGCATCGCACAATGGGCTCTGGAGTTTGGCAGGGCCGGCCTCATCGCCGGCAAGCCAGCTCCCACAGGCACAGCGATAGACTTGAAGCCAGTGTTGTACCTGTAGAGCTGGCTTGCCGGCGATAAGGCCGGTGCAGCAAATATCACTCACTGGGCATAGCATACCGGTGAACTGCCAGGCCCATGCCGGTCCAGTTCGCTTTCCAGCCATTCGGCCAGCACCCGGGCGTTGTTGTGCTCGGTGTCCTTGCCTGCATAAAGCAGGGTTAGTGACCCATTTCCGGCCAGGTCCAGCAGCGGGTACCAATGCTCGGGGTGGGCAGCCAGCTCTTGCTGGTAGCGCTGGGTAAAACCGGCAAAGTCGACCGCGCCCTGGTGAAACGCCCTGCGCAAATCATGCGAGGGTGCCACTTCGCGCAACCACTGCCCGTGCAGGTTTTCCTTGCGCAGGTTGCGCGGCCATAGGCGGTCTACCAGCACACGCTGGCCATCGTCGGCTGCGGCTGCATCGTAGACACGCTTGCAGCGGATCATGGGTTTCTCCTGCTTTTACCGTCCGTCTTGAGCCTAGATAATTCATTGATCGAGGTCACGGTCGGGTTGCGAATTGTTTCTATGCTCAAGGCCTTCGGCAACTTGCCCAACGCCAACCGGAGCCATCATGGCAACCCCGTCACTGGCCAGCCAGCCGCACCTGGCCCAGCGCGACGCCCGCCCGCAGCTTGCCCACAAGCCTGGGCGCGCCACCCTCGTGTTGTTCTTCGGCCTGCTGCTGGCCGGTATCGCCTACACCGCCTGGAGCCTGAAGCAGGATGTAAACGCCAGCGGCACGGTGATCACCACAGTCACGCCGTTTCTGCTGTTGGGCCTGGCACTGTTAATTGCCCTGGGCTTCGAATTCGTCAATGGCTTCCACGACACCGCCAATGCGGTGGCCACCGTGATCTACACCAATGCGCTGCCGGCACCGGTCGCGGTGGTGTGGTCGGGCCTGTGCAACTTCCTGGGCGTGCTGCTTTCCAGTGGCGCGGTCGCATTCGGCATCATTGCCCTGCTGCCGGTGGAGCTGATTCTACAGGTAGGCTCCTCGGCCGGCTTCGCGATGGTTTTTGCCCTGCTGTTGGCGGCGATCATCTGGAACCTGGGCACCTGGTGGCTGGGGCTGCCGGCATCATCCTCGCACACCCTGATCGGCTCGATCATCGGTGTGGGTGTGGCCAATGCGCTAATGCATGGGCGTGACGGCACCAGCGGCGTGGACTGGGCCCAGGCCAGCAAGGTGGGCTACGCCCTGCTGTTCTCCCCCCTGATCGGCTTTGCCTGCGCCGCCTTGTTGTTGCTCGCCCTTCGAGCACTGGTGAAGCGTCAAGCGCTATACCAGGCGCCGCAAGGCCAGACACCGCCGCCATGGTGGATTCGTGGCGTACTGATCCTGACGTGCACCGGGGTGTCCTTCGCCCATGGTTCCAACGACGGCCAGAAAGGCATGGGCCTGATCATGTTGATTCTGGTCGGCACCCTGCCAATGGCGTATGCGTTGAACAAGACCATGCCCAATGAGCAGGCCCTGCAGTTTTCCGCCGTCGCCGAAGTGACCCGCCAGGCGCTGGTGCGCAGCAACCCGCAAGCGCCTCCGGCCGACCCACGCCAGACGCTGACCGCATTCATTGGCGAACCCAAGGCCAGCCCGCAACTGGTACCGGCGCTGGCAGCGCTGACCGGGATGATCGGTGAAGAGGTCAAAGGCTACGGCTCGCTCAAGCGCATACCCGCCGAAGCCATGGCCAACGTTCGCAATGACATGTACCTGACCAGCGAAGCCATTCGCCTGATCGAGAAAAACCGTTTGGTGGCATTCGACGCCGACACCCGCAGCCATGTGCAACTGTTCAAGACCCAACTGGACGACGCCACCCGCTACATTCCCCTGTGGGTCAAGGTGGCCGTGGCCATCGCGCTGGGGCTGGGGACCATGGTTGGCTGGCGGCGCATCGTGGTGACCGTGGGGGAGAAGATCGGCAAGACCCACCTGAGCTATGCCCAAGGCGCCTCGGCGGAGGTCGTTGCCATGTGCACCATTGGCGCAGCGGACATGTTCGGGTTGCCGGTTTCGACCACCCACGTGCTGAGCTCGGGGGTGGCGGGGACCATGGTGGCGAATGGGTCGGGGATTCAGAAGCGCACGCTGCTCAACTTGCTGATGGCCTGGGTGCTGACCCTGCCGGCGGCGATGCTGTTGGCTGGCAGCCTGTACTGGCTGCTGAGCCACATTTTCTAACCTGTACTACGCCCTCTGTAGGAGCGGCCTTGCGGCCCTTTCGCGGCACAAGGCCGCTCCTACAGGGACCGGTGTGCGTGGCTGGCTCTGCGTTATCAGCTCGGGATTTTCAGGCCGCGCTGCACCGCTGGCCGTTCGAGGAACGTGGCCAGCACCCGCTGCACTTCTTTGAACTGGTCAAAACCCACCAAGTCCCGGGCGTTGTAGCGCTCCACCAGGTTGCGCACCCAAGGGAAGATGGCGATGTCGGCAATGCTGTACTCGTCCACCATCCACTCCCGGCCTTTCAAGTGCCGGTCCAGCACACCCAGCAGCCGCTTGGACTCGTTGACATAACGGTCACGCGGGCGCTTGTCTTCATAGTCCTTGCCAGCAAAGAAATGGAAGAACCCGACCTGGCCGAACATCGGCCCGATACCGCCCATCTGGAACATCAGCCACTGCAGGGTCTGGTAACGCTGTGCAGGCTCCTGGCTGAGCAGTTGCCCACTTTTCTCCGCCAGGTACTGCAAGATCGCCCCTGACTCAAACAGCGGTAACGGCTGCCCGCCCGGGCCGTTGGGGTCCAGGATGGCCGGTATCTTGTTGTTGGCGCTGAGCGAGATAAATTCAGGGCTCAACTGGTCATCGTTGTCGAAGCTGACCTTGTGCGCCTCGTAGGCCAGGCCGATTTCTTCGAGCATGATCGACACCTTGACGCCGTTGGGCGTCGGCAGCGAGTACAGCTGCAGGCGTTCGGGGTGTTTGGCGGGCCACTTGCGGGTAACAGGGAAAGCACTGAGATCGGTCATGATCAACCTTGCCAGGGGAATGGACCTGTCACTCTAGAGACATCCCCGGCCGCTGACCATCACCGACCACTCATCAGCCCGGGTCACTCAAGCCTTGCCGTGGGCCTTGAGCTTGAGCTTTTCGGTATCGACACGGACGAACACCGAGTCGGCGGTCACGGTCAGCACATCCTCGGCCCAGACTTCGCAAAGCACCCGGCTCTTGCGCCCCACTTCCCCTTCCACTCGGGCTTTGAGCAAAAGCTCGACGCCCATCGGCGTGGGTTTCAGGTAGGTCAGGTTGAGTGTGCCGGTAACGCAGTCGATACGCGGCAGGCTGCCCGGCTCGCGGCCTTCGTTGCGGTAGTGGTAGGCCATGGCCGTCCAGTTGGAATGGCAATCGACCAGCATCGCCAGCAGGCCACCGTAGACCAGGCCAGGCCAGCCGATAAAGGTGCTGTCGGGTGCATGGCGGCATACCAGGTGGATGCCATCGGTGTCCCAGTGGCTTTGCAGATGCAGGCCACTGGGGTGGGAACAACCGCAGCCGTAGCAGGTGCCTTCCGGCGCCGCGAGGGCCTGAAGGGAAAGTGGGTGGTCAGTCATACGCTTCCTGTGCTTGTTGGAATGGGGGCGCGCAACGCCCCCATTAAAGCAGATACATCAGGCCGCCTGGGCAACCACCTTGGCATGCCGCTGGGTCAGCGAAACCAGCAGGATGAACGCAGTCACCCCAGCGGTCATCAGCGTTTCATAGCGGTAGGCATCGCTGAACAGCATGTAGCCCAGCACCATGACGATGGTGCCGATCACCAGCCAGGTCAGCCATGGGAACAGCCACATCTTCAGCTCCAGCGGGCGCCCTTCACGGTCGGCGCGGGCACGCATGCGCAGCTGCGACACGGCAATCACCAAGTACACCAGCAAGGCGATGGCGCCGGTGGTGGACAGCAAGAAGCCGAAGACCTTACCCGGGAACACATAGTTGACCAGGCACCCGGCAAAACCGGCCAGCGTCGAGAAGATGACCGCCACGGTCGGCACGCCCGAACCGGAGATACGCTTGGTCATGCTCAGTGCCTGGCCGCGGGCGCCCAGCGAATAGAGCATGCGTGACGCGGTGTACAAGCCCGAGTTCATGCAGCTGGTCACCGCCACCAGTACCACCAGGTCGACCAGCAGCTTGGCGCCCGGCACGTTCAGCACTTCCAGCACGCGCTGGAACGAACCGACCGCTTTCAGCGCGGGGTCGTTCCAGGCTACCAGCGACACCACCAGGAAGATCGACGCCAGGTAGAAGATGGCAATGCGGTACACCACCAGGTTGGTGGCACGGCGGATCTTGTCTTTCGGGTTGGCGGTTTCGTCAGCGGCAATGGTGACGATTTCGGCGCCGAAGAACGAGAAGATGGTGATCAGCACGCCACCGAGCACAGTGCCGAACCCGTTGGGCATGAAGCCGCCGTTTTCCCACAGCCGGCTGACCCCGGACACCTCGGCCAGCGGCCAGAAGCCGAACACCGCCAGGCTGCAGACCACGATGAAGGCAATGATCGCCACCACCTTGACCAGCGCGAACCAGTACTCGAAGGCGCCGAAGTTCTTCACGCTGATCAGGTTGGTACCCGACAGCACCAGCATGATGAGGAAGGCGAACAACCAGGACGGTACGCCTGGGAAGTAAGCATGCAGGATGTCGGCGCCGGCAATCGCCTCGACCGGAATGATCAGCACCCAGAACCACCAGTACAACCAGCCGATGGTAAAGCCTGCCCAAGGGCCGATGGCCTCGGAGGCATAGGTGGAGAACGACCCGCTGTTAGGGTTGGCGATGGCCATTTCGCCCAGCATGCGCATCACCAGCAATACCAGCAGGCCGGTCATGGCGTAAGAAATGAGGATGGCCGGGCCGGCGGTGGCGATGGCGTTCGACGAGCCGATGAACAGGCCGGCGCCGATGATGCCGGCAATGGAGATCATGGAAACCTGACGGGAGGTCAGGCCGTGCTGCAGGGAACGCTGTTTCTTGTTGTCTTGCGAAGCCATGAAGAACCCTCGAATGGGTCGGCCGCTTTGAGGCGGCTGAAGGTCGGAGCA
Source organism: Pseudomonas sp. TSO6 (assembly GCF_056098905.1). Classification (NCBI taxonomy): domain Bacteria; kingdom Pseudomonadati; phylum Pseudomonadota; class Gammaproteobacteria; order Pseudomonadales; family Pseudomonadaceae; genus Pseudomonas; species Pseudomonas sp. TSO6. The sequence continues at coordinate 132,596 of NZ_JBLZWV010000022.1, read as the reverse complement.
GAATTCTTGTAAATTTCTGATAGTCGTTTTTGTTGTTTTGCAGATGCCGGAAGCGGGTACAGACCTCCTCTTCACATGACCGGTTGTAATCGTTGATCCAGGTCAGTATTAATCTATAGGCCGGGGTCAACAAACGACCTTTTCGAACCACATGATTCCGCTTTGGAATGAACTCCTTCCTTTTTTGCTCGGTATTTGCCTGTCATGTCCAAACGCCTGATGCCTTCGACCACCGCCCTTCAGTGCTTCGAAGCGGCCGCCCGCCACCTCAGCTTCACCCGCGCGGCCCAGGAACTGCACCTGACCCAGAGCGCCGTCAGCAAGCAGGTCGCGCAGCTCGAAGACATGCTTTCGCACTCGCTGTTCCAGCGCATTCGTCGGCGCCTGCACCTGACACCGGCCGGCGCGCTGTACCTCACCGAAGTGAACAAGATCCTCACCCAGATCGATATTTCCAGCCGCTACATCCTCAGCTACGGCGACGAAACCGAAGTACTGCGCATCGCCACCCAGCCCACCTTTGGTGCGCGCTGGCTGGTGCCCAAACTCAAGGGTTTCGGCGATCGCTACCCCCGTATCCACCTGGATGTGCGCAACGAACTGGAGCCATTCGACCTGGTGCAGGCCAAGGCCGACGTGGCCTTTTTCTTCGGCCAGGGCACTTGGCCTGGGGCAACCTGCATCGAGCTGTTCAGCGAAGAAGTGGTGCCGGTGTGCAGCCCGCAGTTGCTGGCCAACCACCCCTTTGAAAGCGCCCAGGCGCTGACCGAGCACCGCCTGTTGCAGTGCGTGTCACGGCCAGAGGCCTGGCATGAATGGTTCCTGGGGTTGGGGCTGCACAGCCAGAACAGCTACCACGGGCCGCGTTTCGACACGTTCTACCTGTGCATTCGCGCGGCGATTGCCGGCTGCGGTATCGCCCTGATTCCGCGCTACCTGGTGGCCGAGGAGCTGAGCGAGGGCAAGCTGGTGGTGGCCTGGGACCACCCGGTGGCGAGCAACGGCAAGCACTTTATCGCGCATGCCGAGCATGCTGCCGAAGTGCCCAAGATCAGGGCCTTTGTGCAGTGGATCCGGGAGCGGGTGGCTGAGGGGGACTGATTGTTCTTGCACTGGCCCTATCGCCGGCAAGCCAGCTCCCACAGGTACTCCACAGCCATCAAAACCTGCGCCGTGCCTGTGGGAGCTGGCTTGCCGGCGATAGGGCCGGAATGGTAGTCGCAAAAACCGGCCAGATCACGAATTCAGGGAATGACCGCAATCGAATAATTCGTTTGCGGCATAACCCCTCAACACGCTTGGATAATAAGAAACTTGAACAAAGGTCCCGCGTGCCCATGAACCAGGAAAGTATCAGCCAATCCATCGCCATCGTTCACCCGATCACACTTTCCCATGGCCGCAATGCCGAAGTCTGGGACACCGACGGCAAACGTTACATCGACTTTGTCGGCGGTATCGGCGTGCTCAACCTGGGCCACTGCAACCCCGCCGTGGTCGAAGCGATCCAGGCCCAGGCCACCCGCCTGACCCACTATGCCTTCAACGCCGCGCCCCATGGCCCGTACCTGGCGCTGATGGAACAGCTGAGCCAGTTCGTACCGGTCAGCTACCCGTTGGCCGGCATGCTCACCAACAGCGGTGCGGAAGCGGCAGAAAACGCCCTGAAGGTTGCCCGCGGTGCTACAGGCAAGCGCGCCATCATTGCCTTCGACGGCGGTTTCCATGGCCGCACCCTGGCCACCCTGAACCTCAACGGCAAGGTGGCACCGTACAAGCAACGGGTCGGCGAGCTGCCCGGGCCGGTGTACCACCTGCCCTACCCTGGCGTGGATACCGGGGTTACCTGCGAGCAGGCACTCAAGGCCATGGAACGCCTGTTCAGCGTCGAGCTGCCCGTGGAAGACGTGGCAGCGTTCATCCTCGAACCGGTGCAGGGCGAAGGCGGTTTCCTCGCCCTCGACCCGGCCTTCGCCCAAGCCTTGCGCCGCTTCTGCGACCAACACGGCATCCTGATCATCATCGACGAGATCCAGTCCGGCTTCGGCCGCACCGGCCAGCGCTTCGCCTTCCCGCGCTTAGGGCTCGAGCCCGACCTGCTGCTGCTGGCCAAGAGCATTGCCGGCGGCATGCCGCTGGGTGCGGTGGTCGGGCGCAAGGAATTGATGGCAGCACTGCCCAAGGGCGGCCTCGGTGGCACCTATTCGGGCAACCCGATTGCCTGTGCGGCGGCGTTGGCCAGCCTGGCGCAGATGACCGACGAGAACATCGCCACCTGGGGTGAGCGCCAGGAGCAGGCCATCGTCAGCCGCCACCAGCGCTGGAAGGCGTCGGGCCTGAGCCCGTACATCGGCCGCCTGACGGGTGTGGGCGCCATGCGCGGCATCGAATTCGTCAATGCCGACGGCAGCCCGGCGCCGGCGCAACTGGCCAAGGTAATGGAGTCGGCACGGGCCAAGGGCTTGCTGCTGATGCCCAGCGGCAAGGCGCGGCACATCATCCGCCTGCTGGCACCGTTGACCATCGAGGCCGAGGTGCTCGAGGAAGGCCTGGATATCCTCGAGCAGTGCCTGGTGGAGCTGAACTGAGGCTTACAGGCCCAGTTCTTCGGGGGTCAGCATGTCGGATTCGAAGGCGATCCAGCCGCCTTCGAGTTCGGCGTGGCCGTTGACGATCGGGCCGTAGTAGGTCAGGCCGTTCTCCAGGGTCACGCAGATGTGCGTGGCCTGTTTTTCAGGTGCCGCGAGCGTACCGACGAAATGCACCTTCTTCAGGGTTTCGGTCACCGCTTCCAGGCCCACGCGCATGCTGGGGTTTTCCGAAGCTTCGGTATCTCCGCCACGGTCTTCGGCGCTGATGGTCACGGTGGCGGTGTACGGGTACTTGGTGCTCAAGCGGGGTTACCTCAGTGGGTGTATAGGCGTAAGGGCGCGTAGAGTACGGCAGGCGGTCTCTGTTGTCTCTACAGGTGATCTGAATGCCCCGATCTGTTAGGGTGCCCGCCGATGCACGCCACACCACACGAGGATCCCGAGTGAGCGCCGAAGAACCCCTGATCGCCGACCTGTTCGATGTCGACAAACGCCTGTCCCTCAAGCCCGTCGTGGACTTCAACAGCTACCTGCGCAACGCCTTCGGCGAAGGCCCGTGCCGCTGCCACCGCTGCACTGAAGATGGCGACGAAAGCACCTACAGCCACGCCCACACCTTCACCTTCGAAAGCCGCCAGTGCCACCGCCGCTTCGCCAGCACCTCGGGCAGCGATGTCGCCCAGGTACTGAAAAAGGCCTGGCTTTCGTACACCAAGGCCGACCTCAACCTGGTCGGCACACTGGACCTGACCACCCTCAAGACCTTCACCGAAGCCGCCCTGCACTCCCGTCTGCTGGCGCTGCTGACGGCCAGCGGCCTGGCCCGTGAAGTGGATGGCCAGTGGATGCTGCAAGCCCAGGCCGACTGACGGCCCGGCGGCAGGGCAGGATTCCACCGGTCTGCTAACGTGGTGGAATCCGCCCATTCGCAGGTAGTCCGCCATGGCCCGCACAACGCCCATCGAGCTGTACCGCAATATTGGCATCGTCGCCCACGTGGACGCCGGCAAGACCACCACTACCGAGCGGATCCTGTTCTACACCGGGGTCAACCACAAGATGGGCGAGGTGCACGATGGCGCGGCGACCATGGACTGGATGGCCCAGGAGCAGGAACGCGGCATCACCATCACCTCGGCGGCGACCACGGCGTTCTGGCAAGGCTCGACCAAGCAGTTTGAGCACAAGTACCGCTTCAACATCATCGACACCCCCGGCCACGTCGACTTCACCATCGAGGTGGAGCGCTCGTTGCGCGTGCTCGATGGCGCGGTGGTGGTGTTCAGCGGTGCTGACGGGGTAGAGCCACAGTCCGAGACGGTCTGGCGCCAGGCCAACAAATACCATGTGCCACGCCTGGCCTACATCAACAAGATGGACCGCCAGGGTGCCGACTTCCTGCGTGTGGTCAAGCAGATCGACCAACGCCTGGGGCACCACCCGGTACCGATCCAGCTGGCCATCGGCAGCGAGGAGAACTTCATCGGCCAGATCGACCTGGTGAAGATGAAAGCCATCTACTGGAACGACGCTGACCACGGCACCAGCTACCGCGAAGAAGACATACCCGCCGAACTGCAGACGCTTGCCGACGAATGGCGCGCGCACATGGTAGAAGCAGCCGCCGAGGCCAATGACGAACTGCTCAACAAGTTTCTCGAAGGCGAAGAGCTGAGCATCGACGAGATCAAGGCCGGTTTGCGCAAACGCACCATCGCCAACGAAATCGTTCCGACCATCCTCGGCTCCTCTTTCAAGAACAAGGGCGTACCGCTGATGCTCGATGCGGTAATCGACTACCTGCCCGCCCCGTCGGAAATCCCCGCCATTCGCGGCACCGACCCGGACGATGAAGACAAGCACCTGGAACGGCACGCCGACGACAAAGAGCCGTTCTCGGCCCTGGCTTTCAAGATTGCCACCGATCCATTCGTCGGCACCCTCACCTTCGCCCGCGTTTATTCCGGCGTGCTCAGCTCAGGCAACGCGGTACTCAACTCGGTTAAAGGCAAGAAGGAACGCATCGGCCGCATGGTGCAGATGCATGCCAACCAGCGTGCCGAAATCAAGGACGTGTGCGCCGGCGACATCGCCGCGCTGATCGGCATGAAGGACGTGACCACCGGCGACACCCTGTGCGACATGGACAAACCGATCATCCTCGAACGCATGGACTTCCCTGACCCGGTGATTTCCGTGGCCGTGGAGCCCAAGACCAAGGCCGACCAGGAAAAAATGGGCATCGCCCTGGGCAAGCTGGCCCAGGAAGACCCGTCATTCCGCGTGCGTACCGACGAAGAAACCGGCCAGACCATCATCTCGGGCATGGGCGAGTTGCACCTGGACATCATCGTCGACCGCATGCGCCGCGAGTTCAACGTCGAGGCCAACATCGGCAAGCCGCAGGTGGCCTACCGGGAAAAAATCCGCAACACCTGCGAAATCGAGGGGCGTTTTGTGCGCCAGTCCGGCGGCCGTGGCCAGTATGGCCATTGCTGGATCCGTTTCGCCCCCGGCGACGAAGGCAAGGAAGGTCTGGAGTTCATCAACGAAATCGTTGGCGGCGTGGTACCGCGCGAGTACATCCCGGCGATCCAGAAGGGTATCGAAGAGCAGATGAAGAACGGCGTGCTTGCCGGCTACCCGCTTATCAGCCTCAAGGCCGCCGTGTTCGACGGTTCGTACCACGATGTCGACTCCAACGAAATGGCCTACAAGATCGCGGCTTCGATGGCCACCAAGCAGCTGTCGCAGAAAGGCGGCGCGGTGTTGCTGGAACCGGTGATGAAAGTGGAGGTGGTGACGCCGGAGGAATACCAGGGCGACATTCTGGGCGACCTCAGCCGGCGCCGCGGGATGATCCAGGACGGTGACGAAACACCGGCCGGCAAGGTGATCCGTGCCGAAGTGCCGTTGGGCGAGATGTTCGGCTACGCCACCTCGATGCGTTCGATGACCCAGGGCCGGGCCAGCTTCTCGATGGAGTTCACCCGCTATGCCGAAGCCCCGGCGAGCATTGCCGATGGCATCGTCAAGAAAAACCGCGGGGAGTAAGCGGCTCTCCTGTCCCGCCCCCTTCGCGGCTAAAGCCGCTCCCACAAGGGATCGCATACCCTTGTAGGAGCGGTTTTAACCGCGAAGAGGCCGGTACAGGCAGCCATAATTTTCAATGTTGCTCGCCAGCCCGCTTCAACAGTTTCTTGCACCGCTCTGACAAATGCACCACGCGCAAATGCTTGCCCGCCTTCGCATACCGCTCACGCAGGGTCTTGAGCGCCGCAACCGCCGAATAGTCGACAAAACTCAAATGCTGGCAATCCAGCGTGACCTGGGTCGGGTCCTGGGCCGGGTCAAACTGGTTGAGGAACGAGGCGGTCGAGGCAAAGAACAGCGTGCCATGGACCTGATAACGCTTGCCGCCTTCCGCATCCTCATGGCTGTCCGCATAGAGTTCCCGCGCATGCTGCCAGGCAAAGTTCAGCGCCGCGATGATGATGCCGAACAGCACCGCCATGGCCAGGTCGGTAAACACGGTGACCACGGTCACTGCAATGATCGCCAGCACATCGTTCACCGGCACCTTGTGCAGCACCCGCAGCGACGCCCAGGCGAAGGTCTGCTGAGCCACCACGAACATAACCCCGACCAGCGCCGCCAGCGGAATACGCTCGATCAGCGGCGACAGGAACAACACGAACAGCAAGATCATCACCCCGGCCACTACCCCGGACAGCCGGCCGCGGCCATTGGAACTGAGGTTGATCACCGTCTGGCCGATCATTGCGCAACCACCCATCCCACCGCACAGGCCCGAAACCATGTTCGCCGCGCCCAATGCCACGCACTCGCGGTCCGGAAAGCCACGGCTCTCGGTCACTTCATCGGTCAGGTTGAGGGTGAGCAAGGTTTCCAGCAGGCCGACCATGGCCATCAGCACGGCGTAGGGGGCGATGATCTTCAGGGTTTCCAGGTTCCAGGGCACATCCGGCAGTGCCAGCCCCGGCAGGCCACCGGCGATGTGCGCCATGTCGCCCAAAGTGCGGGTGGGCAGGCCGAGCAGGTACACCAGCAGGCCCACGCCAAGGATCGCCACCAACGCTGGCGGCACCGCACGGGTCAGTTTCGGCAGGACGTAGACCACCGCCATGGTGAGTGCCACCAGGCCGATCATCAGGTACAGCGGCGCGCCGCTGAGCCAGTGCTCACCCGCCTTGAAGTGCTCAAGCTGCGCCATGGCAATGACGATGGCCAGGCCGTTGACGAAGCCGAGCATGACCGGGTACGGCACCAGGCGCACCAGTTTACCCAGCCGTAGCAAGCCGAACAGGATCATCACCACGCCACCCAGCAAAACCGTGGCCAGCAGGTATTGCGCGCCGTGCTGCACAACGAGTGCCACGATCACCACCGCCATCGAGCCGGCCGCGCCGGAAATCATCCCCGGTCGACCGCCAAACAGCGCCGTAAGGGTGCAGATGATGAAAGCGCCATACAGGCCCATCAGCGGGTTGAGATGAGCCACCAGGGCAAAGGCGATGCACTCGGGCACCAAGGCGAACGAGGTGGTCAGGCCGGCGAGCAGGTCGGCGCGTAGTCGGGCGGGCTTCATGGGCTTCCTGTGGGGCAGTGCGGGCGGACGTTACAAAAACGAGGGCCGCGATGTTACGGAATTTGTCTGACAGCGGCCACCGTTCAGCGCACCCGCTCCCGGCTCTGCACTGCCAGGTCCAGCGCGCGCTGCATGTCCAGGCGCGCCGAACGCCCCAAGTCGGGGTGGTTCAGGCGCCCACCACGCTCCGAAGGCAGGATCGGCGCCGTCAGGTCTTCGGCATCCATCGCCTCGAAATCCTGCTCGGTGCCCAGGGTCAGGGCACTGCGCCGCAACAGCATGCGCACCTGTTCCGGGGTCAGGGCCGGGTTGATCGACAGCATCGCCGCCACGGTGGCAGTCACCAGGGGTGTTGCGTACGATGTGCCGCAATGCGCAGCCGCGGCAGCCGCCGGGCGTATGCAGGCAGCAGCACTGACATCCACGCGCATGTCGATGTTGGAACTGTGGCGCTTGCGCACATGGTCGGGGGCTTCGACCGCCGTCGCCTTGTCGCTGCGCTGGTGCCCGCCCACCACCAGCAGTTGTTCGGTGATGAACGACGACGGCAGGCGGTATTCATCGGTACCTGACCACGACGCACCGTTGCCCGCCGAATTCACCACCACCACATCCGGGTGCTCTTTGCGCAGCCAGAGGAAGAACTCCTCAAGCAACTCCTCGTAGCCACTCATCGCCAGCCCGGAACGCACCAGCGAATCAACCTCATCACCGTTGACGTCGCGTGCGCCGACCCGGTGGATGCCCCAGCTCCAGTTCAGCACCCGCACGCCATCCTCGACCAGGTTCACCGATGCAGCAATGTTGGCGGTGATACCTGCATCCGAGTTGCGCTCTACAATCATCTCGAAGCCAGGGCTGTGCTTGCCCAGCCCCGGCAAAAAACCCTCACCCTGCGCGGCGAGAATGCCTGCGACATGGCTACCGTGGCTTGTCGGGCGATCACCGTCGCGAGCATACACGCACGTCTGACCCTGTTCGCAGCCGCCTCGGTATTGGCTGAACCCCGGGGCGTCAAAGTCCACTTCACGCTCGATTACCCCGACCCGCACGGGCTGCACCGGCAAGCGCGAGGCGCCAATCCGTCGCTGGTAGAAATACAGCGCGTCCATGAAGCGGTTGGCCGCCCATTCATCCGCTTGGTCGATGGCCCTGGTGTCGCGCCCGCTGCCCTCTTCCCCACCCTCCGGGGCGGACTCCTCGACAATTACGGCATCCACGCTGACCTCACTGCCCATGCGCAGGATCATCGCGTCACGCTGCACCAGGTCGTCCACCGGTAAGCGCAGCTGATAGACATTCAGCGGCGGTATGGCACCGACAACCTGGGCGCCGTATTTACCGGCAATGCGCCGGGCCTCGCCAAGGCCGTCGTGTTGTTCTTCGATCAACAGGCTGACCAGATCGACATAGGTAGTCAGGCCATCCATGTTCTTGGCCACTTCATCAGGCCCTGCTGCTACAACATGACTGCGCTGGCGGGTTAGCCAGATCGGGTTGCTGGTGCGCCCATCATATTCCAGCCAAAGGGGCGCGCTGCGCTGGGCTTTTTTCGCCAGGTTCAGGGTAAGCCGGTCACCTTTGCGCTCGATATCAGCTGTTGGCAGTCGCACACCGCCCAGCCATACCTTTGGCACATCTGCACCGAGCCCCTCGGCACGCAGGCACCATTGCTGCCCGCCTTCGCCGAGCAGGTCGCCGCAGCGCTGCAGTTGCTTGATGCGCAGCCCATCGGCTGCTACCTCTGCACCAAGGCTACAAAGCCACAACAGCAAGAACAGGCCACCCCTCATGCGATCACCCCATGCACTCCCTCTGAGTGCGACTGGCGGGACAACTCAAAGGTTCATCTACGGCCAGCAACTGCCTTGTCGCGGGCAAGCCATTCAGCCATGGAAGCATCCTCCAGCGCGTACTCGCCACGATTGGCCTTCCACACCAGCTCCTTGTCGCGCAGAGCATCGAGGGCCTTCTGTACGTTAGGCGTATTGGCGTTGGCTTCTGCCTGGGCCTGCTCCAGCTTGCGTCTGATGTCGATCAAGGTCTGCTCTGTGAACGGCGAGAACGGATGTCGGCCTAGCGTGCGCTCGGCCATTACCTCAAGCACCGCCTGCTGCAACGGCGAAAGCTCGTTCCAGGCACTTTCGTAGTCACTCCAGACACCAGCCTGATGGTTGAGTGCCCCAGTGCGCAGCAGATCGCCCAAGTTGCCCGCCTCACCCAGGCCGACGCTGACTTCGGCCAACAGCTTGTTGAGCATTTCCGGGCGACGGCCGACCAGCTCGAAAGCGTACGCCAGGTCCTCTACCTTGAACTGATTGCTATCGGCCAGGCGCCGGTTCCACAAACCCGTGATGAATTCGACATATTCCCGCCCCAGTAACGGGAACGGCGTGATGGTGGCACCAAAGAACGGCTGCTTGCTCTTGAGTACCAGGTTGGCCAGCTTGTCGCGGCTGGAGCCTGTGAACACCAGGCGCAAGCCGTCCGGACGGTCGCCACGGTTGAGGTGGTCACGCGCGGCTTTCAGCGCGAACATGGCATTGAGGCCATCTTCGCTGTTAAGGGCGTGCTGAGCCTCGTCGATGATCAGCACTACCATCTGCCCTGACACTTGATGCAGCACGGAAAGTGCCTGCGCCAAGGTAGTACCCGCAGGCAGTTGCGGGCGGGTGAAATCCCAGCTCAGGGTGCGCAGCAGGTTTATTTTTTCGATACCAGCCTTTTTCGCGGTCCTGGCCAGCGCACCTTCGAAACTGGCCAGCGCAGTGCCGATGGCGCCACTGATGAGCTGCGCCGGGGCCGCGTGGCGGGCCGACCACAGGTCCACGTAAACCGGTCGCCAGCCGCGCCGTATGCATTCCGGTATCAAGTCGTTGTTGAGGAAGGTGCTCTTGCCCGTGCGCCGGGGCGCGGCCAGGAACATGCCAGCGCTGTAATCGATCAGCGACTCGCCTGCCAGGTCTTGGGCCAGAGCGTTGGCCAGTTGATCACGGCGCAGGAGCGGGCGAACAGCAGCCATGTCATTATCCTCAATTATCTTGCCTACTATAATTTATAGCCTACAAGATAAATAAGGTTAATACGACCTTCTGAACAGCGCCGGCGTGATCCAGATCCGGCAGGAAGCCGGCAAATTTGCCATCATGTTCATTCCACCTGCGGAGATCATGGACATGCCGCTACGCCCCCTTTTCACTTCCCTGCTGCTGCTTGCCAGCCTCGCCGCGCAGGCCGCTACCGAGGTGGTGCCGCTGCAGCACCGCGCCAGCGCCGAACTGTTGCCTGCCGCGCAGGCATTCATCGGCAAGGACGGCACGGTGAACGCCTTCGAGAACAAGCTGATCGTCAACGCCAGCCCCGAGCGCATCGACGACCTGCGCGCCTTGCTGCAGCAACTGGACACTGCTCCCAAGCGGCTGCTGATCAGCGTCGACAACAACGACAGCAATTTCCAGGACAACCGCGGCAACGCACGCGTCATCCACTACGGCACCAGCAACCGCGAAGGCGGCATGCAGCAGGTGCAAGCCAGCGAAGGCCAGCCTGCGCTCATTCAGGTAGGCCAGAGCATCCCGATCACCAGCACCAGCACCGACGGCTATGGGCGCATAGAGAGCAACACCGAATACCGCAACGTGACCCAGGGCTTCTACGTCACGCCAAGCTTGAGCGGTGACACGGTTCGTCTGCAAATCAGCACCAATAATGATCGCATCAGCCAGGAACGTGCAGATGTAGTGAAAGTGCAAAGTACCGACACGACAGTCACCGGAAAGCTCGGTGAATGGATCACCCTGGCAGGCTACAACCAGCAGAGCCAAGCCGAGCGGAGCGCGTCAAGCCGCAGTTACAGCACCCAGCGCGGTGAAAACATGACTTTGCGGGTAAAAGTCGACCTTCTCGACTGATCCCAGGCAATTCAAGGCCTCGACCAAAGGCCTTGAAACTGACTGACAAGTCGCATTAGACCAAAGATGTAGTAAGCGAAAAAAACCACTACAAAACATTTGACAGGGTCTTTTTCCCAAGGGCATGATGGCCTCGCTCCCGCTAATCAGGGGCCCTGGCAAGGGCCTTCGAGGCGTGCTCCTCCCACCCCTGGAGGCGCCTCGTGTCTATACGGCCCACAAGGCGGTTCGACGGGATTGCGACTGCAACGAAGAAGTTGTCCCGAGGGACGGAAGCGCATCACCGCAGTACTGGCAATCGCGTAGCACCGCAGCAAGGCAACCACGAGCCGACCTGCCGGAGCACACCTTCGCCTGGGCTGCCCACCCTTCCCCTTCGAGCCTTCGCGTTCGCCGCCGCACTCCTTAGAACAGGACAGCCGCCAAGCGCCCTGATCTGCACCCGAGCATCAGCACAATTAACCCAAGATCGATGCGACGAGGTTTATTTCCATGGCACTGACACGCGAACAGCAAATTGCAGCCCTCGAGAAAGACTGGGCCGAAAACCCGCGCTGGAAAGGCGTGACCCGTACCTACACCGCCGCTGATGTCGTTCGCCTGCGTGGCTCCCTCCAGCCAGAGCACACCCTGGCCCGCCAAGGTGCAGAAAAACTGTGGAAGCTGGTCACCCAAGGTGCCCACCCGTCCTTCCGCCCAGAAAAAGATTTCGTCAACTGCATGGGCGCCCTGACCGGTGGCCAGGCAGTACAGCAGGTAAAGGCTGGCATCCAGGCCATCTACCTGTCCGGCTGGCAGGTTGCCGCCGACAACAACTCGGCCGAGTCGATGTACCCTGACCAGTCGCTGTACCCGGTTGACTCGGTACCGACCGTGGTCAAGCGCATCAACAACTCGTTCCGCCGCGCCGACCAGATCCAGTGGAAAGCCGGCAAGAACCCGGGCGACGAAGGCTACATCGACTACTTCGCGCCTATCGTGGCAGACGCCGAAGCCGGTTTCGGCGGCGTACTGAACGCCTACGAACTGATGAAGAACATGATCGAAGCAGGCGCCGCGGGCGTGCACTTCGAAGACCAGCTGGCCTCGGTTAAAAAATGCGGCCACATGGGCGGCAAGGTGTTGGTACCAACCCAGGAAGCCGTACAGAAGCTGGTGGCCGCGCGCCTGGCAGCTGACGTGTCGGGCGTACCGACCATCATCCTGGCCCGTACCGACGCCAACGCCGCCGACCTGCTGACCAGCGACTGCGACCCGTACGACCAGCCGTTCGTGATTGGCGAGCGTACACGTGAAGGCTTCTACAAGGTCCGCGCCGGCCTCGACCAGGCCATCTCCCGCGGCCTGGCCTACGCGCCATACGCCGACCTGATCTGGTGCGAAACCGCCAAGCCGGACCTGGACGAAGCCCGTCGCTTCGCCGAAGCGATCAAGAAGGAGTACCCGGACCAGATCCTGTCGTACAACTGCTCGCCTTCCTTCAACTGGAAGAAGAACCTGGACGACGCCACCATCGCCAAGTTCCAGCGCGAGCTGTCGGCCATGGGCTACAAGCACCAGTTCATCACCCTGGCGGGCATCCACAACATGTGGCACGGCATGTTCAACCTGGCGCACGACTACGCCCGCAACGACATGACCGCCTACGTGAAGCTGCAGGAGCAGGAATTCGCTGACGCCAGCAAGGGCTACACCTTCGTGGCGCACCAGCAGGAAGTGGGTACTGGCTACTTCGACGACATGACCACTGTGATTCAGGGTGGCGCATCGTCGGTGACTGCGCTGACCGGCTCGACCGAGGAAGAGCAGTTCCACTGATAGTGGCTTGCCGCTGAAGAAAGGCCCAGGGCTGCGAAAGCCCTGGGCTTCTTTCATGCATGATTCGAATACGCGCTGCCAAAACTCCGGGCGAACTCTAAGCGCGGAATCCACCATCGATTGGTACCGCCACACCAGTTACATAAGAAGCCGCCTCCGAGCTAAGCCAGTACACAAGCTCAGCAACCTCATGGGCTTCACAGACTCGCCGCATAGGCTGCGAGGCACACACCGAATCAAATTTGCTCCCCAGTACATGCTTCGCCAATGGCGTTGATACAAACCCCGGACACACGGCATTGACCCGGACGCCATAAGGGGCATATTCCTTTGCAACGGCTCTGGTAATTCCAACTAGCGCGTGCTTGCTGGCAGTGTATACAGAGCCACCCGTGACACTGGCATTCAGACCCGCTAGCGAGGCGACGTTGACAATGGTGCCATGTCCCGCCTCACGCATTGCAGGCAACACCGCCTTCATGCATTGCCATGGCGCACGTACATTCGTGGACATGACATCATCGAAATCAGCCTCGGGATAGTCCTCGGTCATCGTGAATGATCGACCGTCAATACCGATGCTGTTGACGAGACAATTTATGGGTGGGTGATCGAGAGCCAGTTGCTTAAAAAGGTCGGTCAACTCGGTAGGGCTACGCAAATCGACCGAGTACGAATGCGCACACGCCATCTCCCTGTTGATACCCTCACACACACGAAGGTTCCGAACATGATCACGTCCGCACACAATGACTGTGTATTGCTCTCTGGCAAATTTCCATGCACACGCCTCTCCGATACCGGAATTGCCACCAGTAATAACAACAACCTTGCTCATGCCTTCAAGTCCCTTCTGTCAGTAATCAAGCCTTCCACGTCGTAGGAAGAGACAGGTCAGGCCAAAAATCACACCCGCGCAACCAAAAACCGTCCAGGTAACACTGAAGCCAAGGCCAGCCAGCATCGGCACAGCCAAGATTACGCATAGCACTCGTGCCGCAGCCTGAATTACAGGTATCAAGGAAAACAAAAACCCTTGTCGCGACACCGGCGCTCGCTGGGCAATCAAGGTCGCCATGTAGGTGATACCGATGATCTCTCCCAAGGTCCAGATCACCACTAACAATAGTATTGCGGGCCAAGTATCGACCAAGGCATAGGCGCCGAAACCAATGCCGTAGCAGATCGCCGCCAGCGCCATGTTAGCCATGGCAGACCAACGCCGGCTCAAGGCAATCAGCGGTCGAGTTAGGACAATAACCAGTAACCCATTAACAATTCCTGCCACTCCAAAAAGATGAGCCGCATCACTCACCCCCAATGCTTCTAACCAGAGAGGGAACTGGTATTCGCGCTGACCATCAAGCAGGGACAATACGAAAAACATCACACCCGCCAAGATCACCACCGCGGGTATCGGCACATCCTTTGCCTTAAGCGGCGTATCCTTAGCATCGAGATGACTTCCGGTTAGCGGCAGAGCCAAGGCAGCGCTCGTCACCAGGCAAACTAGACTAATCGCTGCGGTAAACCACAAGAGATACTGGCTTTGCCAACTAAGAAGAACACCCCCTACGACGAACAGCAGGACACCACCTGCATTACTGGCTAGATGAAGATAGGCAAAGGCCCCCACCTGATCGTCTGACGGTGCAGCCCGGGCGGTCATCACGCTGAAAAGCGGTGTGATGGCGCCCGCACTGAACATAAAAAGCAAAATCATGCCGATTGCGATGGGTAAGATCGGCAGCAGACTGCCCAACAGCGCGAGCAGCGCCGTCGACGAACAGCCCAACAGAAGAAGTCGACTGCCCACACGACCTGGCAGTTGTCCACCCAGCAGGTTTCCGGCCAAATAGCTGATGATCATCAGCGACACCGTAGTCGCCAGTTCAGCATCTGCCAAAGCAAAGTGCCGATTCATAAATAACGCCGCAAACGACCCGACCCCGTTGGCCAGGACAAACAGCAACTTGAGCAATGCCACCTTATGCATTAGCGGGCTCATTCGCTTAATGCCGTGGCTTACGGCGCTACCCATGAGGACCGAGGCACAACGTCGTGCCGTCCTTGAACCTTGAAATCCAGCGACGCTCGCTACCAACTTGAATATTCCAGAGCCCGAGCAACTCATCGACATCCAGCAATCTCGCCTGACGAGCTAAGCGCAGGTACAAGCGCACAGCCTTCACGCTGGTGCAACACTGGAGTAGTTGGCCACTGGCCAAAGGACAGACCTCGCCAGCGGCATAGAAACACTCTCTGGCCTTCAGCAAATCACGGCTGCTGCCGACTTCATAGAGCATCTCCAGCAACGCACGCTCGGGCACTGACCTGAGCACCCCACCCCGCCGCTCAAGGGTCGATGTGCGCAGATTTATCTCACCACTCCAATCAAACAATCGTGCATACACATAGCGCACCGGATAACGCTCGGTAAACCACCGAGGCAATGAGGCTCGGTTATCGCCCCACAATACTAGCGGAGGATCATTTTCATAAACTTCGCGAAGCGCACTGCTACCTCCTAAATGTAGGCAGGCATTCTGACGTTCCAGGTATGAGCAGCCCACCGCAAGGCTCAGCTCATTATTTGGAAAGGCATAGATACCGCGAGCTACGCGATTCAGCCAACCATTCCTAGCATAGCTGGCAGCCCTCTGGCTCGATATTCCAATGTGTTGCAAGACATCGAGGTCGAGCAACATCTCGCGTGGCTGGGAGGTATAGAGTTTTCTGATCAAAGAATATTGTTGTTGTATAGGCATACCTGCATCCTGCGACTTCTTGGCTGATGTCGGTGACTGTTAATGCGGGGCGTCCCTGCCCCGAGCGCTGGATTCATGCTTCTTGCAATGCCTGGATAAACGACTGCAGATCGTCATCCTTTGGAATTGCCACCCGCAGCACATTGGTCAGCAATGAACCAGCATGAGGATATACTGAGCAATCGCTGAATCGTATCCTCGCCCTGTGCAACGCTTTGGCCATACGCTGATCAGGGCCGTCCTCGAGGAGTAGGAAGTTGGCAAGGGTATCAATGACGCCGATTCCCAGGCCTTGGCAACACTCAACAATCCGCGTACGTACCCAATCTTGGCGACCATGCGCCGCTGCGATTTCTGGCTGATTGGCTAGGCAATGCAGGGCCGCCTTGACAGCCGCGTGGTTGATATCCCAAGGACCACGCAATTTGAGCAACTGCCTAACAGCATGGGTGCTGGCCACCACGTAGCCGAGACGCAAACCAGCCAAGCCGAAATACTTGGAAAACGAGCGGATAACGAACAACTGCTCAAGGCCGCTGAAGGTTCCAAGGCAAGAGTGGCGTAGGTACTCGTAATAGCACTCATCAACAATCACTGGCTTATCAAGTTCAACGCAGCGAACTATCAAGCGGTGCAGATCATCAGGCTCAATCTGCACTCCCAACGGATTGTTCGGATTGCACAGAATCAGCCCATCACGACCTGACAAGGCTTCGAGCACAACATTGCATGGAAGGTGGAATGATTGCCCGCGCCGCTCGTATGGCACCACGACTGTGCCCACACCATTGACGTCCAGCATCTGGTAGTAGAACGAGAACACGGGTGACGGAACAACCACCTGCGCACCCGGCGGGAAGATAAGACGTACCACCAGGTCGATGGCCTGGTCGGCGCCATTGGTCAGCAGAAGGTTCTGGCGAGGTACCTGACAGTAGTCACTGAGCCCATCGAGCAACTGTCGGTAGTTAGGGTAGGTGTATAGATCCCTCGGAGCCAAGGCATCGGAGAGGAATGTCTTAAGGAAGGACTCGAGAAACTGATTCTCGTTGAGGTCGAGCAACACCGAGGAGAAGTCCCGCTCCGGTGCCTTCCAGTGCCCTGCAGACAGGGTATGCGAATGCAATTTCACAAGCTGCCCCCTCCATAAATAACTTCCTCGCCCTGCCGATACATATGCCGAACATCGTCTTCGCTTGCATAGACCACAGGGCGGCCACTAGCGACAGCCAGCTGCTGGCTAACAATTAGCCGCCCGACCTCCGCTGTGAATGCTAGGGCACGATGAAATGCCTCTGAGAGATTACGCCCTAAGGTGGTGATACCATGACCAGGCATGACGATGCAGTTGGTCGTAGTCACACATTGAGAAATGGCCCGTATGTCCAGCTCGATATTCACGCCCTCGCCAAGGATGCATGGAGGCTTGCCCAACACCAGGGCCGTATCATTGGAGACATACTTCATCGTTCGCCAGCGCATGACCGAAAAGAACGCCAGCACTTCATTGGGATGCAGGTGCACGGTGGCATTGATGTCCGGGCGACAACTGAAAATCTCTCGGTGCATCCGGTGCCCCAAGCTGGGCCTCGTAGTGCCGTGCACCAACTCATCTGTAAGCAAGTCGAGCACCACAATATTCTCCAGCCCACACTCTTCCAGGGACAGACCACCGTGTTTGGTGTAAATGACATCGCGCCGGCGATGTGGGCAACTGCGGCGCACCGCGATGTTTCCAAAGGTATTCATAAGCAGTTGCCTAGCAGCCAGCCGTTGCCCGTACACCCGAATGTCTTGAGCGATTGCCCGGTCGAACCAGACCGGTAACTCGCTATTCCCTTCAGGATTACGCTTGATGATCGGTTCAGGCATGTGCGTCGCCCTCCCGATCTTTGGGCCACCACTGGTTGGCAGTCACTAACGAGGTTTCCTCCAGCATGGCCAGCAGTGCTTGAAGCGCACGTGCCTTTAAGGTCGACAATGACCGTTCGCTGCAAAACGCAGCATGGGGCGTCAGCGCCACGCGTGCATGTGCACGCAGTGCAGGTAGGATCGCCGGCTCGTGCTCGACGACATCAAGCAGCGCCTGACTCACTTGCCCATTGTCCAGCGCCCACAACAAACTGTCGGTGTCAATCAGCCCGCCTCGGGATGTGTTGACCAGTACCGCCCCAGGTTTGAGCCTGGCCAGATTGCACTGATTGAACAGGTGGTGAGTCGCCGGCGTCAGCGGCAGGTGCAACGTCAGAATGTCGGCTTGCTCCAGCAATGCCTCGAACGAACAAGCCTGCGCCACCCCATCAGGGCAATGCACTAACGCTGGATCATGGAACTTCACCTGGTAGCCAAATACAGCCGCACGCCTGGCCACTGCCCGGCCGATGGCGCCATAACCCAAAACCCCGAGAACCGTATCATGGCAGGGCTTGAGCAACCCACCCGGCGAGTGGGTACCGCACTCACGCCAGCACCATCCACCCAGCTGGGTATGTTGGAAATAGTCAAGCAGCCTGCGCTGAGCTAGCAGCACAAGCGCTAAGCTGTGTTCGGCCACCTCCTCCACACCCACCTGGCCGATGTTGGCAAAGCGGATACCTTTAGTCATCAGGGCGGCCATATCAACATCATCCACCCCAGTGGTTGCCTTCACTAGAGCCCGACATCGCGACGCTTGCGCCAACAGTGCGCTGTCAACCTTCACGGAATGGAATGCAACGATGCCATCGGCCCATGCCAGCTGCACGGGCGTCGGGGTACAGGTCACCTTGATCTCGCAGCCGTCATCACGCAGGCCATCGAACTCGCCTTGCTCGACGTAGTTCACCTGTAATGAGTCGATCATCAGAATTTTCACGTGCTTATCCTTCTCCATTGGACGCTTATTGCCCGTGCGCTTAGGTGAGGTTCGTCATGGAACTGACGAAGTAGTTGCAGCGATGCCCCAACTGCCGCTCCAAGGCAGTGGTGTACAGGTGCATGGCAACAATCATGTCCTGACTGGCATGACCCACACACCGGAAGTAGCTGGTTGCCGCGTGCCATGGGAGTGCGGGCTCTTGCAGCACCGCCTCTAGCCCTACGACTTGTTCAGGAGTGATCAGCGAGCGAGCCAGGGCTTGGCTGATTTCCCCCGACTCATGCATTGCCGCCTGCGGGTCGTCGACATGGATAAGCGCCTGGCTGAGCAGACAAGGGTCAACTTCACAGGCTTGCAGCGTGCTCCCCCCGATGGCGTTGATGTGTACCCCAGGCTTAAGTTGATGAGACTGGATCAAGGGGGATGGCTTATCGTGGGAAGTGGTGGTGCAGACGATATCCGCATCAAACAGTGCCTGCTCGATTGACTTCACAGCCTCTACCGGCACGCCAACCTGCTCGCTCATCGAGACAGCAAAGGCATGGCAGCGATCCAGGTCTCTGGCCACTACCCTTACCCTCCGAAGTGCCCGGATCTCAGCCATAGCCTCTATGTGGGCCTTGGCCTGGACCCCAGCCCCGATTACCGCTAACGTCGGTTGCGCAACGGGGCAGAGACGGTCGGTGGCCAGCGCACTCATGGCAGCAGTACGGAGTGCGGTCAGCGCGCAGCCATCGAGCATAGCTTGCAAGCGGCCGGTATCGGAATCGAGTAACAAAACCGCGCCATTGATAGCAGGCAATCCTCGATTGGCATTGCCCGGAAAGAAGGACGACACCTTGATCCCCATTACCTTTCTATCAGCAAGGACAGCAGGCATGAACAAGGAGAAAGCCTGTTGCGCGGGATGCTCGATAACATGCCGCGGCGGTACCTTTTCCGGCGTGCGCACACTTGCACGGTAATCCCTCGCCAGCACAGCCAGGAGCTTCGTGATATCAGTGCAGTCGCGAATATCTTGCGCGTTGAGTAGAAGCATGCCCGAATCCTCG
This sequence comes from Pseudomonas sp. TSO6, assembly GCF_056098905.1. Classification (NCBI taxonomy): domain Bacteria; kingdom Pseudomonadati; phylum Pseudomonadota; class Gammaproteobacteria; order Pseudomonadales; family Pseudomonadaceae; genus Pseudomonas; species Pseudomonas sp. TSO6. Next base: position 112,990 of record NZ_JBLZWV010000022.1, on the reverse strand, counting down.
GCCGTCATAATCAACCAATCTGGTAGCTCTGCGAACTTGCTTCGCAGGGCACCAGGAAGGTTCGCCTGTAGGTAATTACTGGCAAGCTATCTTGGTTACGACCGGTGACCCGTACGGTAACGATGCCTTGCCCTGGTCGTGAGACCGAAAGCCGCTTTGCCAGCACTTCGCTCTCGGCATATAAAGTGTCACCTGCAAACACTGGGTTTGGCAGGCGGATTTCGTCCCAGCCCAAGTTGGCGATCGCACGTGCACTTAAGGTCGAGACAGTCATCCCACTGATGATGGCCAAAGTGACCGAACTGTTGACCAGTAGACGGCCGAATTCAGTATGCTGTGCATAATGGGCATCGACGTGTGAGGGGTGGTTGTTCATATTGATCAGGGACTGCCACAGATTATCTAACTCAGTGACAGTCCGACCGGGGCGGTGCTCGAATAGGTTGCCGACTACAAACGCCTCGTAGTACAAGCCAGGGGCTTCCCGATAGCGGTTTGCTGAAATTCGTTGATATCCGGTTATCATCGGTTCCATTGCCGAACTCCTCAGAGACCCATTTCTTGGGCTCGCCGCATGACTTTCGCAGCCTGTTTGACGAAAGGTGGCCCGATCATCAGCGCATTTAACCGGGTAATCTTGTCGTCACTGCAGCGTGAAGCCTCGATAATCGCGTGGGCTCTTTCGATTTCCTCTGGCGAAGGAGTGAAAACCTGGTTGATGGCAGCCACCTGACGCGGATGGATCGCCGTCTTGCCGCTAAAGCCCAAGTCCCGGACAGCCAAGCTTTCTCTCAACAGTCCAGGCTCGTCATCCAGATGGAAGTAAGCAGTGTCGAATGCAGGAATGCCGGCCGCCGCCGCTGCGGCGACAATGCAAGAACGGGCATGCAGCATGTTCTCCCAACCACCGATATTCACACCCAAACTAGCCGCGTAATCCGCAGAGCCGAAGATCAAACCATCGGCACGATGCGCCACTGCATGGATGTCACGCAGGCACGAAGGGGTTTCCACTGTGACAAACACCAAAGGTGATATATCGCCCTCGCGGGCTACATTGGCGCGCACGACATCGATCTCGCTCGCACACTCCACCATGGTCATAACCACATATCTTGGCCGGTGCTCCAACCGTTGAAGCAACAGCAGGTCTCGTAACCCCTCGTTATTGCGCAGGGGATTGATGCGCACTGCCATGCCGACTAAAGACTGCTCAGCAAAAAATCGCTCAAGGTTTTGCCGTGCTTCAGCCTTCCGCTCAATGGGTACACCGTCCTCCATGTCCAGTACCCTGACGTCGCTCAGCTCGCTTTTGCAGTATTGCCCTGGGTAGAGGGCCGAGCAGTAGAGCAGGCTCCGGGGAGCGAACGAACTCATGATCGCACCTCCACCCGGCCTTCTTGTGTCTTGCACCATTGCTGAACCTGCTGCGCAACGATCGAACAGAAGCTGCGGATGTCTAGTTCGGTCATGTCCGCACGCAGCATAACCCGCAGGCCGGATTTATCCCTTGCGACAATCGGAAAGAAGACTGCGGAGGTGTAGTAGCCTTGCTGAAACACCGCTTCGGAAACCTTGACAGCCATGTCAGGGCTCGCCATGGGCATTACACGAATGGGCGAAGGTGTGCCGGCATACTCAGTTGGCACCAGCTGGTCGAACAAGTTGATATTGTCGGCCAGTCTACACTGCAAGGTTTGCAGTTCCGCACCACGGTGGATCTCCAGCGAGGCCATAGCCGCACCGATCGCAGCAGGGTTGAGATACTGCGAATAGGACATCGGTCCGCCAAACCGACGAAATTCCTTCAGATACGATGCCTGCCTAGACATGAAGATGCCACCACCATTGGCAGCAAATGCCTTGGCCAACGAGTAAACCAGAATAGTCCTGTTGTTTATTTCTGGCATTAACCCACGGACAATACCCTCGCCTTTTTTGCCACAAGCACTCAATGAATGGGAGTCATCAAAATAAAGAAACAGCCCGTACTTCTCTTGCAAGGCAAGCAACTGCTTAACGGGCGCACTACCGCCCATGCTATAGGCACCATCGGCAACATAAGCAACCTGACGGTGACGCTTGCACATATCTTCAATGAACTGCACATCATTATGAGCGCATGTGGCGACCTGTGTTTCATCACCGCAAACGGCTTTCATCTGATTCAATGCAAAGTGCGCATGCTTATCGAAAATCAGATAGGGCCGCACACCATTGGTGAATATGCCGGCGGCGAGCAACGGCAGTGTAGCTACAATTCCGGCACTGCAGGAAGTTGCCGTAAATGCTTGACAAGTGAAGTGCGATGACAGTGCATCTTCCAGCTCATCCAGTTCGCGAAGACGGATACGGATGCGCGAGGTTGGCAGGTTGACAGTACCACTGTCCAAGACATAGCGGGCTGCCCGCTGGGACAGTCGTTCATCAGTCTCAAGCCCCAGATAGGAGCATGAGCACATATTCATGAAAACATGCCCATCTTGGTCGCGCAGGCGGTTGGATGGACAGTGAACTACACTGCGATCTGTCAGGCCAGATTCTTGGGCGAGCTCCCAAGACGCGTTACCCAACTCAATAGTGCGGGCGGTATTGATGAACAGGTTTCTTTGCTCGAACATTAGCACCCCCATAAGCATGCACGCATACTTTTATGACAAAGAAAAAGGAAACTTCCTACAACAACCAATACAAACTATTACTTTCTAATCCTCAACAAGCCTTACCTCGAGTACAATACCAGCATCATTCAACCACGAAGGTCAACCCCAAAACAAAACCATATCATTTAGACGCGCAAAAACTCATGCCCCAGGTGATTTCCAATGAAAATATCAAACACCCCCTACCTCGAAATCACCAAGAAAAGGGCAAACTCCAACCACAATCACTCAGAAACTATTTGTTGCACTTAGCGTTGACTACCCACCCAAAGCTTCTCCCCAACCTTGAAATTAGTTGATTATTTTCACCCAACTTTTCCCCCACATGATCTGGTGCGAAACCGCCAAGCCAGACCTGGACGACGCCACCATCGCCAAGTTCCAGCGCGAGCTGTCGGCCATGGGCTACAAGCACCAGTTCATCACCCTGGCGGGCATCCACAACATGTGGCACGGCATGTTCAACCTGGCGCACGACTACGCCCGCAACGACATGACCGCCTACGTGAAGCTGCAAGAGCAGGAATTCGCTGACGCCAGCAAAGGCTACACCTTCGTGGCGCACCAGCAGGAAGTGGGCACCGGTTACTTCGATGACATGACCACCGTGATCCAGGGTGGCGCATCGTCGGTGACTGCCCTGACCGGCTCGACCGAGGAAGAGCAGTTCCACTGATAGTGGGCTGCTGTTGAACGAAGGCCCGGGGCTTGTGAAAGCTCCGGGCTTTCTTTTTGACGTGCCTTTGAAAATGCGCCTGGGCTGAGAGGTGTTCGCCACAGCATCTTCAGCGCCCGTGAGACCGAGCGCCGCCCGCGCGGCGCATCGCGAGCTGCGCTCGCTCCTACGTTTGTTTCGGGCCAATTATTCCTATGGGATTTGCGCGCGAAAGCCTTGGGGCATGACTCGATATCGTGCCGTACAAACAAGACGGTCGCGTGCGCCTGCCACAGGCGTTACTGGCCAAAAACAAACGTAGGAGCGAGCGCAGCTCGCGATGCGCCGCGCGGGCGGCGCTCGATCTCACAGGCGCCGCATTGCTTTCGCCAAGCCCATGCCAGCCCTAACCCAATCCAAAGGCATCACCAGCAAAACCCAGGATCACGTCTATGCTTGAGGCAGCACAGCAGCAAGGACCGCCCATGCCTCGTCCAAGCCACCTGATGATTCTGGCCCTGGCCGCCGTCGCCCTCTATATATATGCACTGGCCAGCGACAATACCCTGCTCGCCCTGCTGGCCAAACCCGTTCCCGTCCTGGCGCTTGTCGCTTGGCTGCGCGGCGCCCCGGCCACACCTTATCGGAAGTGGATCTCGTTCGGCCTGGGCTTTTCGGTAATGGGTGACATACTGCTGGCCATCCCCGCCGACCTGTTCGTATTCGGCCTGGCCGCCTTCCTCTGTGCCCACCTGGCTTACCTGCGCGGCTATTGCGGCATTACCCTGCGCCCCGCCCTGCCCGCACTGATCCTCAGCGCCATCACCGGCATCGCGCTGCTCGGCGTACTGGCCAGCCACGGCCTCGGCCCGTTGCTGATCCCAGTCGCGCTGTACGCCCTGGCCATCAGCGCCATGCTCTGGCGCGCCCTGGCCTGTGGCGGGCTGGCCGCAATCGGCGCCGGCCTGTTCGTGATCTCGGACAGCCTGATCGGCATCGACCGCTTCGTCAGCCCGTTCGCCGCCGCGCCGTACCTGATCATCCTCACCTACTGGCTCGGGCAGTGGGCGATTGCTTCATCAGCCAATCAACGCTCGACCGACAAAGTATTGACCCAGAGCGGTGCGCGCCATGTCGAAAGCTGTTAGAACAGGAGTCTTTCGCATTTGCAAGTAGGGGGAATCGCCGGATGAACTTTACAAGGCACAGAACAGCCAAATTACATGGCATCAGGTCAAATGATATTAATTATCATTCCGGAACTTGTAATTCGTTACCAGTCGCAAGAAACATAATTAACAAAACCGCACGCAATGCCCGAATTTCAAGGCTTTCAGCCATTTACGAGTGCCTTTTGTTCTTAATCCTACGAATAAATTTGCGACAGAAATTTTACTTGCACCGGGTTTACCCATAAAATCAGCGCGATTGATTCAGCTGCGACATTTGGTCACTGCACCTGCGACACCACGTCGCCGCTCTACTTATTTCAGACTGCAGAGCTGGGTCTCTGTATAAGGATCTCTAGCATGTCCGATTCGGCAGGACTCATCGCCCACAACTGGGGCTTTGCCATCTTCCTCCTGGGTGTCGTCGGCCTGTGTGCCTTCATGCTCGGCCTGTCCAGCCTGCTCGGTAGCAAGGCCTGGGGTCGCGCCAAGAACGAACCCTTCGAATCCGGCATGCTGCCCGTCGGCAGCGCCCGCCTGCGTCTGTCCGCCAAATTCTATCTGGTCGCGATGCTGTTCGTGATCTTCGATATCGAAGCCCTCTTTCTCTTTGCATGGTCTGTGTCCGTCCGCGAAAGCGGCTGGACCGGGTTCGTCGAAGCTCTCGTTTTCATAGCAATTCTGTTGGCAGGTCTTGTCTACCTATGGCGCGTCGGTGCTCTTGACTGGGCTCCCGAAGGTCGCCGCAAGCGGCAAGCGAAGCTGAAACAATGAGGCTTTGGCAATGCAATACAATCTCACCAGAATCGATCCGGATGCGCCTAACGAGCAGTACCCGGTAGGTGAACGGGAAACCGTCACCGACCAACTGCTAGAGGACCAGGTCCACAAGAACATCTACATGGGGAAACTCGAAGATGTGCTGCGTGGCGCGGTCAACTGGGGTCGCAAGAACTCCCTCTGGCCGTACAACTTCGGCCTGTCCTGCTGCTACGTGGAAATGACCACGGCCTTCACGGCACCCCACGACATCGCCCGCTTCGGCGCCGAAGTCATCCGGGCCTCGCCGCGTCAGGCCGACTTCATGGTCATCGCCGGTACCTGCTTCATCAAGATGGCGCCGATCATCCAGCGCCTCTACGAGCAGATGCTCGAGCCGAAATGGGTCATCTCCATGGGTTCGTGCGCCAACTCCGGTGGCATGTACGACATCTACTCGGTCGTTCAGGGGGTCGACAAGTTCCTCCCCGTGGACGTCTATGTGCCTGGCTGCCCGCCACGCCCTGAGGCTTTCCTGCAAGGTTTGATGCTGCTGCAGGAGTCGATCGGCCAAGAACGACGCCCGCTTTCCTGGGTTGTTGGTGATCAAGGTATTTACCGTGCCGAGATGCCAGCCCAGAAAGACCTGCGTCGTGAGCAGCGCATTGCAGTAACCAACCTGCGCAGCCCCGACGAAGTCTGATCCAGCGACCTGCCGCCCGCTCCCCCTGGAGCCGGCGGCCTGGCTTCATTCTTAACGTTGACCCAAAGCGACCGAGACCATGACAGCGGACAACGCTATTTTTATTCCGCCCTACAAGGCTGACGACCAGGATGTGGTCGTCGAACTGAACAACCGTTTTGGCGCCGAAGCATTCGTCGCCCAGGAAACCCGCACCGGCATGCCCGTGCTGTGGGTCAAACGCGCCCAGCTCAAAGAGGTGCTCAGCTTCCTGCGCGGTGTCGCCAAGCCTTACAGCATGCTGTACGACCTGCACGGCGTCGACGAACGCCTGCGCACCCAGCGCCGTGGCCTGCCGGCCGCCGACTTCAGCGTGTTCTACCACCTGCTGTCGATCGAGCGTAACAGCGACGTGATGATCAAGGTGTCGCTGAGCGAAGGCGACCTGAACCTGCCGACCGTGACCGGTATCTGGCCAAACGCCAACTGGTACGAGCGCGAAGTGTGGGACATGTTCGGCATCGACTTTGCCGGGCACCCGCACCTCAGCCGCATCATGATGCCGCCCACCTGGGAAGGCCACCCGCTGCGCAAGGACTACCCGGCCCGTGCCACCGAGTTCGACCCCTACAGCCTGACCCTGGCCAAGCAACAGCTTGAAGAAGAGTCGGCGCGCTTCAACCCGGAAGCCTGGGGCATGAAGCGTCAGGGCGCCAACGAGGACTACATGTTCCTCAACCTCGGCCCCAACCACCCTTCGGCGCACGGTGCGTTCCGTATCGTCCTGCAGCTGGACGGTGAAGAGATCGTCGACTGCGTACCGGACATCGGCTACCACCACCGTGGCGCTGAGAAAATGGCCGAGCGCCAGTCCTGGCACAGCTTCATCCCCTACACCGACCGTATCGACTACCTCGGCGGGGTGATGAACAACCTGCCGTACGTACTGGCGGTGGAAAAGCTGGCAGGCATCAAGGTGCCGCAGAAGGTCGACGTAATTCGTGTGATGCTGGCCGAGTTCTTCCGCATCACCAGCCACCTGCTGTTCCTGGGTACCTACATCCAGGACGTGGGCGCCATGACCCCGGTGTTCTTCACCTTCACCGACCGCCAGCGCGCCTACACCGTGATCGAAGCGATCACCGGTTTCCGCCTGCACCCGGCCTGGTACCGCATCGGTGGCGTCGCCCACGACCTGCCGCGCGGCTGGGAGAAACTGGTCAAGGACTTCGTCGACTGGCTGCCAAAGCGCCTCGACGAGTACACCAAGGCTGCCCTGCAGAACAGCATCCTCAAGGGCCGTACCATTGGCGTTGCCGCGTACAACACCAAGGAAGCCCTGGAATGGGGCACCACCGGTGCCGGCCTGCGTTCCACCGGTTGCGATTTCGACCTGCGTAAAGCACGCCCGTACTCCGGCTACGAGAACTTCGAGTTCGAAGTACCGCTGGCCCACAACGGCGATGCCTACGATCGCTGCATGGTCCGTGTCGAGGAGATGCGCCAGAGTATCCGCATCATCGACCAGTGCCTGCGCAACATGCCGGAAGGCCCGTACAAGGCGGACCACCCGCTGACCACGCCGCCGCCGAAAGAGCGCACCCTGCAGCACATCGAAACCTTGATCACGCACTTCCTGCAAGTCTCGTGGGGCCCGGTGATGCCGGCCAACGAGTCGTTCCAGATGATCGAGGCGACCAAGGGCATCAACAGTTACTACCTGACGAGCGATGGCGGCACCATGAGCTACCGCACCCGGATCCGTACTCCGAGCTACCCGCACCTGCAGCAGATCCCTTCGGTGATCAAAGGCAGCATGGTTGCCGACCTCATTGCGTATCTGGGCAGTATCGACTTCGTTATGGCTGACGTGGACCGCTAAGCATGAACAGCACGCTTATCCAGACAGACCGTTTCGCCCTGAGCGAAACAGAGCGCTCGGCCATCGAGCACGAGATGCATCACTACGAGGACCCGCGCGCGGCGTCCATCGAAGCCCTGAAGATCGTCCAGAAGGAACGTGGTTGGGTGCCGGACGGCGCCATCCACGCCATCGGCGACGTGCTGGGCATCCCGGCCAGCGATGTCGAGGGTGTAGCCACCTTCTACAGCCAGATCTTCCGGCAGCCGGTCGGCCGCCACATCATCCGCGTGTGCGACAGCATGGTCTGCTACATCGGCGGCCATGAATCGGTCGTCAGCCAGATCCAGAGCGAGCTGGGCATCGGCCTCGGCCAGACCACCGCCGACGGCCGCTTCACCCTGCTGCCGGTGTGCTGCCTGGGCAACTGCGACAAGGCCCCGGCGCTGATGATCGACGACGACACCTTTGGCGACGTGCAGCCCGCTGGCGTCACCAAACTGCTGGAGGGTTACGTATGACCATTACTTCCTTCGGCCCGGCCAACCGCATTGCGCGCTCGGCCGAAACCCACCCTTTGACCTGGCGCCTGCGTGACGACGGCGAGCCTGTATGGCTGGCCGAGTACCAGGCCAAGAACGGCTACGCTGCTGCCCGCAAGGCCCTGGGCGAGATGTCGCAAGACGACATCGTGCAGACCGTGAAGGACTCCGGCCTCAAGGGCCGTGGCGGCGCAGGCTTCCCCACTGGCGTGAAGTGGGGCCTGATGCCCAAAGACGAATCCATGAACATCCGCTACCTGCTGTGCAACGCGGACGAAATGGAGCCCAACACCTGGAAGGACCGCATGCTGATGGAGCAACAGCCCCATCTGCTGGTCGAGGGCATGCTGATCAGCGCCCGCGCCCTGAAGGCCTACCGTGGCTACATCTTCCTGCGTGGCGAATACACCACCGCTGCAAAAAACCTCAACCGCGCCATTGATGAAGCCAAGGCCGCCGGCCTGCTGGGCAAGAACATCCTGGGCTCCGGTTTTGATTTCGAGCTGTTCGTGCACACCGGTGCCGGCCGCTACATCTGCGGTGAAGAAACCGCACTGATCAACTCGCTGGAAGGCCGCCGCGCCAACCCGCGCTCCAAGCCGCCCTTCCCTGCCGCCGTCGGCGTGTGGGGCAAGCCGACTTGCGTGAACAACGTCGAAACCCTGTGCAACGTGCCGGCCATCGTCGCCAACGGCAACGACTGGTACAAGTCGCTGGCCCGTGAAGGCAGCGAAGACCACGGCACCAAGCTGATGGGCTTCTCTGGCAAGGTGAAGAACCCGGGCCTGTGGGAGCTGCCGTTCGGCGTCACCGCCCGCGAGCTGTTCGAAGACTACGCCGGTGGCATGCGCGACGGCTTCAAGCTCAAGTGCTGGCAGCCAGGCGGCGCCGGTACCGGCTTCCTGCTGCCCGAGCACCTCGACGCGCAGATGTACGCCGGTGGTATCGCCAAGGTCGGCACCCGTATGGGCACAGGCCTGGCCATGGCGGTGGACGACAGCGTCAACATGGTCTCGCTGTTGCGCAACATGGAAGAGTTCTTCGCCCGCGAGTCGTGCGGCTGGTGCACGCCATGCCGTGACGGCCTGCCGTGGAGCGTGAAGATGCTGCGTGCACTGGAAAACGGGCAAGGCCGCGCCGAAGACATCGAGACGCTGCTGGGTCTGGTCAACTTCCTCGGCCCAGGCCGTACCTTCTGTGCTCACGCACCGGGTGCCGTCGAGCCGCTGGGCAGTGCCATCAAATACTTCCGGTCCGAGTTCGAGGCCGGTGTCGCTCCAGCATCCGCGGGTGACACCCTCCGCCCAGACCTGGCCAAGCCAATCCAGGCCGGGCCGATCGTGGTCGGCGCATAACAAGATGATTAGGCAGGTGGTCCGTGCCACTCGCCAGCTTGCCGGCAGGCCCGATTCATTCGCGGCGTGTCGCAAGCTCACCGATTTCCATTAGCCACGCCCGCTCACGCGGGCCAACGAAGAACTTTGAACAATGGCCACTATCCACGTAGACGGCAAAGCGCTCGAAGTCAACGGTGCAGACAACCTGTTACAGGCGTGTCTGTCGCTAGGCCTCGACATCCCTTATTTCTGCTGGCACCCGGCGCTTGGTAGCGTTGGCGCCTGCCGGCAGTGCGCGGTCAAGCAGTACACCGACGAGAACGACACCCGTGGTCGCATCGTCATGTCCTGCATGACCCCTGCCTCCGACGGCACCTGGATTTCCATCGAAGATGACGAGTCCAAGGCGTTTCGCGCCAGCGTAGTCGAATGGCTGATGACCAACCACCCGCACGACTGCCCAGTGTGCGAGGAAGGCGGTCACTGCCACCTGCAAGACATGACGGTAATGACCGGCCACAACGAGCGCCGCTACCGTTTCACCAAGCGTACCCACCAGAACCAGGACCTCGGCCCGTTCATCGCCCATGAGATGAACCGCTGCATTGCCTGCTACCGCTGCGTGCGCTACTACAAGGACTATGCCGGTGGCACCGACCTGGGCGTATACGGCGCCCACGACAACGTGTACTTCGGCCGCGTCGAAGACGGTGTGCTGGAAAGCGAATTCTCCGGCAACCTGACCGAGGTCTGCCCGACCGGTGTGTTCACCGACAAGACCCACTCCGAGCGCTACAACCGCAAGTGGGACATGCAGTTTGCCCCAAGCATCTGCCATGGCTGCTCCAGCGGCTGCAACATCAGCCCCGGCGAGCGCTACGGCGAACTGCGTCGTATCGAAAACCGCTTCAACGGCTCGGTCAACCAGTACTTCCTGTGCGACCGCGGCCGCTTCGGCTACGGCTACGTCAACCGCAAGGACCGCCCACGCCAGCCACACCTGGCCGACGGCACCAAGCTGGGCCTGGACGCCGCCCTGGACAAGGCCTCCGACCTGCTGCGCGGCCGTACCATCGTCGGTATCGGCTCGCCACGCGCCAGCCTCGAAAGCAACTACGGCCTGCGTGAGCTGGTCGGTGCCGAGTACTTCTACTCCGGCATGGAAGCTGGCGAACTGGCTCGCGTGCGCCTGGCCCTGAACGTGCTGAACAACAGCCCGCTGCCGGTGCCTACCCTGCGCGACATCGAAGACCACGACGCCGTGTTCGTGCTCGGTGAAGACCTGACCCAGACCGCTGCCCGCGTCGCTCTGGCTGTACGCCAGGCCACCAAAGGCAAGGCCGAGGCCATGGCCGAAGCCATGAAAGTGCAGCCGTGGCTCGACGCCGCGGTGAAGAACATCGGCCAGCACGCGCTGTACCCGCTGTTCATCGCCTCCCTGGCTGAAACCAAGCTGGACGACGTCGCCGAAGAATGCGTGCACGCCGCCCCGGCCGACCTGGCCCGCATCGGTTTCGCCGTGGCCCACGCCATCGACCCGAGTGCACCGGCAGTCGCCGGCCTGGACGACGAAGCCAAGGCCCTGGCCCAACGCATCGCCGATGCCCTGGTCGCCGCCAAGCGCCCACTGGTTGTAGCCGGCACCTCGCTGGCCGACCCGGCGTTGATCGAAGCCGCCGCCAACATCGCCAAAGCCCTGAAGCTGCGTGAGAAGAACGGCTCGCTGAGCCTGGTGGTGCCTGAGGCCAACAGCATCGGCCTGGCCATGCTCGGTGGCGAATCCGTCGACGCCGCGCTGGACGCGGTCATCAGCGGCAAGGCCGACGCCATCGTCGTTTTGGAAAACGACCTGTACGCCCGCGTACCGGCCGCCAAGGTCGACGCTGCCCTGGCTGCAGCCAAGGTGGTGATCGTTGCCGACCACTCCAAGACCGCCACTGTCGACCGTGCCCACCTGGTACTGCCAGCGGCCTCGTTCGCCGAGGGCGACGGTACCCTGGTCAGCCAGGAAGGCCGTGCCCAGCGCTTCTTCCAGGTGTTCGACCCGCAATACCTGGACAGCAGCATCCAGATTCACGAAGGCTGGCGCTGGATGCACGCCCTGCGTGCCACCCTGCTAAACAAGCCGGTCGACTGGACCCAGCTGGACCACGTTACCAGCGCCTGCGCCGAAGCCGCGCCGCAACTGGCCGGTATCGTCAATGCCGCACCCAGCGCCGCATTCCGCATCAAGGGCATGAAGCTGGCGCGTGAGCCACTGCGCTACTCCGGCCGTACCGCCATGCGCGCCAACATCAGCGTGCACGAACCGCGTACCCCGCAAGACAAGGACACCGCGTTCGCCTTCTCGATGGAAGGCTACTCGGGCTCCGTTGAACCGCGCCAGCAAGTGCCGTTTGCCTGGTCGCCGGGCTGGAACTCGCCGCAAGCCTGGAACAAGTTCCAGGACGAGGTCGGTGGCCACCTGCGTGCCGGTGACCCGGGCGTGCGCCTGATCGAATCGCAAGGCGATCGCCTGAGCTGGTTCAACGCCATTCCAGGTGCGTTCAACCCGACCCGTGGCACCTGGACTGCCGTGCCGTTCTTCCACCTGTTCGGCAGCGAAGAAAGCTCGTCGCGCGCCGCCCCGGTGCAACAGCGCATCCCGGCTGCCTACGTTGCCCTGGCCAAGTCCGAAGCCGACCGTCTGGGTGTCAACGACGGTGCTCTGCTGAGCCTGAACGTTGCCGGTGTGGCCCTGCGCCTGCCGCTGCGCATCAATGAAGAACTGGGCGCTGGCCTGGTCGCGTTGCCGAAAGGCCTGGCCGGCATCCCGCCTGCCATCTTCGGTGCATCCGTCGAAGGTCTGCAGGAGGCAGCACAATGAGCTGGTTCACCCCCGAAGTGATCGACGTGATCATCCAGGTCGTCAAGGCTATCGTGGTGCTGCTGGCCGTGGTGGTCTGCGGCGCCCTGCTCAGCTTCGTCGAGCGCCGCTTGCTGGGCTGGTGGCAGGACCGCTACGGCCCGAACCGCGTTGGCCCGTTCGGCATGTTCCAGATCGCTGCCGACATGCTGAAGATGTTCTTCAAGGAAGACTGGAACCCGCCTTTCGTCGACAAGATGATCTTCACCCTGGCGCCGGTCGTGGCCATGAGCGCCCTGCTGATCGGCTTCTCGATCATCCCGATCACACCGGGCTGGGGCGTTGCCGACCTGAACATCGGCCTGCTGTTCTTCTTCGCCATGGCCGGCCTGTCGGTCTACGCTGTGCTGTTCGCCGGCTGGTCGTCGAACAACAAGTACGCCCTGCTGGGCAGCTTGCGTGCTTCGGCACAGACCGTGTCGTACGAAGTGTTCCTGGGCCTGGCGCTGATGGGCGTGGTGGTGCAGGTAGGCTCGTTCAACATGCGCGACATCGTCGAGTACCAGGCGCAGAACCTGTGGTTCATCATTCCGCAGTTCTTCGGCTTCTGCACCTTCTTCATCGCTGGCGTCGCCGTGACTCACCGTCACCCGTTCGACCAGCCGGAAGCAGAACAGGAACTGGCCGACGGCTACCACATCGAGTATGCCGGCATGAAATGGGGCATGTTCTTCGTCGGTGAGTACATCGGCATCATCCTCATCTCGGCGCTGCTGGTAACCCTGTTCTTCGGTGGCTGGCACGGCCCGTTCGGCATCCTGCCGCAAGTGCCGTTCCTGTGGTTCGCCCTGAAGACCGCGTTCTTCATCATGCTGTTCATCCTGCTGCGCGCCTCGATCCCGCGCCCGCGCTATGACCAGGTGATGGACTTCAGCTGGAAGTTCTGCCTGCCGCTGACCCTGATCAATTTGCTGGTGACCGCTGCGATCGTGCTCTACAACACGCCAGCCGTCGCGGCCCAGTGAGGATTTGACCCATGTTCAAGTATATCGGCGACATCGTTAAGGGCACCGGCACTCAGCTGCGCAGCCTGGCAATGGTGTTCTCCCACGGGTTCCGCAAGCGCGACACCCTGCAGTACCCCGAAGAACCCGTGTACCTGCCGCCGCGCTACCGCGGCCGCATCGTCCTCACCCGCGACCCCGATGGCGAGGAGCGCTGCGTAGCGTGCAACCTCTGCGCGGTGGCCTGCCCGGTTGGCTGCATCTCGCTGCAGAAGGCCGAGACCGAGGATGGTCGCTGGTACCCGGAATTCTTCCGCATCAACTTCTCGCGTTGCATTTTCTGCGGCCTGTGTGAAGAAGCGTGCCCGACCACCGCGATCCAGCTGACTCCGGATTTCGAAATGGCCGAGTTCAAGCGTCAGGACCTGGTGTACGAGAAAGAAGATCTGCTGATCTCCGGCCCCGGCAAGAACCCTGACTACAACTTCTACCGTGTTGCGGGTATGGCAATCGCTGGCAAGCCGAAAGGCTCTGCGCAGAACGAAGCCGAACCGATCAACGTGAAGAGCTTGCTCCCATAAGGACAGAAAGATGGAATTCGCTTTCTACTTCGCATCCGGGATTGCCGTGGTCTCCACCCTTCGGGTGGTGACCGGCACAAACCCCGTGCACGCCTTGCTTTACCTGATCATTTCGCTGATTTCCGTGGCCATGATCTTCTTCTCCCTGGGTGCGCCGTTCGCCGGCGCCCTGGAAGTGATCGCCTACGCCGGCGCCATCATGGTGCTGTTCGTGTTCGTGGTGATGATGCTTAACCTGGGGCCGGCTTCGGTGGCCCAGGAGCGCGGTTGGCTCAAGCCCGGCATCTGGGCAGGGCCGGTGATCCTCGGCACCCTGTTGCTGCTGGAACTGCTGTACGTGCTGTTCGTCGCCCCGAGCGGCGCTGGCATCAGCGGCACTACCGTGGGCCCTAAAGAAGTGGGCATCAGCCTGTTCGGGCCGTACCTGCTGGTGGTCGAACTGGCCTCGATGCTGCTGCTGGCTGCAGCCGTCACCGCCTTCCACCTGGGCCGCAACGAGGCGAAGGAGTAAATCATGGGTGCTATCCCTCTCGAGCATGGCCTGGCGGTCGCCGGTATCCTGTTCTGCTTAGGTCTGGTTGGCCTGATGGTCCGCCGCAACATCCTCTTCGTACTCATGAGCCTGGAAGTCATGATGAACGCCTCTGCCCTGGCGTTCGTCGTCGCCGGGGCCCGTTGGGTCCAGCCCGACGGCCAGGTGATGTTCATTCTGGTGATCAGCCTGGCAGCCGCCGAGGCCAGTATTGGCCTGGCCATCCTGCTGCAGCTGTATCGCCGCTTCCACACTCTCGACATCGATGCTGCCAGTGAGATGCGCGGATGAACCTTCTCTTCCTGACTTTCGTCTTCCCCCTCGTCGGCTTCCTGCTGCTGTCGTTCTCGCGCGGGCGGTTCTCGGAGAACCTGTCCGCCCTGATCGGCGTCGGCTCGGTGGGCCTGTCGGCGGCTACCGCCGCCTATGTCATCTGGCAGTTCAATGTCGCGCCACCTGAAGGCGGCGCGTACAGCCAACTGCTGTGGCAGTGGATGTCGGTGGACGGCTTTGCGCCGAACTTCACCCTGTACCTGGACGGCCTGTCGGTCACCATGCTCGGCGTGGTTACCGGTGTCGGCTTCCTGATCCACCTGTTTGCGTCCTGGTACATGCGTGGCGAAGCCGGCTACTCGCGCTTCTTCTCGTACACCAACCTGTTCATCGCCAGCATGCTGTTCCTGATCCTCGGCGATAACCTGCTGTTCATCTACTTCGGCTGGGAAGGCGTAGGCCTGTGCTCGTACCTGCTGATCGGTTTCTACTACAGCAACCGCAACAACGGCAACGCGGCACTGAAGGCGTTCATCGTTACCCGCATCGGCGACGTGTTCCTGGCCATCGGCCTGTTCATCCTGTTTGCCCAGCTGGGTACCTTGAACGTGCAGGAACTGCTGGTGCTGGCACCGCAGAAGTTCCAGGCTGGCGACACCTGGATGGTGCTGGCAACGCTGATGCTGCTGGGCGGTGCGGTCGGTAAATCGGCCCAGCTGCCACTGCAGACCTGGCTGGCCGACGCAATGGCAGGCCCAACCCCGGTTTCGGCACTGATCCACGCTGCAACCATGGTGACCGCGGGCGTGTACCTGATCGCCCGTACCAATGGCCTGTTCCTGCTGGCGCCGGACATCCTGCACCTTGTAGGTGTTGTCGGTGGCGTGACCTTGGTACTGGCCGGCTTCGCCGCTCTGGTACAGACCGACATCAAGCGTATCCTCGCCTACTCGACCATGAGCCAGATCGGCTACATGTTCCTGGCCCTGGGCGTTGGCGCCTGGGACGCGGCGATCTTCCACCTGATGACCCACGCCTTCTTCAAGGCCCTGCTGTTCCTTGCCTCCGGTGCGGTGATCGTTGCCTGCCACCACGAGCAGAACATCTTCAAGATGGGCGGCCTGTGGAAGAAACTGCCACTGGCCTACGCCAGCTTCGTGGTCGGTGGTGCTGCCCTGGCCGCCCTGCCGATCGTGACCGTGGGCTTCTACTCCAAGGACGAGATCCTCTGGGAAGCCTTCGCCAGCGGCAACACCGGCCTGCTGTACGCCGGCCTGGTCGGTGCGTTCATGACCTCGCTGTACACCTTCCGCCTGATCTTCATCGCCTTCCACGGCGAAGCCAAGACCGAAGCTCACGCGGGCCACGGCATCAGCCACTGGCTGCCGCTGGGCGTGCTGATCGTGCTGTCGACCTTCGTGGGTGCCTGGATCACCCCGCCGCTGGCAGGCGTGCTGCCTGAAAGCGCCGGCCACGCCGGTGGCGAAGCCAAGCACGCGCTGGAGATCACCTCGGGTGCCATCGCCATCGCCGGTATCCTGCTGTCGGCCCTGCTGTTCCTAGGCAAGCGCAGCTTCGTCAGCGCCGTCGCCAACAGCGGCATCGGTCGCGCCCTATCGGCCTGGTGGTTCGCCGCGTGGGGCTTCGACTGGATCTACGACAAGCTTTTCGTCAAACCGTACCTGCTGATCTGCCACATCCTGCGCAAGGACCCGGTAGACCGCAGCATCGGCCTGATTCCGCGGATGGCGCGTGGCGGTCATGTCGCCATGAGCAAGACCGAGACTGGCCAACTGCGCTGGTACACCGCCTCTATCGCCGTGGGCGCCGTGCTGGTGCTCGGTGCCGTGCTAGTGGCTGCGGTATGACAATGAATCTTGCGACTTTGCCAAAGGAAACCAACCCGTCATGATTTTGCCTTGGCTGATCCTGATCCCCTTCATCGGCGGCTTCCTGTGCTGGCTGGGTGAGCGCTTCGGCGCCACCTTGCCGCGCTGGATTGCGCTGCTGACCATGTCCCTGCTGCTCGGCATCGGCCTGTGGCTGTGGGCGACCGGCGACTACACCCTCGCCCCCGCTCCGGGCGCCGAGCCGGCCTGGGCCCTGGAATACAAACTCCAGTGGATCCAGCGGTTCGGCATCAGCATCCACCTGGCCCTCGACGGCCTGTCGCTGCTGATGATCCTGCTGACCGGCCTGCTCGGTGTGCTGTCGGTACTGTGCTCCTGGAAAGAGATCCAGCGCCACGTCGGCTTCTTCCACCTCAACCTGATGTGGATTCTGGGCGGCGTGGTCGGTGTGTTCCTGGCACTGGACCTGTTCCTGTTCTTCTTCTTCTGGGAAATGATGCTGGTGCCGATGTACTTCCTCATCGCGCTCTGGGGTCACAGCTCGGCAGACGGCAAGAAGACCCGGATCTACGCGGCGACCAAGTTCTTCATCTTCACCCAGGCCAGCGGCCTGATCATGCTGGTGGCGATCCTTGGCCTGGTGCTGGTCAACTACAACACCACCGGCGTGCTCACCTTCAACTACAGCGACCTGCTCAAGGCCGAGCTGCCAGCCGGTGTCGAATACGTGCTGATGCTGGGCTTCTTCATCGCCTTTGCGGTGAAGCTGCCGGTGGTACCGTTCCACTCCTGGCTGCCTGATGCGCACGCCCAGGCACCGACCGCAGGCTCCGTCGACCTGGCCGGTATCTTGTTGAAGACCGCGGCCTACGGCCTGCTGCGCTTCGCCTTGCCGCTGTTCCCGAACGCCTCGGCCGAGTTCGCGCCCATCGCCATGACCCTGGGCCTGATCGGTATCTTCTACGGTGCCTTCCTGGCCTTTGCGCAAACCGACATCAAGCGCCTGATCGCCTTCTCCAGCGTCTCGCACATGGGCTTCGTGCTGATCGGTATCTACTCCGGCAGCCAGCAGGCTCTGCAAGGTGCGGTGATTCAGATGCTGGCCCACGGCCTGTCGGCTGCCGCGCTGTTCATCCTGTCCGGCCAGTTGTACGAACGCCTGCACACCCGTGACATGCGCCAGATGGGCGGCCTGTGGCACCGCATCGCCTACCTGCCGGCGATCAGCCTGTTCTTCGCCGCAGCATCCCTGGGGCTGCCGGGTACCGGCAACTTCGTCGGCGAGTTCCTGATCCTGATCGGCAGCTTCGCGCACGTACCATGGATCACCGTGATCGCCACCACCGGCCTGGTATTCGGTTCGGTCTACTCGCTGATCATGATCCACCGCGCCTACTTCGGCCCGGCCAAGGCCGATACCGTACTGGCCGGCATGGACGGTCGCGAACTGATCATGGTGCTGGGCCTGGCGGTACTGCTGATCCTGCTGGGCGTGTACCCGCAGCCGTTCCTCGACACCTCTGCCGCCACCATGAGTGGTGTGCAGCAGTGGCTCGGTTCCGCTTTCACTCAACTCGCTTCGGCCCGGTAAGAGCGCTATGGAATTCACCACTCAACACTTCATCGCATTGGCGCCGATGCTGATCACCACCATCACCACGGTGGTGGTGATGCTGGCGATCGCCTGGAAGCGCAACCACTCGCAGACCTTCCTGCTGTCCACCGTGGGCCTGAACCTGGCCCTGCTGTCGATCCTGCCGGCGCTGAAAGTAGCGCCGCTGGCGGTCACCCCGTTGATCACCATCGACAAGTTCGCCTGCCTGTACATGGCGATCATCCTGGTGGCGACGCTAGCGTGCGTGACATTGGCCCACGCCTACCTCGGCGAAGGCGCCAAGGGCTTCCCGGGCAACCGTGAAGAACTGTATCTGCTGCTGCTGATGTCGGCCCTCGGTGGCCTGGTGCTGGTCAGCGCCAACCACCTGGCCGGACTGTTCATCGGCCTGGAGCTGCTGTCGGTACCGGTCTACGGCCTGGTGGCATACGCCTTCTTCAACAAGCGATCACTGGAAGCCGGCATCAAGTACATGGTGCTGTCGGCCGCAGGCTCCGCTTTCCTGCTGTTCGGCATGGCCCTGCTGTACGCGGATGCCGGTAGCCTGAGCTTCGACCAGATCGGCAAAGCCCTGGCAACCACCAGCATGCCAAGCCTGGTGGCCCAGCTGGGCCTGGGCATGATGCTGGTCGGCCTGGCCTTCAAGCTGTCGCTGGTACCGTTCCACCTGTGGACCCCTGACGTATACGAAGGCGCCCCGGCGCCGGTCGCCGCGTTCCTGGCAACCGCCAGCAAGGTTGCAGTATTCGCCGTTGTCGTGCGCCTGTTCATGCTCTCCCCTGCTGCCAGCAGCGGCGTGCTGAGCACCGTACTGGCGGTGATTGCCGTGGCCTCGATCCTGGTCGGTAACCTGCTGGCGCTGACCCAGAGCAACCTCAAGCGCCTGCTGGGTTACTCGTCCATCGCCCACTTTGGCTACCTGGTCATTGCCCTGGTTGCCAGCAAGGGCCTGGCCCTGGAAGCCATGGGCGTGTACCTGGTCACCTACGTGATCACCAGCTTGGGTGCCTTCGGTGTCATTACCCTGATGTCCTCGCCTTATGGCGGGCGTGACGCCGATGCCCTGTACGAGTACCGCGGCCTGTTCTGGCGCCGTCCGTACCTGACCGCGGTACTGACCGTGATGATGCTGTCGCTGGCGGGTATCCCGCTGACCGCTGGCTTCATCGGCAAGTTCTACATCATCGCCACCGGCGTCGAGTCGCACCTGTGGTGGCTGGTCGGTGCCCTGGTGATCGGTAGCGCCATCGGCGTTTACTACTATCTGCGCGTCATGGTCACCCTGTACCTGGTCGAGCCTAACCTGCGTCGCCACGACGCCCCGCTGAAGTGGGAACAGCGCACCGGTGGCGTCATGCTGCTGGCCATCGCCATTGTTGCCTTCGTGCTCGGCGTCTACCCGCAGCCGCTGCTGGAACTGGTTCAGCAAGCCGGCCTGCAACTGATCGGCTGATCGCCTCGGCAATACAAAACACCCCGCCTATGCGGGGTGTTTTTTTATCGGCGCATTTATTTGCCTGCCCCCTATGAAGCCTCACTCACCCGCGCTGGCCTGGCCTGCCCCAGGCAGAGCGGCCTTGCGCAAATCGCCATTGGCCGAAGGCAGGTACACTTCCGGATTGGGCATCCCGCTGGGGGATAGTTCATGGGTCATTTCGAATTCGGCGCGTACTGACCAGCCGCACGCTTCAGTGGTGCATTGCAAATAAGCGATGCGCAAGAAAATATGGCGCCCTTCGCTAGTGCGTATGCGCATCCGGCTATGGCAATGCGGGCAAACCAGCTTGTAAGTACTCACGACAAGTACCTGCTAGCATTGCCCAGGCCAACCTGTGTGTCAGTATTGGCTGCAACTGTGGGTGTATTCTTCAATTTGATGGTTCTCATTGCAGAAGTGCTCCTTAAAACGCAGGGCTGTATTCATAACGAGTAGTTTAAGCCCATGGAATATCATTAAACCAGTCATGGATATTTGTTATGAGTACTCACGTACTTGCTGAGGTGCTCACGCGCCTTAAGCTTCTTACTGGCACCCAGACTGATGCCGAGCTGGCTCGTGCGTTGTCGGTCAGCCCGCAGACACTGAGCAGCTGGAAAGTTCGCGACAGCGTTCCATACTCAATTTGCATAGATCTAGCCAGACAGCATGCGTGCTCACTGGACTGGTTGCTGTTGGGCGAAGGGGACCAACGCTCGGTATGCCAAAGTGAGGCAGGCTGGGAGTTCGACATGCTCGACCGCCTGCGCACGTTGGCGCCAGGTGATCGCCAGGCCATCCTGCTGCTCATCAAGGACAAGCAACGCATCCAGCAGCTGGAACAGCAATTGAGCGAACTGACCAGTCACTTGCCCAAAGCCGCCAGCGGCTAACCTCGGCGCCGCCAGCGCTGCATGAGTTCGCGCGGATCGAGCGTATCCAGCCAGACCATGACCTTGAGGCTGATGGGGATCACCACCACGGCAGCAACGAATGCCGCCATGCCACGGGTCAACAAGGGCGCCAATGACGAAACCAGCGGCTCGAACAGGTGCCCCACACCCACGGTCACGAACACCAGCAACAGCTTCTTGCCCAGCGTCAGGCGACTGGTCGCACTGGTGATCAAGCGGTCGCGCGCCGCGCCCACCAGCAAAGCCCCCAGCAGCGCGGCAAACAACACACTGCCATCCACGCTCAGCAGTTCAATCAGCCCCAGGGCCAAGCTGTCGATAACAGATGCCTCAGGCATGAGCCGCCCCCCGACGCACAGTGCGCAGATATGAGCTTACGCCGAGGCTGTACATAACCGCGGCTTCGACAAAGCGGATGTAGCACACCCGCAAAGCGCGCCCTTGGTCATGCCCGGCCACATCCTCCAGGCGCTTGTAGCCCCGCTCTCGCAACACCGCGCGCCAGCGCGCAAATTCCCGTGCTGCATCGATGGCGGCACAACGTGCGGCGACTTCCAGGGCGGCCTCACTTACGGGCCATGTCAGGTTCAGGCGCTCACGCAGCCTGCCAAGGTCCACCCGTGGCCAGAACGGGTCATGGCTGTCGGCATAACGCGGTAACCGAGGGTCGTTGCTCATACCTCACCCCCTCATTGCTCGGCCAGCATGCCGTAGCGAATGGCCTTGATCACTGCCGCCACCCGGGTAGGCACATCGAACTTGCGCAGGATGTTGGACACGTGGAAGTTAACCGTCGACTCCTTGCATTCAAGGATCTGGCCGATCTCCCACGAGCTCTTGCCGTAGGCACACCACAACAGCACTTGCCGTTCACGTGGCGTCAGGCGAACCGGGGCGTGCGCCGGGGGTTGCTGTGGGTGTAGTGCGTTGTCAGTCATGCTGGTACTCCACGGGTGATTGAGCGAGGCATCGCTGCCGGTCTGCAACCACCTTACGAAGCCCATGCCGCCTCGCTCCACCGGTCCGGCTTGTAAAGAACTTTCGTACAAAAGCGTCTGACGAAAGCAGTGCAAGATTTGCTGAGTTTCTTCGTGCTCCAAGCGGCATTTCGCTCGTCTCAACGCCGTTGTCCATTCGTCTTTCGCCTGGAGTCGTACAATGCGTTCCGTTTTTTCCCCATCGTCCTGCCTTGGCCTGCTGGCTGCCTTTGTTGCCGCCCAGCCCGCCCTGGCAGCATCCTCGGTCGAATTGGGCCAGGTGCTGATCACCGATGAGGAGCAGAACGACCTGACAGCTGCCAGCGAACGCCTGCGGGAGGTGCCAGGCGCCAGCAACCTGGTGGACATGCAAAGCGTGGGGCAAGGCCGAGTGGCCAGCAACCAGGACGTGCTGGCCTACCAGCCCGGCGTATTCGCCCAATCGGCGGGCAACGATGGCATCAAACTGTCGATCCGCGGCTCGGGCATCAACCGCGCGCCGGGGGCCCATGGCTCCGGGGTGTACACGATGTTCGACGGCCTGCCACTGACTGGCCCGGGCGGTACACCCTACGAGTTGTTCGAGCCGCTATGGCTGAGCCGTGCCGAAGTGCTGCGGGGCGCCAATGGTTTCGACCAGGGTGCCCTGGCGCTGGGCGGCGCGATCAACTACGTCACCCACACCGGCTACGACGCCGCGCCGCTGCAGGTGCGCTACGAGGTCGGCAGCCGCGGTTACCAGCACCGGCACATCAGCTCGGGGCAAGTGCTGGGCAATCTCGACTACTACGTGGCCCTGACCGACTCGGAATATGACGGCTATCAGGCGCACAGCAGCGGCAGTGCCAAGGGCATTGCTGCCAATGTCGGCTACCGCTTCAACCCGAACCTGGAAACCCGCTTCTACCTGCGCTACCGGGAGACCGAAAACGAACTGGCCGGGCGCCTGACCAAAGACCAGATCAAGCACCACCCGCGTGCGGCCAACCCGGCTTACCTGGCCCGCGACGACAGCCGCCCGCAACCAGGCAGCACCTGGGTGGGCAACAAGACCACCTTCTACCTCGACGACGATGCGCGCCTGGAAGCCGGCCTGGTCTATCACGACTACCCGATGGACCTGCGTGAAGGTCCGATGCGCCTGAAGGTGGCCTATACCGATGTCAGCGGCACGCTGAACTATTTCCGCCGCGACACGCTGCTTGGTCACGAAAGCAAGACCACCATCGGCTGGCGCACCACCAAGCACCTGCCCAACAGTGGCGCTTCACAATTTACCCGCGATGGCGATGTATTCGGCGCGCGCACCCGTGACTTCACCTACCAGGGCTCGGACACCGTGCTGCATGTCGGCAACGACCTGGAACTGGTCCCGGACCTGTGGCTGACCACGGGTCTTGCGATGATCTACACCCGCCGCGAAAGTGCCGTGACCTACCCGGCCGAAGGTGGCAAGGTGAGCATGCATGACTGGGACTACGCACCGCGCCTGGGGCTGCGCTACGACATCCGCCCGGACCTGCAGGTGTACGGCAACCTCAGCCGCTCGGTAGAACCGCCACACCCGTGGTCGCTGATCTGGAGCGCGCCCAGCACAGGCGGCAAACAGATCCAGCCGATCGAGATGCAGAACCAGACTGCCACTACCCTGGAGCTGGGCGCGCGTGGCGACTCGGCGCTTGGCCGCTGGGACCTTGCCTGGTACTACTCGCAAGTGCGCCACGAACTGCTGGCCGTGGAGGTGGTGCCTAACTTCACCTCGGAGTTCAACGCCAGCGCTACCGTGCACCAGGGCGTGGAGGCCGGCCTCGACAGCACCCTTTGGGAAAGCGCCGGCACCGGCAAGCTGAGCTTGCGCCAGGCCTATACCTTCAGCGACTTCCACTACCGTAATGACGACAAGTTTGGCGACAACCGCCTGCCCGGCATCCCCATGCACTACTACCAGGCCGAACTGCGCTATGACTGGCCGAGTGGCTTCTATGCCGGGGTCAACACACAAATGGCGTCGAAGGTGCAGGTGGACTATGCCAACAGCTACCACGCCGATGAATATGCCTTGCTCGGCGCGCGCCTGGGCTGGGATTCACCCAAAAACGACTGGCAGACCTGGCTGGACCTGCGCAACCTTACCAACAAGCGCTATGCGGCCACGGTGACACCCACCTACAACGATGCCGGCAAGGACAACGCCCGCTCTACGCCGGGCGAAGGGTTTGGCGTTTATGCCGGCGTTTCCTACAGCTTCCGCTAGAGCATGCAGCGCACCGTTCTGTAAGAGCAGCCTTGTGCTGCGAAAGGGCCGGTACAGATCACGCATCAGTATGCGTCTGTGCCGGCCTCTTCGCAGCGCACTGCTCCTGCAAAGACCGCGTCAAACCGCCCTGTTCAGCTTCACCCACGAAGCAAACTTGTCGACAAACGCCTGCAAGAACGGCCGGGTCTTGTCGTTGAGCTTGCCCGAGTCCTCGAACAGGCTTGCGGCACCGCCAATGTAGGCTTCGGGCATCTGCATGCACGGCATGTCCAGAAACACCAGCGACTGGCGCACGGCATGGTTGGCGCCAAAGCCGCCAATGGCCCCGGGCGATACACTCACCACCGCCGTCGGTTTGCCACTCCAGGCACTTTGCCCGTACGGCCGCGAGCCCACATCGATGGCATTTTTCAGGCAGCCAGGCACTGATCGGTTGTATTCTGGCGTGACGAACAACACCGCATCACTGCGACGGATCTCCTCGCGAAACTGCTTCCACGCCTCCGGCGGCGCTTCGGCCTCGACGTCCTCGTTGTACAACGGCAAATCGCCAATTTCGACGATCTTCAGGGCAAGGCTGGACGGCGCCAGCTCCGAAAGTGCGCGGGCGACCTTGCGGTTGTACGACTCCTTGCGCAAGCTACCCACGACAACCGCTACCGAATACACCTGGCTCATGGCAATTTCCAACCTTTGCTGGGTAAAGGGACGTTGTAGTTATAGATGACCGTTCCTCGGCGCTTTGGTTTTTTTTCCGCAGGGTGAAAACTTCCGAGGCTGTTCCACGGTCTATGCCTTCAGACATTTTCTACGTAATTCAGAGGTTTCCACCCAAATGGCAGCAGTAATGGTCGGCCAATTCCACGCCCGTGACGCCGAAGGCCGTATCTACCCCGTGCACGAGTTCCAGGAGTCAACCCTGCAACTTGACGGCAGCACGCTGGGCGCCCCCATCACCACCTACCGCCTGGCCATCGGCGACAAGGTCAACCACCTCGGTGAAAACCGTTTCGAACTGGCGCGCAGCGGCGTCGAGATCATTCGCATTCCGTGATGCAGTCCACGGTGTAACGGCCGCTCTCGTTCTGCAGGCCATGCACATCGGCGACAAAACCGGGGAAGCCCTGGTTGAATGCCCGGGCAAAGGCCAGGTAATCGAGTATCGAGCGGGTCGCCTCGGTGAACCGCTCGCCCGGCATGATCAATGGAATACCAGGCGGATACGGCACCAGCATTACCGCTGCCACACGCCCCAGCAGCGCCTCGATCGGCACCGCCTCCACCTCGCCACGCACCATCTGGTCATAGGCCCGGGCCGGGCTCACAGCCACCTCCGGCAAGCGCGTGAACAGCCGCTTCAGTTGCTTGGCCGTGGCATTGGCGCGGTAGCAGTCATGCAATTGCTCACACAGGTCGCGCAGCCCCATCCTCTGGTAGCGTGAAGCATCGGCTGCCACCACACTCGGCAGGCAACTGCTCAGGGCTGTATTGCCATCATAGTGGCGCTTGAACTCCAGCAACTCCGTAAGCAAAGTGCTCCACTTGCCTTTGGTAATGCCCATGGAGAACAGCACCAGGAAGCTGTACAGGCCGGTTTTCTCCACCACCAGCCCCCGCTCCCAGAGAAACTTGCTGACCACCGCCGCCGGGATGCCATGCTCGCCCAGCACACCCCCCGCGCTCAGGCCCGGCATCACCAAGGTCACCTTGAGCGGGTCGAGCAGCACATAGTCGTCCACCACCTCGCCAAAGCCATGCCACTCCGCCCCCGGTTGCAGCAACCAGTCCTGCGCGGCCAGGCGCTGGGTACCTTCGGTGCGCGGCGGCTGCCAGATACTGAACCACCAGTCATCCGCAGCAATGTGCTCGCGCAGGTTGGCCAGGGCACGACGAAAACTCAGCGCCTCGTCGAACATCTCTTGCAGCAGCGAATGCCCGGCCGGCCCTTCCATCATGGTCGAGGCCACGTCCAGCGAGGCGAGAATGCTGTACTGCGGCGAGGTCGAGATATGCATCATGAACGCTTCGTTGAAGCGGTCACGGTCCAGCTGACGCCTGGCCCCGTCCTGCACATGGATCATCGAGGCCTGGCTGAAGGCGGCCAGCAGTTTGTGGGTGGAATGGGTACTGAACACCAGCGGGCTGTCTGCCGTGCAGGCAGTGCCCATGGCATAGCGCCCGGTGAAGAAGTCATGAAACGCCGCATAGGCGAACCAGGCCTCGTCGAAATGCAGCACCTCCACACTTGCACCCAGGCTCTGCTTGATCATCCCGGCGTGGTAGCACAGGCCGTCATAGGTGGAGTTGGTCACTACCGCCAGCTTGATTCGCTGCCCACGATCGCGGGCAAGGGGGTTGGCCAGTATCTTCGCCGCGATTGCCTCGGGGCTGAATTCACTGAGCGGGATCGGGCCGATGATGCCCAGTTCGTTGCGCTCCGGGCACAGGTACAGCGGAATGGCGCCGGTCATGACGATCGCGTGTACTACCGACTTGTGGCAGTTGCGGTCCACCAGCACCAGGTCGTCGCGACCGACCATGGCGTGCCAGACGATCTTGTTGGCGGTGGAAGTACCGTTGATGACGAAGAAGGTGTGGTCAGCGCCGAAGTTGCGCGCCGCCCTGGCTTCGGCTTCTGCCAGCGGCCCGGTGTGGTCGAGCAACGAGCCGAGTTCCGGCACGGAAACAGACAGGTCCGAGCGCAGGGTATTTTCCCCGAAGAACTGGTGAAAAGCCTGGCCCACCGGGCTTTTATGGTAGGCCACGCCGCCGCCATGGCCTGGGGTGTGCCAGGAATAGTTGGATTGCGCAGTGTGCTGCACCAGGGCCTTGAAGAACGGCGGCAGCAGGCCGTCGAGGTAGGTGTGTGCGGCGCGCGCCACCTGGCGGGCGAGAAACGGCACGGTGTCTTCGAACAGGTAAAGAATTCCGCGAAGCTGGTTGAGCTCGCTCATGGCTTCGGCGGGGGCGTTTTCCAGGGTTACCTGCTCGCCCAGGGCGAAGATCGGCAGGCTGGGTGCGCGCAGGCGGGCCAGGCGGATCAGCTCGGCCATGTTCTCCAGCAGGTGGGTGTTCTCGCCAACGCCTTCGGCAGCGATCAGCATGCAGGCCAGGCCGTGGTGGGTGGCGGCAACCAGCCGGGCCTCGGCGTGGTCGGCGGCGGCGAGAATGGCGAAGCCATCCTGGCGCAGCTCCTCGGCGATGCCCCGCACGCGCTCGCCGGCAACGCTGTCCGCCTTGATGGCGCGGTGGACGATGAGGATCGGGAACTTGAGGTCCTTGTACATCAGGTGGCTACCTCCGAAGGACATGGCGTCCATTTCAGGGTAGTTGAACCTGTGTTCTCAGGGCCGGCCTCTTCGCGGGCACGCCCGCTCCCACAGGGAACCCCACTGCACTCAAGCCTTGCGCAGTACCTGTGGGAGCGGGTTCACCCGCGAAGAGGCCGGTACAGGCTATAAATCAGCCAGCCGCTGCCTCGGTAAGGGCCTGCCACATCGATGGCCCACCCGCCGACTTGGCAACAGCCGCCAACCGCTCGGCATGCGCCTCCAGCTCTTCAGCAGTGGCCATGATCACCCGCCCCGGCGTCCGCCCGACAATCCGGCGGATCTCGCTGCCGCCAGCGCCCTGCCCATCACCCTCGGCGTCTGCGCCATGGCCCGCCAGCGACAGGCTGGTCTGGCCACCGGTCATCGCCAGGTAGACGTCAGCCAGCAGTTCCGAGTCGAGCAATGCGCCGTGCAGCTCACGGCCTGAGTTGTCGATGTCGTAGCGTTTGCACAGAGCATCCAGGCTGTTGCGCTGCCCTGGGTGGCGCGAGCGCGCCAGCAACAGGGTGTCGAGAATGGTGCAATGCTGCGAAATATCAGCGCGATGCTGCTGGCCCAACAAGGCGAATTCGTTGTTGATGAAGCCAACGTCAAACGCCGCGTTATGGATGACCAGCGTGGCGCCCTGAATGAATTCGAAGAATTCCTCGGCTACATCGCCAAAGCGTGGCTTGCCGACCAGGAAGGTGTCGGTGATGCCGTGGACGTTGATAGCGCCCTCGTCACTCTCGCGGTCCGGCTGCAGGTAGACATGGAAGTGCCGCCCGGTAAGGCGCCGGCCGAGCACCTCGACACAGCCGATCTCGATGATCCGGTGGCCTTCGCTGACCGGCATACCCGTGGTTTCGGTATCGAGAATGACAAACCGTTTATCTTGCTGCTGCTCCACGCGGGGCGCTCCAACTTGCATCAGTTACAAAGGCCGCGATTGTACCCCAGCTCAACGCTGGGCGCGCACCTCATCGACCCCACGGTTGGCCAGCTGGTCGGCGCGTTCGTTGCCAGGGTGGCCGATATGGCCGCGCACCCACTTCCAGCTCACCTTGTGGCGGTTGACCTGCTCATCGAGCTGCTGCCACAGGTCGGCGTTCTTCACCGGCTCCTTGGCTGCGGTCTTCCAGCCGCGCTTCTTCCAGTTGACCATCCATTCGTTGATGCCCTTCATCACGTACTGCGAGTCGGTGGTCAGCACCACCTCGCATTCGCGCTTCAGCGACATCAGGCCCTGGATCGCCGCCATCAGCTCCATGCGGTTGTTGGTGGTTTCACGCTCGCCGCCCCACAGTTCCTTCTCGACGCCCTTGTAGATCATCAGGACCCCCCAGCCACCTGGGCCAGGATTGCCTTTGCAGGCACCATCGGTAAACATTTCGACGCTATCGCTCATGTACCACTCTTGAATTCAGTGCTTGTCAGTTTCAGGGTTGACCGCCGTGCGGTTCACCTTGGCCAGCGGCAGCGGCAGCAACTTGCCCATCGGCTCGCGGCGTTCCGGGCGCAACGGCCGCAGGCCCACCACCATCTTGCGCGCCACCAGCAGGTACACCCCGCCACCGGAGCTCTGCCAGCCGCCGGCCATCCGCTCCCAACCCGCCAGGCGCTGCTGCCAGGCCGGTGAAGCAAGCGGCGGACGATAGCACCCGAAGCGGCGTTTCTCCAGCGCGAAGCCCAGCAGGTTGAGCCAGTCGCCTACCCGCGACGGCGAGATGCAGCGCGCCTTGCGCAAGGCTCCATGGCTGAAGAAATGGCGCATGCCCCAACTGCTCCACGGGTTGATCCCGACGATCAGCAGGTGCCCGCCCGGGCGCACGGCGCTGGCGGCCTCGCGCAGCAAGCCATGGGGCGACAGGCTGAAATCCAGGCCATGCTGCAGCACCACCACATCGGCGGCGTGCTCGCTCAGCGGCCAGGCCTGCTCTTCACAGGCAATTTCCACGCCCGGGAGCGGCGCCCCAAGGCGCACGTTGCGTTGCACCTGGGGGGCACTGGGCGGCGGCTCCGCACAGGGGCCGTAGTGCACAAGGTAGCCCCCGAAGAAGCGGCCGAGCTCTTCTTCCAGCAGCTTTTCCTCTTCCTTGAGCATCAGTTGGCCGATCGGGCCATTGAACCACTCACGGGCCAGGCTGATCAGCTTGACCCAGTCCGGGTCAGCCTGGGCAAAAGCTTGGTCGGTCATTGCGCTCTCCCTCGAAGGTTCTCCCACCGCGCCATCGCGGCTAAGATGCCTTCATGTGCCACGCTTGGCGAATCGGATCCGCACCATGATACAGATCGATGCTCTCCCCGCTTTCTCCGACAACTACATCTGGTTGTTACAGGATACTGCCAAACGCCGCTGCGCGGTGGTCGACCCGGGTGACGCCGGCCCGGTGGAACGCTGGCTGTCGGCCAACCCCGAGTGGGTGCTCAGCGACATCCTGATCACCCACCACCACAACGACCATGTCGGCGGCGTGGAACGGCTCAGGCAACTGACCAACGCACGGGTGTGCGGCCCTGCCAACGAGCGGATTCCCTGCCGCGACGTGGCCCTGGACGAAGGCGACCAGGTGACGGTGCTAGGCGTGACGTTCCAGGTACTGGCAGTCCCTGGCCACACCTTGGGGCATATCGCGTTCTTCAGCGACCAACCGGCAACGCCAGTGCTGTTCAGTGGCGACACCCTGTTCGCCGCCGGCTGCGGGCGCATGTTCGAGGGTACACCCGAACAGATGCAACCGGCTCTCGCCCGCCTGGCGGCACTGCCGGCCCATACCGAAGTGTACTGCGCCCACGAATACACCCTCAGCAACCTCCGTTTTGCCAAGGCGGTGGAACCCACCAACCAGCACGTTCTAAAGCGGTTCGAGGACGTTACCCGTTTACGCGCCGACAATCGCATCACCTTGCCATCAACGATCGGCCTGGAACGCCTGACCAACCCCTTCCTGCGTACCTCTGAAACATTAGTTAAACAAAAAGCAGACGAATGGAAGGGACATCCAAACGACTCGCAGGTCACTGTTTTTGCTGCCTTGAGGTCTTGGAAGGACACCTTCTGATAACCTCAAGATATATCGCAATCGATGGTCAAAGGTTGACCAGGCCCGGAGCGGTTTCTAGAATCGCCGAAATTTTTCGCCCGGATACCTGTCTCAGCCGATGTCTTCCCGTAGCCGCAGAACCTCTCATTCCGTCGCCCTGACGCGCCTGGCCCAAATCAGTGCGCTGGCTCTGGCCGCCACCCTGGTGGGCTGCCAGAGCACCCGTCAGCTTGACGAATCCGAAAGCGTTCGCGCGCACAACTACCAGGCGCGGATCAAGCACAAGCCTGCACCGCTGCTGGTCAAGCCGGCCGAGCAGGCACCGCAGGATGTCTGGGAGCGCATGCGCCAGGGCTTTGCCCTGCAGGACAGCATCGACGTCAATCCGCGCATCGAGCAGCAGCGCCTGTGGTTCGCCAGCAACCCGACCTTCATCGAAAGTGCCGGCGAGCGCGGCAGCCTCTACCTGCACTACATCGTCGAGCGTCTTGAAGAGCGCGACATGCCGCTGGAGCTTGCCCTGCTGCCCGCCATCGAAAGTGCCTACAACCCGATGGCCTATTCACGCGCCAGTGCTGCCGGCATGTGGCAGTTCATGCCAGCGACAGGCCGCCACTTCAACCTGCGCCAGACCAATTTCTACGATGGCCGCCGCGATATCACCGCGTCGACCAACGCCGCACTGGACTACCTGACCCGCCTGCACGACATGTTCAACGGTGACTGGCTGCTCGCCCTGGCCGCCTATAACGCCGGCGAAGGCACGGTGAGCCGCGCCATGGAGCGCAACGAACGGCTCGGCCTGCCAACCGACTACTGGAACCTGCCGCTGCCTCAGGAAACCCGCGACTATGTGCCCAAGCTGCTGGCCCTGTCGCAGGTGGTGCTCACGCCTGAAGCCTATGGCGTGAACCTTAACCCGATTGCCAACGAGCCCTACTTCGAAGCGGTCGCCATCAATGATCGCCTGGACCTGTCGCGGGTGGCGGCCTTTGCCAACATCGACGAGGACGAGCTGATCCAGCTCAACCCGGCCTTCAAGAAGCGCATGACCGTGGACGGCCCGCAACAACTGCTGGTGCCGACGGCCAAGGCGCAGTTGCTGAGCGACAGCCTGTCCAACCTAAAGCCCGAGCAACTGGTCAGCCTGCAACCGAACAAGGCCGTGTTCGCCCGCGCCGTGGCCGAAGCCAAGGCACCGGTGGCGGCGCGCAGCTACCGGGTCAAACGCGGCGACAACCTGGGCGCGATCGCCAAGGCCAATCGCGTCTCGGTCAGTGACATCAAGCGCTGGAACCGTTTGTCCGGCAACAGCCTGCGGGCCGGCCAGGTGCTGGCCCTGCGCGGTGGCAAAGGGCCGAGCGCCGCCGGTAACCGGGTAGCGGCATCCGGCAAGCGCTCCACCCAGTACAAGGTGCGCAAGGGCGACTCGCTGTACCTGGTGGCCAAACGCTTCAACGTGGAAATGCAGCACCTCAAGCGCTGGAACCCACGCAGCGGCCCTTTGCAATCCTCTGGCCGCACTCTTTTTCCAACCCCACCAAGCTGTTACTGTACCCGATCAAAGCCCAACGCCTCTGGATCGGATGCCGACTTGATACGTCCCCTCCTGCTGTCAATCAGCCTGGCCTTGAGCTTCCCCGTAGCCGCGATGGTGAGCGAAAGCCACGGATACGCGCAGTTCGGCACGCTCAAGTACCCAGCCACATTCACCCATTTCGACTGGGTCAACCCGCAAGCGCCCAAGGGCGGTACCTTGCGCGCCATGGCTTTTGGCACCTTCGATACCCTCAACCCCTACACCTTCAAGGGGTCGAGCCCGATCACCACGCCCAATTTCCAGCAGTACGGCATCAGCGAGCTGAACGAGCCGCTGATGGTCGGCACCGGTCAGTACGACCCGTCGGGTGACGAGCCGACCTCCAGCTACGGCCTGATCGCCCGTTCGGTCGAATACAGCGAGGACCGCAGCTGGGTGGTGTTCAACCTGCGCCCGGAAGCCCGCTGGCACGACGGCCAGCCGATCACCTCGGCAGACGTGGCCTTTTCCTACCGCACGCTGCTCAAGGACGGCCACCCGATCTACCGCACCAACCTGCAGGAAGTGCAACGGGTAGACATCCTCGGCCCGCTGCGCATCCGTTTCGTGTTCAAGCGCGCCGGCAACCCGCTGCTGATCCTGCGCCTGGGCGAAATGCCGGTGCTGCCCAAGCACTACTGGCAAAAACGCGACTTCAAGGCCACCACCTTCGAGCCCCCCTTGGGCAGCGGCCCCTACCGCATCACCCAGGTACAACCCGGGCGCCGTCTGGTGTTCGAGCGGGTCAAGAACTACTGGGGCAAGGACCTGGCGGTCAACCGTGGCAAGTACAACTTCAAGCGCGTGGAATACGAGTTCTACCGCGACGCCACGGTGGCCTTCGAAGCGTTCAAGGCTGGCGAATTCGACATCTACATCGAGCACCAGGCGAAGAACTGGGCCAACGGCTACAACTTCCCGGCCGTGCGCCGTGGCGAAGTGATCAAGGCGCAGATCCCGCACCAGATCCCCACGCAAACCCAGGGCCTGTTCATGAACAGCCGTCGGGCCACCTTCAGCGACCCGCGGGTGCGCCAGGCGTTGGGGCTGATGCTCGACTTCGAGTGGACCAACCGCGCCCTGTTCAGCAGCGCCTACCGCCGCTCGACCAGTTACTACCCCAACAGCGAGTTCGCTGCCAGTGGCCTGCCCACCGGCAAGGAGTGGCTGTTGCTGGCGCCGTTCCGTGACCAGTTACCGGCCAAGCTGTACAGCGAACCGTACAAGGTCAGCCACACCGATGGCCGCGGCATCAGCCGCCAGACCCTGCGCCAGGCCTTGGGCCTGCTTGCCGAGGCTGGCTGGAAGCTGAACGGCCAGCGCCTGGTCGACAGCAAGGGCCAGCAACTGCGCATGGAACTGCTGTTGGTAAACCCCAACCTTGAACGCATCCTGCAACCTTATGTCGAAAATCTGTCCAGCATCGGCATCGATGCACGCTTGCGCACCGTGGACCGTGCCCAGTACAAACAACGTCTGGACCAGTTCGATTTCGACATGATTCTGATGACCCTGAACCAGACCCTGAGCCCGGGCCTTGAACAGTGGCTGTACTTCCATTCCAGCCAGGCCGCCACCAAGGGCAGCAAGAACTATGCTGGGGTCAAGGACCCGGTGGTCGACCACCTGCTCGACACCCTGCTTGCCGCACGCAGCCGCGACGACCAGGTCGCCGCCGCCCGCGCCCTGGACCGCGTGCTCTCATGGCAGTACTACATGATCCCCAACTGGTACCTCGACAACCATCGCCTGGCCTACCGCAACCGGTTCGCCTTCGTCACCACACCGCCCTACACCCTTGGGCTGAACAGCTGGTGGATCAAGACTTCGGAGAAAGCCCAATGACGCCAACGCACCGTCTGCGCCGGCTGGCATGCAGCCTGTTGCTCGCCTGCCTGAGCCTTCCCACCCTGGCCGCACCGCAGCACGCGCTCACTCTGTACGACGAGCCACCCAAGTACCCTGCCGATTTCAAGCACTTCGACTACGTCAACCCCGACGCCCCCAAGGGCGGCACCTTCCGCCAGTCCAGCTTCGGCGGCTTCGACAGCCTCAACCCGTTCATCAACAAAGGCGTGTCGGCCGAGAACATCGGCAGCATCTACGACACCCTGATGCGCCAGAGCCAGGACGAGCCGTTCACCGAGTACGGCCTGGTGGCCGGCAAGATCGAGAAAGCCCCGGACAACAGCTGGGTGCGCTTCTACCTGCGCCCCGAAGCCCGCTTCCACGACGGCCACCCGATGCGTGCCGAAGACGTAGTGTTCACCTTCAATGCCCTGATCAAGGACGGTGCGCCGCTGTACCGCCAGTACTACGCCGACGTCGCCGAAGTGGTCGCCGAAGACCCGCTGAAGGTGCTGTTCAGGTTCAAGCACAAGGGCAACCGCGAGCTGCCGCTGATTCTCGGCCAGTTGCCCGTACTGCCCAAGCACTGGTACGCAAACCGCGACTTCAACCGCGGCAACCTGGAAATCCCCTTGGGCAGCGGCCCGTACAAGGTTGCCGAGGTCAAGGCCGGGCGCTCGGTGCGCTACGAGCGGGTCAAGGACTACTGGGCCAAGGACCTGCCGATCAATCGCGGGTTCTATAACTTCGATGCCATGACCTTCGACTCCTACCGTGACACCACCGTTGCCCTGGAGGCGCTCAAGGCCGGGGCGTTCGACTATGCGCTGGAAGTCAGTGCGAAAAACTGGGCCACCGCCTACAACGTGCCCGCCGTGCGGGAAGGCCGCCTGATCAAGGAAGAGCTGCCCAACGGCAACCCCACCGGCATGCAGGGTTTCATCTTCAACATCCGCCGCCCGGTGTTCCAGGACGTGCGTGTGCGCCAGGCGCTGAGCCTGCTGCTGGACTATGAGTGGACCAACAAGCAGCTGTTCAACGGTGCCTACACCCGCACCGGCAGCTACTTCGACAACTCGGAAATGGCCGCTCACGGCCTGCCCAGCCCCAACGAGCTGAAAATCCTCGAGCCCCTGCGTGGCAAAGTCCCTGACCAGGTATTCTCCGAGGCCTTCAAGAACCCTGTCAGCGACGGCAGCGGCATGATCCGCGAGCAGCAGCGCCAGGCCTACAAGCTGCTGCAGGAAGCCGGCTGGAAAATCGTCGACGACAAGATGGTCGACGCCCAAGGCAAGCCGGTAAGCATCGAGTTCCTGCTGGCGCAGACCGAGTTCGAACGCATTCTGCTGCCGTTCAAGCGCAACCTCGCCGACCTGGGCATCGACCTGAGCATCCGCCGGGTCGACGTTTCCCAGTACATCACCCGCCTGCGTTCACGGGACTACGACATGATCGTGGGCGGCTACCCACAGTCCAACTCGCCGGGCAACGAGCAGCGCGAATTCTGGTCCAGTGCCGCCGCCGACAACCCCGGCAGCCGCAACTTCATCGGCCTGCGCGACCCGGCCATCGACCAGTTGGTGGAAGAGCTGATCAACGCCGACTCTCGCCAGAGCCTGATCGACCACTGCCGCGCCCTCGACCGCGTGTTGCTATGGGGCTACTACGTGATTCCCAACTGGCACATCAAGACCTGGCGCGTGGCCTACTGGAACCACATCGGCCACCCGAAAGTGTCGCCCAAGTACGACATCGGCATCGACACCTGGTGGATCAAGCCCGGGGTAACCCCGGCGGTGAACGACGCCCCTGCGGACGAGGCCAACTAACATGCTGGCGTATATCCTGCGGCGCCTTCTGCTGATCATCCCGACCCTGTTCGGTATCCTTGTCATCAACTTCATCATCGTCCAGGCCGCCCCCGGTGGCCCGGTAGAGCAGATGATCGCCAAGCTCGAAGGCTTCGAGGGCGCCACCAGCCGCATTGCCGGTGGCGGCGCCGAGGTTTCCGTGGCCGGCTCCAACTACCGCGGCGCCCAGGGCCTAGACCCGGCGCTGATCGCCGAAATCGAGCGCATGTACGGCTTCGACAAGTCGCCGCCCGAGCGCCTGTGGATCATGATCAAGAACTACGCCCAGCTGGACTTCGGCGACAGCTTCTTCCGCGATGCCAAGGTGATCGACCTGATTGTCGAGAAGATGCCGGTGTCGATCTCGCTGGGGCTGTGGAGCACGCTGATCATGTACCTGGTGTCGATCCCGCTGGGGATCGCCAAGGCGGTGCGCCACGGCAGCCACTTCGACGTGTGGACCAGCTCGGCGATCATTGTCGGCTACGCCATCCCGGCGTTCCTGTTCGCCATCCTGTTGATCGTGCTGTTCGCCGGAGGCAGCTACTTCGACTGGTTCCCGCTGCGTGGCCTCACCTCCAACAACTTCGACGAGCTGAGCACCACCGGCAAGGTGCTGGACTACTTCTGGCACCTGGTACTGCCGATCACCGCGCTGGTCATCGGCAACTTCGCCACCATGACCCTGCTGACCAAGAACAGCTTCCTCGACGAGATCAACAAGCAATATGTGGTCACCGCCAAGGCCAAGGGCCTCAGCCGGCCGCGGGTGCTGTACGGCCACGTGTTCCGCAACGCCATGCTGCTGGTGATAGCCGGCTTCCCGTCGGCGTTCATCGGCATCTTCTTCACAGGCTCATTGCTGATCGAGGTCATCTTCAGCCTCGACGGCCTAGGCCTGATGAGTTTCGAAGCGGCCATCAACCGCGACTACCCGGTGGTCTTCGGCACCCTGTTCATCTTCACCCTGCTGGGGCTGGTGGTGAAACTGATCGGCGACCTGACCTACACCCTGGTCGATCCACGCATCGACTTCGCCAGCCGGGAGCACTGACATGGCCTTGTCCCCCCTCAACCGCCGGCGCTTCGAGCGCTTCAAGGCCAACCGCCGTGGCTGGTGGTCGCTGTGGCTGTTCCTGATCCTGTTCGGCCTGAGCCTGGGCGCGGAGCTGATCGCCAACGACAAGCCCGTTGCCGTGCGTTACGACGGCGAATGGTACTTCCCGGCGTTCAAGCGCTACCCGGAAACCACCTTCGGCGGCGAATTCCCGCTGGAGGCCAACTACAAGAGCCCGTACATCCGCGAACTGCTGGCCAAGAAAGACAGCTTTGTGCTGTGGGCGCCAATCCCGTTCAGCTACCAGAGCATCAATTACGACCTGCGCGTGCCCGCCCCGGCGCCACCCTCCACGGACAACTGGCTGGGCACCGACGACCAGGGCCGCGACGTGCTGGCGCGGGTGATCTACGGCTTCCGCATTTCGGTACTCTTCGCCCTTACCCTGACCGTGGCCAGCTCCATCGTCGGCGTCATCGCCGGTGCCTTGCAAGGTTTCTATGGCGGCTGGGTCGACCTGGCCGGGCAGCGCTTTCTGGAAATCTGGTCGGGCCTGCCGGTGCTGTACCTGCTGATCATCCTGGCCAGCTTCGTGCAGCCCAACTTCTGGTGGCTGCTGGGTATCATGCTGCTGTTCTCGTGGATGAGCCTGGTGGACGTGGTACGCGCCGAATTCCTGCGTGGGCGTAACCTTGAATACGTGCGCGCCGCCCGTGCGTTGGGCATGCGCAACGGCGCGATCATGTACCGGCACATCCTGCCCAACGCCATGATCTCGACCATGACCTTCATGCCATTCATTCTCACCGGCGCGATCGGCACCCTCACCGCCCTGGACTTTCTCGGCTTCGGCCTGCCTGCCGGTTCGCCATCGCTGGGCGAGCTGGTGGCGCAGGGCAAGTCCAACTTGCAAGCGCCGTGGCTGGGCATCAGCGCCTTCGCCGTGCTGGCGCTGATGCTGAGCCTGCTGGTGTTCATCGGCGAATCCGCCCGCGATGCCTTCGACCCGAGGAAGTGACATGAGTGAACAGAACCTGATCGAAGTGCGGGACCTGGCCGTGGAGTTCGTGACCGGGGACCAGGTCAACCGGGTGGTGGATGGCATCAGCTTTGACATCCGCAAAGGCGAGACGCTGGCGCTGGTGGGCGAAAGTGGCTCGGGCAAATCGGTCACCGCGCACTCGATCCTGCGCCTGCTGCCCTACCCCCTGGCCCGCCACCCCAGCGGCAGCATCCGCTACGAAGGCAAGGACCTGCTGCAGCAGAACGAGAAGACCCTGCAGCGCATTCGCGGCAACCGCATTGCGATGATCTTCCAGGAGCCGATGACCTCGCTCAACCCGCTGCACTGCATCGAGAAGCAGATCAACGAAATCCTTCTGCTGCACAAGGGCCTGACCGGCAAGGAAGCGACCGCACGTACCCTGGAGCTGCTGGACCTGGTCGGCATTCCCGAGCCGCACAAGCGCTTGAAGGCCCTGCCCCACGAGCTGTCGGGCGGGCAGCGCCAACGGGTAATGATCGCCATGGCACTGGCCAACGAGCCGGAACTGCTGATTGCAGATGAGCCGACCACGGCGCTGGACGTGACCGTGCAGCTGAAGATTCTCGACCTGCTCAAGGAACTGCAGGCGCGCTTGGGCATGGCGCTGCTGCTGATCAGCCATGACCTGAACCTGGTGCGTCGCATCGCCCACCGCGTGTGCGTGATGCAGCGCGGGCAAATTGTAGAGCAAGCCGAATGCGCCACGCTGTTCAGCTCGCCACAGCACCACTACACCCAAATGCTTATAAATGCCGAGCCCAGCGGGCTGCCGGCGCACAACCCGGTGGGCGCGCCACTACTGGAGGTGGATGACCTCAAGGTGTGGTTCCCGATCAAGAAGGGGCTGCTGCGGCGCACGGTTGACCATGTGAAGGCTGTGGACGGGGTCAACTTCAGCTTGCCGCAAGGGCAGACACTGGGGATAGTCGGGGAGTCCGGGTCGGGCAAGTCGACGCTCGGCCTGGCGATCCTGCGGCTGATTTCCAGCCAGGGCGGCATCCGCTTCCATGGGCAGAACCTGCAAGGGCTGAACCAGAAGGCCGTACGGCCGCTGCGGCGGGAAATGCAGGTGGTGTTCCAGGACCCGTTTGGCAGCCTGAGCCCGCGCATGTGCGTGGCGGACATTGTGGGTGAAGGGCTGCGCATTCACGGCATTGGCACCGCGCAGGAACAGGAAGCGGCGATTATCGCGGCCCTGGAGGAAGTAGGCCTGGACCCGCGCACGCGCCATCGCTACCCCCATGAGTTTTCCGGCGGGCAACGTCAGCGCATCGCCATTGCCCGGGCGCTGGTGCTGAAGCCCGCACTGATCCTGCTGGACGAACCCACCTCCGCGCTGGACCGCACCGTACAGCGGCAAGTGGTGGAATTGCTGCGTAACCTGCAGCAGAAGTACAACCTGACGTACCTGTTCATCAGCCATGACCTGGCGGTGGTCAAGGCGCTGAGTCACCAGTTGATGGTGATCAAGCATGGGCAGGTGGTGGAGCAAGGGGATGCGCAGGCGATCTTCCATGCGCCGCAGCATCCGTATACACGGCAGTTGCTGGAGGCGGCGTTTTTAGAGGTGAATGCCGTTGGTTAGCTTTGGGGGGCTGCTGCTTCGGCCAAAATCCCCGGCTTCGATCCTGGTGATGACCTCGATGCATGAGCTGGAGGCGCTGCGGGTTTTGCTTGAGTCGGCATTGCTCCAGGTACAGATGCCCGCTGAGCCCAGAACTTCGCCCTAAGGCTGATCAACGTGCTGCAAAGGCCGGCCCCTTCGCGGGCATGCCCGCTCCCACAGGATCATCCCAGGTTTCGAGACTTGCACAGTACCTGTGGGAGCGGCCTTGTGTCGCGATAGGGCCGCAAAGCGGCCCCATTGATTTTCTACAACTCAGCCTAGTTATCAATTTTTCTGACAACAATCGTCTTCCATCATCAATCGATTCGGGCATAAATTCTTCACCGTCAACCCCAAGTACCAACGGTAGAGCCATGTCCAGCCCACAACACCCGCCCGCTTCCCCTGCCCTGGCCACGCTGATACAGCGCTCCGGCCGGCCCAGCCCAACGCTGAGCGAAACCCAGGCCCACGCCGTGCTTCAGGCCCACTACGGCGTTGCCGGCAACCTTTCGGTGCTGGGCAGCCAGCAAGACCTGAACTTTCGCGTGACCACGCCCAAGGGTGGCTATGTGCTGAAGGCCTGCCATGGCAGCTATGCCCAGCTGGAACTTGAAGCGCAGCACGCCGCCTTGGCCTTCCTGCGCGAGCAGGGTTTGCCGGTACCCGCCGTACGCTTGGCCCACAACGGCATGGGGTTGCTGGAACTGGACATCGACGAACAACCACTGCGCCTGCGGCTGCTCGATTACATCGAAGGCCAGCCGCTGACCCGTCTCAAGCACATGGAGCCACACCTGATGGCTGAGCTGGGCGGGCTCTGTGCGAAGCTGGACAAGGCGCTGGCCGATTTCGACCACCCAGGCCTTGCGCGCACCCTGCAATGGGACCCGCAGCATGCCCAGGCGTTGATCGATCATCTGCTGCCGGTACTGCAGGACAGCGGGCAGCGCGCCCGCATCGAACACGCCACCCGCCAGGCCCGAGAGCGCCTGATGCCGCTGGTTGATCACTTGCCAAGCCAGGCCGTGCACCTGGACATCACCGACGACAACACCGTGTGGGCCCGTGATGCCCAGCGCCAGTGGCAATTGCAAGGCGTGATCGATTTCGGCGACCTGCTGCGCACCTGGCGCATCGCCGACCTGTCGGTAAGCTGCGCTGCGCTGTTGCACCACGCCGAGGGCGACCCACTGCGCATCCTGCCAGCCGTGCAGGCCTACCAGGCGCTCAACCCGTTGACCGAGGCCGAACTGCGCGCGCTGTGGCCATTGGTGCTGAACCGCGCTGCCGTACTGGTGCTGAGCAGTGAAAAGCAGCTCACCGTCGACCCGGGCAACCAGTACACCCGCGACAACATTGCTCACGAATGGGAAATTTTCGACACTGCCACCGCCGTGCCCATCGCCCTGATGGAGGCGGCCATCCTGCAGGCTGCGGGCCTGCAACCCAAGGCGCCGGACTTCAACGGTTGCGCACCCCTGCTCCCCGAGCTGGCCGGGCAGGCCGTAACACGGGTGGACCTGGGGGTACTCAGCACACACTGCGAGGCCGGCAACTGGGAGCAGCCCGGTTTCGACCAGCGTCTGCTGGCTTCGCAAGCCGCTCCGGCCTGCAGCCTGCACGGGCAATATCGCCTGTCGCAAACCCACATCGACCGCCCCGAAGAGCCCGCCACCTGCGCCCTCGGCGTGGAGCTGCACCTGCCCAACGGTACCCTGGTGCAAGCGCCAGCACCCGGCACCTGGCAGCGCCATGGCGACGGCCGTGGCTGCCTGCGCACCGCGCATTGGGCTTTGTGGCTGCAGGGCCTGGAAAACGTACCGGCAGACGGCCAGGCCATGGAAAAAGGCCAGCCCCTGGGCAGCAGCTGTGGTTTCCTCAGCGTACAGCTGTGCCTGGACATCGGCATCCAACCGCCGTTCTTCGCCACCCCATCACACGCTGCCGCCTGGCTGGCCCTGTGCCCGTCGCCAGCCGCGCTGCTGGGCTTCGATTGCGATGCCGAGCCGCTACCCGATCCGCAAGCCCTGCTGGCCCGCCGCGACGCCAGCTTCGCCCGCTCGCAGAAGCACTACTACGCGCAGCCGCCACACATCGAACGCGGCTGGCGCAACTACCTGATCGACATGCAGGGCCGTTCATACCTGGACATGCTCAACAACGTCGCGGTGCTAGGGCATGGCCACCCGCGCATGGTCGCCGAGTCGGCGCGGCAGTGGTCGCTGCTGAACACCAACTCGCGCTTCCACTACGCCGCCATCACCGAGTTCTCCGAGCGCCTGCTGGCGCTGGCACCCGAAGGTTTCGACCGGGTGTTCATGGTCAACAGCGGCACCGAAGCCAACGACCTGGCGATTCGCCTGGCCTGGGCCTACAGCGGCGGGCGTGACCTGCTCAGCGTGCTGGAGGCCTACCACGGCTGGTCGGTGGCCACCGATGCCATCTCCACGTCCATCGCCGACAACCCGCAAGCCCTGGAAACCCGCCCGGACTGGGTGCACCCGGTCGAGGCACCGAACACCTTCCGCGGGCGTTTCCGCGGTGCCGACAGCGCCGCGGACTACCTGCAGGACGTCGACGCCAAACTGGCTGACCTGGATGCCCGTGACCGCCAGCTGGCGGGCATCATCTGCGAGCCGGTGTACGGTAATGCTGGCGGCATCTCGTTGCCAGCCGGCTACCTGAGCGATGCATATGCCAAGGTCCGCGCCCGTGGCGGGGTATGCATCGCCGACGAAGTGCAGGTGGGTTATGGCCGCTTGGGCGAATACTTCTGGGGTTTCGAGGAGCAGGGTGTGGTGCCCGACATCATCACCATGGCCAAGGGCATGGGCAACGGCCAGCCGCTGGGCGTGGTCATCACCCGCCGCGAAATCGCCGAGGCGCTGGAGGCCGAGGGTTACTTCTTCTCCTCGGCCGGTGGCAGCCCGGTCAGCTGCCGCATCGGCATGGCGGTGCTGGACGTGATGCAGGAAGAAGGCCTGTGGGACAACGCCCGCGACACCGGGCGCTACTTCAAGGCCCGCCTGCAGGCGCTGGTCGACAAGCACCCACTGGCCGGGGCGGCACATGGCTCGGGCTTCTACCTGGGGCTGGAGCTGGTGCGCGACCGCGCAACCCTGGAGCCGGCCACCGAAGAGACCATGACGCTGTGCAATCGCCTGCGTGACCTGGGCATCTTCATGCAGCCGACCGGGGACTACCTGAATATCCTCAAGATCAAGCCACCGATGTGCACCACCCGGGCGAGCGTGGACTACTTTGTCGACTGCATTGACCGAGTGCTGGGCGAAGGGCTGTAGAGATCTGGGTGAGGCTGGAGCGTTGGCCCTTGGAAGTTCGTCGCCTGTGAGGTCGAGCGCCGCCCGCGCGGCGCATCGCGAGCTGCGCTCGCTCCTACATTAGTTTCTGGCCAGTAACGCCTGTGACAAGCGCGCGCGACCGCCTTGCTCGTACGACGCAATACTGAGTCATACACCAAAGCGTTCGCGCGCAAGTGCCCCAGGTATTATTGGCCCGAAACAAACGTAGGAGCGAGCGCAGCTCGCGATGCGCCGCGCGGGCGGCGCTCGATCTCACAAACACCGAATACTTCAAGCCCTACCCTTGGCAATTCCATCCATTACTATTCGCTCACAGCGCCCCAACATCAGGTTCACCGACCATGGCCTTCTCCAGCGACTCCTTGGCAATTTTCCTCGCGGTGCTGGATGCCGGCTCGTTCTCCGCCGCCGCGCGCAAGCTG
The DNA here is from genome assembly GCF_056098905.1 of Pseudomonas sp. TSO6. Classification (NCBI taxonomy): domain Bacteria; kingdom Pseudomonadati; phylum Pseudomonadota; class Gammaproteobacteria; order Pseudomonadales; family Pseudomonadaceae; genus Pseudomonas; species Pseudomonas sp. TSO6. The sequence goes on along the minus strand of NZ_JBLZWV010000022.1, from coordinate 69,909 downwards.
GGCCGCGTGCCTTCGGCCGTAAGCATGGCAATCGCCCAACTGGAAGCGGAGCTGGACCTGCCGCTGTTCGACCGGGCCACGCGCAAAGCCTTGCCCACCAGCGCCGCCCTGGCGCTTGAGCCCCAGGCCAGGCAGGTGATCTGCCAGCTCAACCTGCTGGATGCCCAGGCCCTGCAACTGCACAAGGGCCTGGAAAAACGCCTGACCATCGCCGTGGCGCCCGAGCTACAGACTGGCCGCTGGAGCCAGCCACTGGAAACCCTCGCCCAGGAATTTCCCAGCCTGGAAATCGAAGTGCGCTCCGCCACCCAGACCGAAGCCATTCGCCTGTTGCATGACGGCAGTGTGCAACTTGCACTGGTGTTCGAACGGCCTGGCATCGACGAACGTGAGTCGTTCCTCGAAGCAGGCAGCCAACTGCTGGTGGCCGTCGCCTCACCGCGCCATCCGGCCGGGCAGAACAGCGGAACGCCACTGCCTGAAGAGGCCTTTGCCGAACAACGGCAGATCATCGTGGCCTCAGGCAAGGCCACCGGGTCGGACCCGCGCATGGTGCTGTCGCGGCGCATCTGGCTGACCGACAGCTACCTGGCCACGCTGGACCTGGTGCAGTCCGGGCTGGGCTGGGCCTATCTGCCGCAGCCGCTGGTTGAACCGCTGATTGCTTCCGGTGCACTGGCCGAGGTGCGCTTTGACAACATGGCCAGCCGCCTGCGCCTGTGGGTAGACATCATCTGGATCAAGTCACGCCCGTTGGGCCTGGGCGCTCGACGCTACCTGGAGGTAATGCGCCAGCTGTTCGAGAAGGAGCCACCCAGGGCGTGAAGCCCCTTCCAGGCGTCGCTGCCCTTTTGGAGATTGCCCAGGCCTTTAGGCTGCGCTGTCACGTATAGAACAGGGGCAATGAGCTCGTTGCTGTGGAAGCGGGTCAGGCTATCGGCGCCACCAATCTGTACCCCACCCCTGCCTCGGTGATGATGAACCGTGGCGCCGTGGGGTCATCGCCCAGCTTCTGCCGCAGATGCCCGACCACGATCCGAAGGTAGTGGGTATTCTCTACATGGGTAGGCCCCCAGACATCCTTGAGCAGTTGCTGCTGGGTAATCACCCGCCCTGGGTGCCCGGCCAATAGCGCCAGCAAGGCATACTCCTTGCGCGTCAACGCCACCTCCACACCGTCCAGGGTCACCCGGCGAAAGGCAAAATCCACGGTCAGCGGCCCAAAGCTGGCTGCCACTTCCGAGCCCCCGGCCTGTGGCACCTGGCGTAGCAAGGCCCGCACCCGCGCCAGAAATTCCTGGATGCCAAACGGCTTGGTCACGTAGTCGTTGGCCCCGCCGTCCAGCGCATCCACCTTCTGCACTTCACTGGCGCGCACCGACAGCACCATCACCGGCACCGCGCTCCATTCGCGCAGTTCACGCAGCACCTGCTGGCCGTCCATGTCCGGCAGGCCCAGGTCGAGCACCACCAGGTCCGGCTTGCCCAGTGCAGCCTGGGCCAGCCCTTCCTGGCCGGTAGCGGCTTCGAGCACCTTGTAGCCCTGCGAGGCCAGGCTGATGCGCAGGAACTTGCGGATCTGCGGTTCATCGTCGATGACCAACAGGGTAGCGGACTGGCTCATGGGGTTTCGCTTTCGGCTTCAGGTTGAGGGGGTAGCGGCAAGCATAAAGTGATGCCGGTGCCCTGGCCATCGATGCCTTCGCCCACCAGAATCTGCCCGCCATGGGCGCCGATCATGCCCTGGCAGATTGCCAGGCCCAGGCCTGTGCCCTGCCCGCCGCGGTCACCACGGGCAGCGGTATAGAACATGTCGAAAATCTTCTCGCGGTCGGCGACTGGAATACCCGGGCCCTGGTCGCTGACGGTAAAGCGCAACTGGTCTTCATGCACGGCCACTTGCAGCTCAAGCCGACCATTGCCCGGGGAAAAGCGTGCGGCGTTTTCCAGCACGTTGACCAGCGCCTGTTCGATCAGCGCCGCATGCACGAACAGCAACGGCAGCTCGGCCGGTACGTCGGTGTGCACCCGCAGCGGCGCCAGCACGACGCGCAGGCGGTTCAGCGCACTGCCAACGATATCGCCCGGGGCTACCCAGTCGCGGGCAAGCTTGAGGCCACCATGGCCCAGGCGGGTCATGTCCAGCAGGTTCTGGATATAGCGGTCGAGGCGTTCGGCCTCGTTGCGGGTGCCCTCCAACAGCTCGCGGCGGTCTTCAGGCGGGATCGCTTCGCCCAACGCCAGCAGGCTGTCGATACTGCCGCGCATGGCGGTCAACGGCGTGCGCAGGTCGTGGGAGACTGACGCCAGCAAGGCGCTGCGCAGCTGCTCGGTTTCGCCATGCAGGCGCGCAGCCTCCAACTGCTCGGCCAGACGGGCGCGGGCCAGGGCCTGAGCCAGTGGCTGGCCCAAGGCCGTCAGCAGACGCCGGCGTGGGTCGTTGAGCGGCTGCCCGTTGCGCGGGCGCACCCCCAGCAGTGCCAAAGGCTGTTCGTCCACCGCCAGCGGCCACCACCACCAGCGGCCATTGGGCAAGGTGTCGCTGCCATGGCCAGCGGCCTGGCCGTGCTGCCAGGCCCAATCGGCGGCAGCCCGTTCGGTGTCGCTGAAGGCGTAGGCTTCGCCGCTGGCCACCTGCAGCTGGCCTTCAGCGTTGCGCTCCAGCAGGCACACCTGCATGTCTTGCCAGCCGTCCAGATGCTGGCCGGCGGCATTGAACACGGCCTGGCGGTCGGTGGCCACGGTCAGTCGGCGCGACAGGTCGAGCAACTGGCTGGTCTGCGCCTGAGTTTCGCGCAGCGCCTGCAACTGGCGGCGCTGGCGCGCGGCCAGGTTGCCGGTAAGCGCGGCCATCAGCAGGAAGAACACCAAGGTCAGCACGTCTTCTTCGCGCTGGATGCTGAACGAGAAATTGGGTGGAATGAACAGAAAATCGTAAGTCAGGAACGATAACGCGGCGCACGCCAGCGCAGGCCCCAGGCTGCTGCGCACCGCCACCAGCAACACCGCAGCCAGAAACACCAGCGAGATGTTTGGCAGCGCCAGCACACTCGACACCGCCCAGGCCAGCCCCGCCGCCATGACCGTGGCCAGCAGCGCCAGCAGGTAGTGGCGCCACACCCACACCCGCCGCACCGCCGACCGCGGTGCGTGCGGCTGCACGTCGCGGTCCAGCACGTTGATTTCCAGCCCATGGCTTTCGCGCAGCAGCCGCGCAGCCACACCGGCACCGAACAGGCGACGACGCAGGCGGTCACGGGACTGCCCCACCAGCACCAGGCTGGCCCGCCGTTCGGCGGCATGCTGGATCAACGTGCGCGCCACTTCGCCAGCCCTTAGCAGCACCACCTCACCGCCCAGGCGCTCGGCCAGCTGCTGCGCGGCCTGCAAGCGGTGACGCGCGGTTTCGTCGCGCAGGCGGCCGTTGTCCACATGCACGAGGCTCCAAGGCAGGTGGCGGCGTTGCGCCACGCGGCTGGCATGGCGCACCAGGCGTTCGGCCTGGTCGTCGCCGTCCACGCCTACCAGAAGCCGCCCGCGCAAGGCCGGGGCCTCTTGGCCACGCTGGCGATAGCCGTCGGCGAGGTCGGCATCGACCTGCGCGGCGGCAGTTTGCATGGCCAGTTCGCGCAAGGCAGTGAGGTTGGTTTGCGAGAAGTACGCATCGATGGCCGCCCGCGCCTGCTCGGGCACGTACACCTTGCCCTCGCGCAGGCGTTCGAGCAGTTCGCGGGGTGGCAGGTCGATCAGCACCAGTTCGAAGGCTTCCTGCAGCACCCAGTCCGGCAGGGTTTCACGCACTTGTACGCCCGTGATGTCGCGCACCTTGTCGTTGAGGCTTTCCAGGTGCTGGACGTTGACCGTGGTGTACACGTCGATGCCGGCGGCCAGCAGCTCCTGCACGTCCTGCCAGCGCTTGGCGTGGCGGCTGCCGGGGGCGTTGGTGTGGGCCAGTTCGTCGACCAGAGCCAAGGCCGGCGCAGCCTTGAGCAGGCCGTCGAGGTCCATTTCCTCAAGGGTGACGCCACGGTACTGGCTGCGCAGCAACGGCTGCTGCTGAAGGCCGGCGAGCAGCGCTTCGGTTTCAGCACGGCCGTGGGTTTCCACCACCCCGGCCAGTACCTGCACACCCTGACGTTGCTGGCCGTGGGCGGCCTGGAGCATGGCGAAGGTCTTGCCGACGCCGGGGGCGGCGCCAAGGAACACCTTCAGCCGACCCCGGCCGGTGCGCGGTAGGTTAGCCAACAGCGCATCTGCGCGGGCGGAATCACTCATGTTTCATCCTTTGCTATTTCAGGGGCAAGCACCGTAACTGTGGGAGCGGGTTCACCCGCGAATGCGTTGCTGGCAGCACTATCGCATTCGCGGGTGACCCGCTCCCACAGGGTCCCTGCTACCGCTTCAATTTCATTTGGTAATTGCGAGCTTTTCCAAGGCCTTGTTCAACGCCAGTACATTGACCACTGGTGGGCCGATCAATGGGTGGAGGGTGGCCTCTTCCTGCAAGGCTTGCAAGCGCTCCACCGGCAGTTTCCGCGCCGCCGCCACACGTGGGATCTGATAGGCAACGGCCTCCGGTGGCAGGTGTGGGTCGAGGCCGCTGCCCGAGGTGGTCAGCAACGCCTGCGGCACCGGCCCCTGCTGCACCTGATACAGCGCAGCCGCCTCCCCCTTGACCCGCTCGGCCAGCGCCGGGTTGCTTGGCGAAAGGTTGCTGGCACCGCTGGCCACCGTGGCGTAAGCGCCTGCCGACGGCCGTGCATGGAACCAGCCATCACCCTTGAATTCCTGGGCGATCAGTGCCGAACCGCGCACCTGGCCCTGGTCATCCCGCACCAGGCTGCCATTGGCCTGGTCCGGAAAAACAACCTGGGCGATGCCGGTCACTGCCAGCGGATACAGTGCGCCGGTCACCAGCGTCATCAACAGGGCCAGGCTCAACGCCGGGCGTACATAAGCATTCATGGCGGCCTCCTCAGACCAGGTTCAGGGCGTTGAGCAGCAGGTCGATCAGCTTGATCCCGGCAAACGGCACCAGAATGCCGCCCAGCCCGTAGATCAGCAGGTTGCGCCGCAACAGGTGCGCCGCACTGGCCGCCTGCACCCGCACGCCACGCAACGCCAGCGGGATCAGCACGATGATGATCAGCGCGTTGAACACGATGGCCGACAGGATCGCGCTCTGTGGGCTGGCCAGGTGCATCAGGTTGAGTACGCCCAGCTGCGGGTAGATGGCCGCAAACAGTGCCGGCAGGATGGCGAAGTACTTGGCCACGTCGTTGGCAATAGAGAACGTGGTCAACGCACCGCGGGTCACCAGCAACTCCTTGCCGACCTGTACTACATCCAGCAGCTTGGTCGGGTCGCTGTCCAGGTCGACCATGTTGGCCGCCTCGCGCGCGGCCTGGGTGCCGTCGTTCATGGCCATGCCCACATCGGCCTGGGCCAGTGCCGGGGCGTCGTTGGCGCCGTCGCCGCACATGGCCACCAGGCGACCGTCGTTCTGCTCCTGGCGAATGCGCGCCAGCTTCTTCTCGGGGGTGGCCTCGGCCAGTACGTCATCCACGCCCGCTTCGGCGGCGATGGCAGCGGCAGTCAACGGGTTGTCGCCGGTCACCATGACCGTGCGGATGCCCAGCTTGCGCAGTTCGGCGAAGCGCTCGCGGATGCCGGGTTTGACCACGTCCTTGAGGTGGATCACGCCAAGCAGGCGCTTGTCGATACACACCAGCAGTGGTGTGCCGCCACTCTGGGCAATACGTTCCACTTCGCGGGCCAGCGCCGGGGGCATTTCCAGGCGTTGCATGCCGACGAACGCCAGCACGGCATCTACCGCGCCCTTGCGGTAGCGGTGCTGCTGGTAGTCGATGCCCGACAGGCGCGTTTCGGCGCTGAAGGCCACGGCTTCGAACTGACCGGCGGGAGGCTCGACGAAGTCGTGCAACTGGCGCAGGTACTCGACAATCGACTTGCCCTCGGCGGTATCGTCAGCCAGCGAGGCCAGCAAGGCGCCCTCCCCCAGTTCCTTGGCAGCGATGCCCGGTGCTGCATGCAGCGCGCTGCAGCGGCGGTTGCCGAAGGTGATCGTACCGGTCTTGTCGAGCATCAGCGTATGCACGTCACCGGCGGCTTCCACTGCACGGCCCGAGCGGGCAATGACGTTCAGCCGCACCAGCCGGTCCATGCCGGCGATGCCGATGGCTGACAGCAGCCCGCCGATGGTGGTGGGTATCAGCGTCACCAGCAGCGCAGCCAGGAAGATCAGCGGCAGGCTGCCCCCCACAAATTGGGCGAACGGCTGCAAGGTCACCACCACGATCAGGAAGATCAGGGTCAGGCCGATCAGCAGGATGTCGAGGGCGATCTCGTTGGGAGTCTTCTGTCGCTTGGCACCTTCGACCAGGGCAATCATGCGGTCCAGGGTCGACTCGCCCGGGTTGCTGGTAATACGGATCAGCAGCCAGTCGGAGACCAACCGGGTGTTGCCGGTGACCGCCGAGCGGTCGCCGCCGGACTCGCGGATCACGGGTGCAGACTCGCCGGTAATGGCGGCCTCGTTGACCGCCGCGATACCTTCAAGCACCTCGCCGTCACCGGGGATCATCTCGCCGGCTACCACGCGTACCACGTCATCCTTGCGCAGCGCGCTGGCAGCAACCGTCTCGTAACTGCCATCACGCTGGCGACGCTGGGCAGTCAGGCCTTGGCTACCGGCCTTGAGGCTGTCGGCGCGGGCCTTACCACGGCCTTCGGCGAGGGCTTCGGCGAAGTTGGCGAACAGCACGGTAAACCACAGCCACAGGGCGATTTGCACGGCAACACCCGTGCTCACGCCGTTACCGGGGGCGAAGCACAGCACGGTGGTGAGCACTGCGGTCAGGGCCACCACCAGCATCACCGGCGAGCGTTTGAGCTGACGCGGGTCGAGCTTGACAAACGCCTGCACCAGCGCCGGGCGCCACAGCGCGGCGAAGCGGGTCTGGTCCTTGGCAGTGTGCCGGGTATTCACTTCAGGAATGGGCATGTTCATGATCGGTCCTCAAAAACCCAGGCTCAGGTGTTCGGCGATTGGCCCAAGGGCCAGGGTCGGCAGGAAGGTCAGGCCACCGACCAGCAGGATGGTCACCAGCAGCAGGCCGGTGAACAGCGGGCCGTGGGTGGGGAAGCTGTTCTGCCCCTGCGGCGCGCTTTTCTTCGCCGCCAGGCTGCCGGCCAAGGCCAGGATCGGCAGGATGTAGCCAAAGCGGCCGATGAGCATGGCCAGGCCGATCATCAGGTTGTGGTACACCGTATTGGCGCCAAAACCGGCGAACGCCGAGCCGTTGTTGGCCGTGCCCGAGGTATAGGCGTACAGCAGCTGGCTGAAACCATGCGCCCCCGGATTGGTGACCGCCCCCGCCGGGCCTGGCAGGCTGGCAGCAATGGCGCCAAGCACCAGCACGCCGACCGGCATCACCAGCAGGGTCGCCACCAGCAACTGCACCTCACGGGCCTGGAGTTTCTTGCCCAGGTATTCCGGGGTGCGGCCAATCATCAGCCCGGCCAGGAACACCGCGATCAGGACGAACAGCAGCATGCCGTAGAGGCCCGCCCCGACGCCGCCGAAGATCACCTCGCCGACCATCATGTTGACCATCGCCACCATGCCGGTCAGCGGGTTCAGGCTGTCGTGCATGGCGTTGACCGAGCCGTTCGAGGCCGCGGTGGTAGTGACCGTCCACAGCACCGAACCGGTGGTGCCGAAGCGGCTTTCCTTGCCCTCCAGTGGGGCGGTCTGCTGCACCTGCGGGCTCTGCAGCGCCGGGTTGGGTTGATGCTCGGACCACAACGCCGTGCTGCCACCGATCAGGAACAGGGCAAGCATGCAGGCGAGGATGGCGCGGCTCTGGCGCAGGTCCTTCACGTAGTGGCCGAAGGTGAACACCAAGGCCACCGGAATGAGGATGATCGAAGCCACCTCGAACAGGTTGCTCCAGGCCGTGGGGTTTTCGAACGGGTGCGCCGAGTTGACGCCGAAGAAGCCGCCACCATTGGTACCCAATTGCTTGATAGCGATCTGGCTGGCAGCCGGCCCCAGTGGAATGGTCTGGTCAGCACCTTGCAAGGTCAGCGCATGGGCATAGTCGGCAAAGGTCTGCGGCACGCCCTGCCATACCAGCAACAGCGCCAACAGCAAGCACAGCGGCAGCAAGCAGTAGAGGGTGGCACGGGTCATGTCGACCCAGAAGTTGCCCAGCGTCGAGGTGCTGCGCCGGGCAATGCCACGGCACAACGCAACCAGCACGGCCAGGCCGGTGGCAGCACTGACAAAGTTCTGCACGGTCAGGCCGAGCATCTGGCTTAAATAGCTGACCGAGGCCTCACCGCTGTAGGCCTGCCAGTTGGTGTTGGTCACGAAACTGACGGCGGTATTGAACGCCAGCGACCATTCCTGGCCCGGCAGGTGCTGCGGGTTGAGCGGCAGGTAGCCCTGCAATAACAGCACGGCGAACAGCAGCAGGAACCCGACCAGGTTGAAGGCCAGCAGGGCCAGGGTGTACTGCCGCCAGTTCTGCTCCTGGCTGGCGTTCACCCCCGCCAGCCGGTAGCAAGCTTGCTCGACCGGGCCGAGTAGTGGCGACAGCCAGGTGCGCTGGCCTTCCATGACCTTGAAGTAGAACCGCCCAAGCCAGGGTGCCGGTAGCAGCACGATGGCAAAGAACGCCAGGAGCAAGGCGAAATCGTAACTGTGCATGGTCGCTCCCTAGCTGCGATCGGCGCGCAGCAGCGCCACCAGCAGATAAAACGCCAAGGCCACTGCCAGCAGCAGTGACAGCCCGTCGAGCATGTTCATGAGTGGTTCTCCCCGTGTTACGGCTTGGGCCGCTTTGAGGAAATTGTCTTAGGGAGGGGCGTAAAGGGGCGAGATCTGGGGATGGGGGGAGGTATAAAGAATGCGTAAAAATCAGCTTGTTGGGCTGCCTGTGCTGGCCTCTTCGCCGGTGAATCCACCGGTGCAACCCAGGCCATGAAGACTGTGCAGTACCTGTGGGAGCGGGCGTGCCCGCGAAGAGGCCGTTACAGGCTTACTGCTGTGGCGGCTGCTGTGCGGCGTTACGGCTCCAGTCCAGCAGCAGGCTGTAACCGACCGCCAGCAAGGTCGGCCCGATGAACAGGCCAATGAAGCCAAAGGCAAGCAAGCCACCGAATACACCCAGCAGCACGATCACCAGCGGCAGGTTGCCGCCACGGCTGATCAGGTACGGCTTGAGCACGTTGTCCACGCCACTGATGACGAAGGTGCCCCAGATACCCAGGAACACCGCCATGCCGTACTCGCCCTTCCACACCAGCCAGGCAGTGGCCGGGATCCAGGCCAGTGGCGGGCCCATGGGGATCAGGCTGAGCATGAAGGTCACCAGGCCCAGCACGATCGCCCCGGGCACCCCGGCAATCAGGAAGCCGATCAGCGCCAGCAGCGCCTGTGCGGCCGCCGTCCCGATCACCCCGTTGACCACCCGCTGCACGGTACCGGCTACCAGCTCCAGGTAATACTCGCCGCGCTCGCCCATCAGGCGGTGCAGCAAGCGCAACACGAAGGCTGCCAGACGCGGCCCGTCGCGGTAGAAGAAGAACACGAACACCAGGCTCAGGGTCAGTTCCAGTACACCGCTGCCGATCTGCGCACTGCGCGCCAGCAACCAGTTGCCCACTTGCCCGAAGTAGGGCTTGGCCGAGGCCAGCAAGGCCGCGCCCTGCTGGTCCAGCGATTGCCACCCGTTGACCAGCCGCTCGCCCACGAATGGAATGCCACCCAGCCAGGCCGGCGCATCGGGAAGGCCATCGACCTGCACGTCACGTACAAACGCCGTGGCATCGCGAATGTGATCGGCCAGGTTGAACCCCAGCCACACCAGCGGCAGTGCCACGATCAGGATCCAGGCCGTGGTCAGCAGGCTTGCCGCGAGGGTTTCACGCCCGCCCAGCACACGGGTCAGCAAGCGCATCAACGGCCAACTGGCAAAGGCCAGGATGGCCCCCCACAGCAATGCCGAAATGAACGGTGCCATCACCCACAGGCCGGCGCCCAGTAACGCCAGCAGCAGAATCTGGACCAGCAGGCGATCGTTGTTAACCATGGGGGCGCTCGTTCAACGGATCAGTTCAAGGTGCAGGCCGTCTGTAGGCGCACTGCCGACCTCAAGGCGGCCATTGCGCACACCGGCCTTGACCAGCGCCTCGCGCCAGGCTTCGGCCTGGGCGCCACTGAGGCTGGCGCGCAAGGTGCTGTCGAGGTTCAGGCTACGGGCCAGCAGGTTCACCCAGGTGTCTTGCGGTGCAGCAAGGTCAGGGTAGTCGAGCTTGCCGGTGTCACGCATTTCGCGCAGCACCGTGGCGGCGGTTGGCAGCAGCTCGCCCAGCGGGCTGCCGGCGACGAACTCCTCCACATGCAGGTAGGCGCGGCGGTTGCCACGGGTGACGCTGTAGAGCGCGACCAGGGTGTCGGCCTCTTCTGCCGAGCGGCGCAGCAGGATGAACGCCTGCTGCTCGTCGCCACCGTTAAGGCGGGCATTGGCGAACACATCGTTGGCCCACAGGCTGGCCTCGCCGCAATCGCGGCCCTGGCACCAGAACAACGGGTAACCGCCGTCACGCTGCAGCTCTTCGCGGGCACTGGTGAAGGCTTCACGGGCAGTCCGTTCGACTGGCAGTTCGTAGGTTACCGAGCTGACCTGGCCGCGGCTCTCGACCTTGTTTTCGACCCGCAGGCGGCCGCTGATCTTGCGCAGCGGGCCCATGGGGTAGACGCGCTCCTGCTCCACGGCCGGGCGCTGGTCAACGACCTTTGCGTCCACCGGCACCGGCAGGCTGCCCGCCCACAACAAAGGGCTGGCCAGCGCCAGGCAGGCGGCGACAGCAGTACGGATGGCAACAGGCGCGCTCATTGGCGAACCAGGCGGCGCGCGGCGCCGAAGTGAAGCTCCAGGATGTCTGGCAGTTGCATGGTTGTCTCCCTGTTCAACCCGCCAAGCCTCGACACTTGTCCGGTGCAAGTCAAGCAAAGCCAAAGAAGCGATTGATACAGTCTGCGACAAGGGCCGCGCCCTGCTCATCATTCAGGTGCAGGTGATGGCCACCGGGCAGCGTCACCTGCTCAAAGGGTAGCTGCTCAAGCAACGCGGCGTGGCGCGCCAGCATGCCGTCGGCGGCCACCACCAACAGCGCCGGGCAACTCACCCGGCGCACATGGGCCATGGCCTGGGCTTCACTCAAGCGCACCGGCGATGGCAGGGTGAGGCGGCTGTCACTGCGCCAGCTGTAGCCACCGGGTACCGGCATCAGGCCACGTTGCGCCAGCAATTCTGCAGCCTCGCGGCTGACCGCGACCATGCCTTTCATCCGCGCATGCACGCCTTCTTCCAGCGTTGCGTACACCGACTTGCGTTTGCCATCCAGCCGCAACTGGGCTTGCAGTGCCATCCCCAAGCGCTCGCCTGCGTCCTGCTCGGCACCGGTCGGCGGGATGACGCCGTCGATCAACGCCAGGTGGCTGACCCGGTCGGGCAAGGCGCCGGCCAGTTGTACCGAAATGATTGCGCCCAGCGAGTGGCCCAACAGGGCGAAACGCTGCCAACCCAGCTGCTCGGCAACCCGCAGCACGTCGTGGGCGTAGTCGGCCAGGGCATAGCCGGCACCAGGCGGACGGTGTTCCGAGTAACCGTGCCCGGCCAGGTCCAGGGCGACGATGCGCAGGCCCTTCAGTTCCGGCGCCAGGCGGGCGTAACTGTTGGCGTTATCCAGCCAGCCATGCAGGGCAATTACCGGCAGCCCGTCCTCGGGGCCGAACAGGTGAGCCGCCAGTTCGATATGGCCCAGGCTGAGGCGCACTTCCTGCACCTGCGCGCTCATGCCTGGCTCCAGCGGTCGAACAGGCCCTTGATCAGGCTGGCGGTGTCGGTCGGGCGCTCCAGCGGGAACATGTGGCCGCCGGGCACACTGTGGTATTCGCCTTTGGGCATACCGCGCACCGCCAGGGTGTGGTGACGGCGAATGACGTTGCTGCGCTCGCCGCGCACCATGGCCAGCGGCACCTGCAACTGCCGTGCGGGCGCGGGGCTGGTGTGCGGGATGCTGCGGTAGATACTGATTTCGGTGGCCGGATCGAAGCGCAGTTGCAGCCCCTGCTCCATCGCCTGCAGGCCATGTTCTACATAGGCTTCGAGGCAGTCGGGGTCAAAATGGCGAAACAGTGACTTGCCAGCAAAATAGTCCCGGGCACTGTCGCGGTCATTGAAAACTTCGCGGCGCCCCAACGTGCGGCCGGCCGGGGTAATGCGGTCAATGAAACCGAAACGCTTGGCGGTGCGCAGCAGCCACTGGTCGGCACGGGTGAGCACCGGCGAGTCCAGCATCACTACCCCGCGGTAGTACTCGGGGCGACGCAAGGCAGCATGCAGGTGCAACACTCCTCCCAGCGAATGCCCGACACCCCAGATGGGCTGGTCCTGCTGCGCCAGGTGATGCAGCAGCTCATCGACCAGGCTCTGCCAGTTGTCGTCTACCGGAAAGCGCGGATCGTGGCCGTGCTGGGCCAGGTGCCGCACCTGGTAGTCCGGCGCCAGGGCAGCGAACAGCTTGCCATACGTGGCCGAAGGGAAACCGTTGGCATGAGCGAAGAAGATCTGCTGCGACATGGCGCCTGGTCCGGACGGAAGATGATGGCTCATTGTCGGCATCGGGGCGCGATTCAGCAACATTCGGAAAGGTCATCAACGAGGGCTATCAGGTCACGCCGAGCGGTCGAAACTGGCCAAAGACCGGCGCAAGCAGGCCTGCATGTAGGCCAACTGGCTTTCCAGCGCCTCACGGGCCAGGCGCTGGTCCTGAAAGTCGAGTTGCAGACGGCGCAAGGCCAGGCAACTGGTTTGTAGCAGGTGGGAGACTCGCAGGCAGGCGTCCTGCAGCGTGCGCAGGTCCCGCTCGCTTTGCTGCCTGGTAGCAGGCTCCAGGTTGCCGTTGCGGTTGACCTTGTGCAGCAACTGGTAGAGCTTGGCGTCGGCCGAATCGCGCAGCAGGCTGTACTGGGCAAAGTCCAGCGTAATGCCTTGCTCCACCTTGTCTACGGTGGGTTGCAGGTCCAGGGAACTCAACAGCTCCCGCATTTCACCGCTCATCCGCTGCTCCCTGCCTGATTGCTTTGAGGCAACGCTAGCAAGGGGCCATCAAGTGCGGCAACTGACAAAAATGCCAGTTGCCTTATCGATTTGCCGGGGAATCACACCGGTGGGCTGATCGCTCGGAGGGTCATCAGCCCAGCCAAGGGCCACTCCCCTTCCAGCTCCGCCAGGCTGGCGGTGCTCATGGCGGCTGGTTGCTGTTGGTGACCATGCTCCAGCGCACCGATCAGATTCCCCACCAGCGGCTGGTGGCTGACCAGCAGTACATGCTCCAGCCCCAGGCGCTCGATTTCGCCGATGACCTGCTGCACATCACTCTCTGGCGTCAACCAGGGCACGGTACGCACCGGCTCCCTGAAACCCAGCGTGTCATGCACCAGCGCCGCCGTTTGCTGGGCGCGCACGTAGGGGCTGGCGATAATCGCCTGCAGCGGCTGCCCCAGCAGGCGGGCAGCGCTGTGCAGCACCTGCTCGCGACCATGGCCGGTCAGGCGGCGCTCGGCGTCGGTATTGGCCCGCGGTTCCGCCTCACCGTGGCGCAGCACCCACAGCTTCACAGCTTGGGTTCCTCGTCCCGCACCGGGTGCGGGGCCGGTGCCACGGCATGCGGCGCCTCGCCTTCCGGGGCACGCGGTGCTGGCCAGTCGGCAAATGGCCAGGGCTTCTGCTCAGTGTGGAAGCTGCCATAGCGGCCGATCTGCGCCAGGTACTGGCTCAGGCTGTCGCCGAAGTTCATCAGGCTGGCGCTGGGCGCGCCATACACCAGGCGGTAGATGAGTTGCACCAGCACCAGGCCGCCGAGCAGCAATTCGGCCAGTTGCCAGACCACCAGGAACACCAGCATCCACAGCACCCGCAGGATGATCGACTCGCGCTGGGCGCGTTCGGGCGTATCGTTCATGTGTTGCTCCTTGCTCGTGTCAGAGCCGCCAAGGGCTCAGTTGAAACCGCTGATGGAAATGAAATCGACATCGGTCTTGGGCTCGGCACGCATCAGGTGCTCGATCACCTGGTTCAGTGTGCGGCCTTCGAACAGGATGGCATGCAGGCCCGCCACCAGCGGCATGTACACCTGTACCTCCTGCGCCTTGGCCTTGAGCACCTTGAGGGTGTTGACGCCTTCGGCCACCTCGCCCAGGCGGCTGACCGCCTGTTCCAGGCTCAACCCCTGGCCCAGCGCATGGCCCACCTGGTAGTTGCGGCTCTTGGGCGAGGAACAGGTGACGATCAGGTCACCGACACCGGCCAGGCCAAGGAAGGTCATGGGGTTGGCACCCTGGCTGACGGCAAAGCGGGTCATCTCGGCCAGGGCCCGGGTAATCAGCATGCTCTTGGTGTTCTCGCCCATGCCCAAGGCCACGGCCATGCCAGCGATAATGGCGTAGACGTTTTTCAGCGCCCCACCCAGTTCGACGCCGAAGCGGTCGGCGCTGGCGTAGACACGGAAGGTGCGCCCGTGCAGTACATCCTGCACTTGCTGGCAGAGTTGTTCGTCCTCGCTGGCGACCACTGTGGCGGTCAGCGCATGTTCGGCGATCTCGCGGGCCAGGTTGGGGCCCGACAGCACCCCGATGCGGGCGTCAGGGGCGATCTCTTCAAGGATCTGGCTCATCAGCTTGAAGCTCTGCGCCTCGATACCCTTGGTCAGGCTGACCAGGCCCTTGCCCCGCAACAGCTCGGCGTGGGGCGCCAGCACACTGCGCAAGGCACTTGATGGCAGGGCGACGAAGATCAACTCGCTCGCCTGCAAGGTGGCCAGCAGATCGTTGACCGGCTCCACGCCATCCTGCAGGCGGATGCCCTTGAGGTAGCGCGGATTCTCGCGATTGACGCGCATGGCCTCGGCCTGCGCCGGGTCGCGCATCCATTGGCGCACCGGCACACCGTTTTCCGCCAGCAGGTTCGCCACGGCGGTGCCGAAGCTGCCGCCTCCCAGAACTGCAACAGGTTGCTGTTCAGTCATATCCAATCCGTTAAAGCCAAAAGTTAAGTGGCGACCCCGACATTATACGGCTCGCCTGCTACAGAACCAGTGTCAGTCCTGGCCTCTTCGCGGGCAAGGCCGCTCCCACAGGTACAGCACAGCGTTCAGCCGCTGTGAAAGCGGGCTCATCCGGGAAAGGGCCAGAACAGCCGACGCAGATCACTGGAAAATACGCCAAGGTCAGTTACCATGCCTGTTTCAATCCTGATACAAGGCTGCCCCGTGTTCCCTGGCTCGCCCCCGTTCCCGCGCCTGCTGATACTGACTGCCCTGCTCGGTGGCCCGGCCATGGCCGACGACCTGTTCATCGACAACAGCGACCTGCCGCAGGTTCTGACCGCCACGCGCCTGAAACAATCCCCGGCGGCAGTCCCGGGCAGCATGACCGTGCTCGACAGCGAGCTGATCCGCGCCAGCGGCGCCCGCGACATCCCCGAACTGCTGCGCCTGGTACCGGGCATGATGATTGGCTACGGCGCCGGCAACCAGCCGACGGTCAACTACCACGGCAGCAACGCCAGCGAAGCGCGGCGCATGCAGGTGCTGATCGATGGCCGCTCGGTGTACCGGGCTGGCCTGGCCACGGTGGACTGGAGCGACATCCCCCTGGCCATGGAAGACATCGAGCGCATCGAGGTGTTTCGCGGCCCCAACACGGTCAGCTACGGTGCCAATGCGCTGATGGCGGTGGTCAACATCCTCACCCGCAACCCCGCCGACAGCCATGGCACACGGCTGAAGGTGACCCGCGGCGAGGACGGCATCAACGACTTCTATGCCAGCCACGGCTTCGGCTGGGACGGCGGCGACATGCGCCTGTCGCTGTCAGGCCAGCAGGACGACGGTTTCGACCGCGACCAGTTCGGCCAGGATTACCGGGACAGCCGCCGGCTGACCCGTTTCAACCTCAGTGCCAGCCACAACCTGTCGCTGAACCAGACCCTGGAATGGCAACTGGCGGCAAAAGAAGGCAGCAACCAGCGGCCCTATACCTACCAGCCGGTATTCCCCTACGTCACCCAGCGCGGCGACAATGCCGACGTCAATGCCAAGGACTACGCAGGTTCGGTTCGCTGGAACATCGATTTCAACCCCGATCACAGCCTGTATGTGCAGGGTTCGGCACAACACTTCGACCGCCAACAGGTCTGGCGGGCCTGTGATGCCGCACTGTCGTTCAGCCCCGAACTGACCCGGCTGTGGCAGATGAACCCCAATTACGCCGAGCTGGTGGCACGCGGTGCCAACAATCCACCGCCCAGCAACAACCCGGCAGAACAAGCGCTGGTCGATGCCATCAAGGATCAGTGGAACAACCAGGGCGGCAGCAGCGTGGTCTGCGGCGATGTGGACCAGAGCACCCGCGAAACCCGCTACGACCTGGAAATCCAGGACACCCTGAGCCTGACCGACAGCCTGCGCCTGCTCAGCGGCATGAACTACCGCTATGACCGTGCCGACTCGCAGACCTACTTCAACGGCAGCATCGACGACCAGACCTGGCGCCTGTTCGGCCAGCTGGAATGGCGCGCCGACGAGCACTGGATCTTGCAGGGCGGGGCGATGTTCGAAGACTCGCGCCTGTCGGGCAGCTCACTGACCCCGCGCGTTGCGGTCAACTACCTGATTACCCCGCGCCATGGCCTGCGCGCGGTGTATTCCGAGGCGGTGCGCTCGCCCGACATGTTCGAGAACAACATCAACTGGAGCTACACGGTCAAGAACCTCAGCCCCAATGCGTTCGGCCAACAGCACGGTGAGTATTTCGTCAAGACCCGCGGCCCGGGCGACCTCGATCAGGAGCGCATGCGCTCGCGCGAACTGGGCTACAACGGCTATTTCAGCGACCTCGACCTGAGCATGGATGTGAAGCTGTTCTACGACGAGATCACCGGCATGATCAGCGAGCCCCTGCGCAACAACCAGTACATCGCCAGCAACGCCAACAAGGCACGTTTCAGCGGCAGCGAGGCGCAACTGGACTGGCGCCCCACCCTGCGTGACCGCCTGCGCCTGACCTACGCCTATGTCGATGCCTGGGCCAGCAACCCCGACGACCGCCGCCTCAGCGCCCGCAACAGCGGCTCGGCCGGGTGGATGCGCGAATGGGGCGATGGCTGGTCGAGTGCGCTGTTCTACTACGGTGACGATGCGCTCAACCAGTATCGCTACGAGCGCCTGGACCTGCGCCTGGCCAAGCGCCTTCGGGTGCAGGGCAGCAACCTGGAGCTGGCGGCGCTGTGGCAACAACGCCTGGACGACGAGCCGACCACAACCGTTCAGAACCGCTATGACAGCCGCCACCGCCTCAGCTTCAGCGCGGAGCTGGCGTTCTGATGGCCCTGGTGCTGCGCCTGTTGCTGCTTTGCCTGTGGCCATTGGGGCCCTTGTCCGCCAGCGAAATTCTGCTGGTAGGCGCGCAAGACCAGCCCGGCATCCGCACCTTTGTCGCCGCACTCGAAAGCCGTCGGCCGCACGATCATGTGCATTTCCAGACCACTGCCGACCTGCCCCCCCCTGGCAAGCTCAAAACCGACCAGCGCCTGATTCTGCTCGACAGTGCTGCCCTGGAGTGGCGCCTGGGTGAAAACGCCGGCCCGCCAGCCCTGGCCATGCGAATAAGCCGGGTGCAGGCTGAACAGCGCCTGGGAAAGTCGCGCCCGGCGTTTCTCACCTTGCTGTGGAGCGACCCGCCGTTGGGCCGGCAACTGCGCCTGGCGCGCTACCTGCTGCCACAGGCCCAGCGCATTGGTGTGCTGTACGGCGAGCACAGTGGTTTCTTGCTCGAAGAGCTGCGCCATGCTGCCCGCCCGCTGGGCCTGGAAATCATTGCCCAGGACTGGCCCGACCTGCGTGACAGCCGGCCCCTGCAGCACCTGCTGGGTAACAGCGATGTGCTGCTGGGCCTGGATGACCCGGACCTGTACAACTCCAAGACTGCGAAGAACCTGTTGCTGAGCAGTTATGGCCGGCAGATGGCGCTGATCGGCCCGAACGCCGGCTTTGTTCGCGCCGGCGCCCTGGCCAGTACCTACAGCGACCAGGAGGACTGGCTGGCAGTACTTGACCAGTTGCTCGACCAGCCTCCGGGGCGCTGGCCGCGCAGCCTGTATCCGGCCCGTTTCGGCGTCAGTGGCAACCAGCAGGTGGCGCGCGCCCTGGGCCTGCAACCGATCGATCCGTCCGCCGCCGCCAAGGCCCTGGCCGAAGGAGAGCCCACCCCATGAGCAAAGGCCTGAGCTGGGACATCCACACCCGCACGCAAATCATAAGCCTTGGCCCTGCCCTGCTGCTGACCTTGCTGTTGATCAGCTTCTTCACCTTCGTGCGCATCCAGGACCTGCGCCAGGAGCTGAACCACACCGGGCAGCTGATCGCCAACCAGTTGGCCCCGGCCTCGGAGTACGGGGTGATCTCGGGCAACAACGAGGTGCTCGAAGGCCTGATGCGCGCCACTCTCAGCATCCCGCACGTGCGCTTCCTCGAGGTGCAGGACAGCCGCAACCACATCCTTGTATACGTCGAGCAGTCCGACGAAAGCGCCAACCGCGCGCAGCGCGTAGAGGTGTTCCAGGCGCCCATACGCTTGCAGCAAATCCGCCTGGACAGCGACTTCCTGCAGCAGGGCAAGGCCGCCACACCCGCGATCGGCGATGACTACCTGGGCCGGGTGATCGTCGGCATGTCCGATGACGCCTTCAGCCAACGCCAACAGGAAATCGTGATCAAGGCCGGCATCCTGGCGCTGTTCGCCTTGCTGTTCACCTTCTTGCTGGCGCGCCGCCTGGCCCTGAGCCTGGCCAAGCCGATCAGCGACATGGGCCATGCGGTCAAGGCCATACAGCAGGGCCAGTACAACACCCCGCTGCCCGTGGTCGATGATAGCGAGCTGGGCCACCTGGCCCGCCATATCAACAACCTGGCCAACGCCCTGGAGCAGGCCAGCGATGAACAGAAGCAGGCCATTGCCGAGCTGATCCAGGCCCGCGAGGAAGCCGAACAAGCCAACCGAGCCAAATCGGACTTCCTGGCGATGATGAGTCACGAGCTGCGCACCCCGATGAATGGCGTGCTGGGCATGCTGCAGCTGCTGGAAACCACGCAGCTAAGTACCGAACAGGCCGACTACACCGCAGTGGCCAGCGAATCCACCGGGCATTTGCTGAAAGTCATCAACGATATCCTCGACTTCTCGCGCATCGAACGCGCTGCGCTTCAGCTGGAACACATCAATTTCAACCTGGGTGAGCTGATTACCAGCTGCGTCCTGTCGTTCCAGCACAGTGCCCAGCAGCGTGGCCTTGGCTTGCACCTGCAACTGCCGGCCGACATCGAGCAGTTGCAAGTGAACGGCGACCCCACGCGCATCCGCCAGATCCTGCTGAACCTGGTCGGTAACGCACTGAAGTTCACCGAACGCGGCCAGGTTCAGGTCGAAGCACGCTGGCAGGTGCTCGACCGGCAGTTGATCTGGCTCACCTGCAGTGTGCGCGACACGGGTATCGGGATCGATAGCGACCGCCTGGAAATGATGTTCGTGGCCTTCCAGCAGGCCGACAGCTCGATCTCCCGCCGTTATGGCGGCACCGGGCTGGGCCTGTCGATCGCCCGCACCTTGGCCGAACGCATGGGCGGCAAGCTGCGCGGTGAAAGCCGCGAAGGCCTGGGTTCTACATTTACCCTGGAGATGCCGCTGGCCCTGGCCAGCCCTCCCCCCAGCCAGCCGACGTTGCAAACGCACGCGAAAACGACGGCGCCCGGCAGTGATCAGGTGCTGCTGGTAGAGGACAATCCGGTCAACCAGAGCGTCATCGAAGCCATGCTGCGCAGCCTGGGCCTGGCGGTATGCACAGCCGAAGATGGACTTGAGGCCGTCGACCTGGTCAGCCGCCAGCGCTTTGCCGCCGTGCTGATGGACTGTCGGCTGCCGCACCTGGACGGCTATGAAGCCACCCGGCGTATCCGCCAATTGCCCAACGGCACCGGGTTACCGATCATCGCCCTGACTGCCAATGCGATGCAGGGTGATCGCGAGCGTTGCATGGCAGCTGGCATGGACGACTACCTGAGCAAACCCTTGCGCCGTACCGAGCTGCAGCAGGTGCTGGAACGCTGGTTACCCGGTCAGACAACCGCGACTGGCGATAAATGCTAAAGTGCGGCAGTCTTAAACACTGGACAGGACCATCATCGGACCTGAAAATAGACGTTTCAGTGCACACCTGTACTTCTTTCACAGGGTGCACTGTGACTTTCACCACAACGCAATAGTCTACCTGTAGGCTGCCGTCTTGAACGCGATGCGTATCAGGCCGGCCGGGAAGATTCATCCCCTGCCGCAGGGGGTTATTGAGGAGCTCGCATGACCAAACAACACGCCTTTACTCGGGAAGACCTGCTGCGCTGCAGTCGCGGTGAGCTGTTCGGCCCAGGTAATGCGCAACTGCCCGCGCCGAACATGCTGATGGTCGATCGCATCACCCATATCAGCGAAGAAGGCGGCAAGTACGGCAAAGGTGAATTGGTCGCCGAGCTGGATATCAACCCGGACCTGTGGTTCTTCGCCTGCCACTTCGAAGGCGATCCGGTCATGCCGGGCTGCCTGGGCCTCGATGCCATGTGGCAGCTGGTAGGCTTCTTCCTCGGCTGGCAAGGCCTGCCGGGCCGCGGCCGCGCCCTGGGCTCGGGCGAGGTGAAATTCTTCGGCCAGGTACTGCCAGAGGCCAAGAAAGTCACCTACAACATTCAGATCAAGCGTGTCCTGAAGGGCAAGCTGAACATGGCCATCGCCGATGGCTCGGTCAGCGTCGACGGCCGTGAGATCTACACTGCCGAAGGCCTGCGGGTCGGCGTGTTCACTTCCACTGACAATTTCTAAGGGTTATTCGCATGCGCCGCGTCGTTATCACTGGTCTGGGCATCGTATCGTGCCTGGGCAATGACAAAGCTACCGTCACCGAAAACCTGCGTAAAAGCCGTCCGGGTATCCGTTTCAACCCGGAATACAAGGAAATGGGGCTGCGCAGCCAGGTTTCCGGGTCCATCGACCTCAACCTCGAAGAACTGATCGACCGCAAGGTATACCGCTTCGTCGGCCACGCCGCGGCGTACGCCTACCTGGCGATGCAGGACGCGATCAAGGACGCAGGCCTGACCGAAGAGCAGGTTTCCAACCCGCGTACCGGGCTGGTAGCTGGCTCCGGCGGCGCCTCGACCCTGAACCAGATGGAAGCGCTGGACACCCTGCGCGAGAAAGGCGTCAAGCGCGTTGGCCCATACCGTGTCACCCGCACCATGGGCAGCACCGTTTCGGCGTGCCTGGCCACCCCGTTCAAGATCAAGGGCCTGAACTACTCGATCTCGTCGGCATGCGCCACCTCGGCACACTGCATCGGTACCGCCCTGGAGCAGATCCAGTGGGGCAAGCAGGACATCGTCTTCGCCGGTGGCGGTGAAGAAGAGCACTGGAGCCAGTCGTTCCTGTTCGATGCCATGGGCGCCCTGTCGACCAAGCGCAACGAAACCCCGGAACTGGCGTCGCGTGCCTACGATAACGACCGTGATGGCTTCGTCATTGCTGGCGGTGGCGGCATGGTTGTGGTCGAAGAGCTGGAACACGCCCTGGCCCGTGGCGCCAAGATCTACGCCGAAATCGTTGGCTACGGCGCCACTTCCGATGGCTACGACATGGTTGCCCCGAGCGGCGAAGGCGCCATCCGCTGCATGCAGCAGGCACTGTCCACCGTCGACACCCCGATCGACTACCTGAACACCCACGGCACCTCGACCCCGGTCGGTGACGTTGCCGAGATCAAGGGCGTTCGCGCAGTATTCGGCGACAAGGCACCGAAGATCAGCTCGACCAAGAGCCTGTCGGGCCACTCGCTGGGCGCCGCTGGCGTGCACGAGGCGATCTACTGCCTGCTGATGATGGAAAACAACTTCATCGCCGGCTCTGCCAACATCGACGAGCTGGACCCGGAGGTCGCTGACCTGCCGATCCTGCGCAAAACCGAAGAAAACGCCAAGATCGATACGGTCATGAGCAACAGCTTCGGCTTCGGCGGCACCAACGCCACCCTGGTGCTCAAGCGCTGGGAAGGCAAGTAAGGCGCTGATGCGGTAAACGAAAACGCCCCGACTGGTTCGGGGCGTTTTCATTTGTAGCCTGGGCCGGCGATAGGGCCAGTCCAGGCAACCCTTATTTTCGCCTGGGCAGTACAGCCAGAAAGTTATCGCGGGCTACTTTGTTCGCCACATTCTCAGGCAAAGCATCCAGAAACGGCCTGAACCCGTGCATCTGCTCCCCCAGGCTGCCAAAGCGCCCCACCACATCCGACCCCAGCATGAACCGCTCCGGGTATTTCTCGACCAATGCCACCCAGGCCTTGCGCGGCACGCCCTTGTCATCCAGCAGATAGGGCTGCAGCACACTCCACGACAGGTCGACATACAGATTCGGGTAATCCTCCAGCAACCGCGTCAGCACCGGGAGCAAAAAGTCCATCTGCGTCTGGTGCCGGTGGATCTCCATGCTGCTGCCGGCGTGCGCCCAGATGAACCGCGTGTGCGGGTGATTGCGCAGCGGCTCTTCGATCTCTGCCAGGTACAGCGGGTTACGCTCGCGTTTTGAAGTGATATTGGAATGCAGCAGTACCGGCAGGTCCCGCTCGGCCGCCAGATGGTAAATGCGCGTCATGGCTTCGTTGTTGGCGCGCGGCGTGTCGCCACTGGTCAGCGCTGTCAGGTCATCGTGGCGGGTGAAAACCTCGCCGATTCCCTCCCACAGCCCCGGGTACATATCGAGCATGCGCTCGATATGGCTGACAGCGTTCTTGTCCACCGGGTTGAAACCCGTCAGGAACGGATGAAAGCGTTTGCGCTGCTCTATCGGCAACTGCTGCAGGGCGGCCGCCACGTACGTATCGGTGGCGCTGTACCAGTAGGCATCGGCATCGTCACCGGCGTAATAACGCGGGCGCTTGGGCTCGTCTTCATGCCATTTCTTGGCCACCGGTATGCCGGAAATCATCGACTGCTCGATGCCTGCGGCATCCATGGCCTTTAGCAACGCCGGCATGCCTTCGCTCTCCTGGAAGAAGTCGACGTAGTGCAGGTGGGCATCGCTGTAGCGGTAGTCGCGTGCCTGTGCCGCCTGGCACAGCCAGCCAGACAGCAACACGCAGGCCAGCGCTCGGGCAATCATGGGCAGCTTCCTTCTACGGGTATGGAAACAGTAGACCGGCCGGCAAACGATACGGTTCAGCCGCACCAGGCAAACCGCTATGCTTGAGGCATTTCCACCGCGCCTGGAGCCCACCCCATGAGCAGCCCCCTGATCATCCGCCCACGTGCCGAATCGGTCGAGGGCCAGCCGATCCTGCGCCCGCTGCCGGCAGCACAGTGCCGTAGCGTCGGCCCGTTCGTGTTCTTCGACCATATGCTCGAAACCGACTATGCCCCGGGGCATGGCATGGACATCCGCCAGCACCCGCACATCGGCCTGTCGACCCTGACCTACCTGTTCGAGGGGGCGATCCTGCACAAGGACAGCCTCGGCTCAGAGCAGCGGGTGCTCCCCGGCGATGTCAGCTGGATGACGGCTGGCAGCGGCGTGGCCCATGTCGAGCGTACGCCGGCAGATGCCCTGGCCCATGGTTCGCGCCTGCACGGCTTGCAAGTGTGGCTGGCTTCGCCGCGCGCGCACGAACAAGGCCCGGCGAGCTACAGCCACCACCCGGCGGCGAGCCTGCCGGTGAGTGACCACCTGGGGGTACGCATCTGCATGATTGCTGGCACCGGGTTCTGCCTGGAGTCACCGGTGCCGGTGCTCTCCCCTACCCTTTATGCGCACGTACAGATGCAACCGGCGACGACGCTGCTGATACCGGCTGAACACGAGCAGCGGGCGCTTTACCTGCTGGATGGCGAGTTGCTGCTGGGCGATGAGGATGTGGAGCCTTGCAGCCTGGTGGTGCTGCCGGAGGGCGAGGACGTGACGCTGTATGCGGACGCAGAGTGCCAGTTGGTACTGATTGGCGGGGAGCCACTGGATGGGCCGCGGCGAATGAACTGGAATTTCGTGGCAAGCGACCCGGAACTGATCGAGCAAGCCAGGGCACGGTGGGCTGCGGGGGATTGGCCGGTGGTCCCGGGGGAAACTTCAAGGATCGAGTTGCCCCGGTAATTTCGGGGCTGCTGTGCAGCCCAATCGCCGGCAAGCCAGCTCCCACAAAGAGCGGCGTACGCTGTGCCAGTGGGAGCCGGCTTGCCGGCGATGGGGCGCAAGGCGCCCCCTGCTATATCAGCGCTGGAACACTTCTGTCAGCAGGTTGTGCATCGCACGGAAAGCCCGTTCCGAGGTGCGGCGGTCATACTGCATCTTGCCCGGCACATTGGCATTCGGGTCGGTAAACGAGTGCACCGCCCCGCCATAGCTCAGCAACTGCCAGTCGACCTTGGCCGCGTTCATCTCCTCCTCGAACGCTGGCAACTGCTCTTTCGGCACCAACGGGTCGGATGCACCATGCAACACCAGCACCGAGCCCTTGATGTGCTTGCCATCTTCAGGCTTCGGGGTGTCCAGGGTGCCATGGAACGACACCGCCGCACGCAGGTCGGCACCACTACGAGCAAGCTCCAGGGCACAACAGCCACCGAAGCAGAAGCCGAACGTGGCAACCTTGCCAGGCTCCAGCAGCGCCTTCGACTGCCCCAGCAGTTGCGCCAGGGCTTCCTGCATACGCTTGCGCAACTCGCCACGGTCGTTTTTCAGCGGCATCATCGCCGCACCGGCCTCGTCGGCATTGGACGGGCGCACCGATTGGCCATACAGGTCGGCAATCAGCACCACATAACCCTTCTCGGCCACTTCCTTGGCGATGCGCTCGGCACCTTCGCCAATGCCCATCCAGTTCGGCGCCATTACCAGGCCTGGGCGGCCCAGCGCCCCTGGCTCATAGACCAGGCGGCTTTCGTAAGCCTTGCCGGACAGGTGATAAACCAGCGATTCGACGATTACCTTGCTCATCAAGCACTCCTTAGGCACTTTCGATAAAAAGCCCGCCATGAAAAAAGCCCGCCGAGGCGGGCTTTCCTTTACATCAACTTAAACAGACAGCTCTACCAGCAGCTTGTTCAGGCGACGAACGTAGGCCGCCGGGTCCTTCAAGCTGTCACCGGCCGCCAGGGCCGCCTGATCAAACAGAATGTGCGACAGCTCGGCGAAGCGGTCTTCGCTCTGCTCGTTGTCCAGTTTCTCGATCAGCGGGTGGCTTGGGTTGAACTCGAAGATCGGCTTGGACTCCGGTACTTTCTGCCCGCTGGCCTCCAGAATCTGGCGCATCTGCAAGCCCAGGTCCTGCTCGCCAATGGCCAGGATCGCCGGCGAGTCGGTCAGGCGGTGCGACACGCGCACGTCGGCCACGCTGTCACCCAGCGCGCCTTTCAGGCGCTCGACCAGGCCTTCCTTGTTCTTGGCGACTTCTTCCTGGGCTTTCTTGTCTTCTTCCGAATCCAGGTTGCCCAGGTCCAGGTCGCCACGGGCGACGTCGACGAAAGCCTTGCCGTCGAACTCGTTGAGGTAGCTCATCAGCCACTCGTCGATACGGTCGGTCAGCAGCAGCACTTCGATGCCTTTCTTGCGGAAGACTTCCAGGTGCGGGCTGTTCTTGACCTGCGCGTACGACTCGCCGGTGAGGTAGTAGATCTTGTCCTGGCCTTCCTTGGCGCGAGCCAGGTAGTCGGCCAGGGCAACGCTCTGCTCGCCGCTGTCGTCGTGGGTGGAGGCGAAGCGCAGCAGGCCGGCGATCTTCTCTTTGTTGGCGAAATCTTCGGCCGGGCCCTCCTTCAGCACCTGGCCGAAGTTTTTCCAGAAGCCCTTGTACTGCTCGGGTTCGTTCTTCGCGAGCTTCTCCAGCATGTCCAGCACGCGCTTGGTCAGCGCGGTCTTCATCGACTCGATGATCGGGTCTTTCTGCAGGATTTCGCGGGACACGTTCAGCGACAGGTCGTTGGAGTCGACCACACCTTTGATGAAGCGCAGGTACAGCGGCAGGAACGATTCGGCCTGTTCCATGATGAACACGCGCTGCACGTACAGCTTCAGGCCGCGCGACGCTTCGCGCTGGTACAGGTCGAACGGTGCACGGGCCGGGACGTACAGCAGCGAGTTGTATTCGAGCTTGCCTTCGACCTTGTTGTGGCTCCAAGCCAGCGGGTTTTCGAAGTCATGGCCGATGTGCTTGTAGAACTCCTGGTATTCCTCGTCCTTGATCTCGGTACGCGGACGGGTCCACAGGGCGCTGGCACGGTTGACGGTTTCCCACTCTTCGGCTGGCTGCTCTTCGCCTTCGGCGGCAGCCTGCTCCTTCGGCAGCTGAATAGGCAGGGCGATGTGGTCGGAGTACTTCTTGACCACATTGCGCAGGCGCCAGCCATCGGCGAACTCTTTCTCTTCCTGCTTCAGGTGCAGGACGATGCGGGTACCGCGCTGTGGCTTGTCGATGGTGGCGACTTCAAATTCGCCCTCGCCTTTCGACGACCAGTGCACGCCTTCGGCAGCAGGCTGACCGGCGCGACGGCTGTACACATCGACCTTGTCGGCCACGATGAACGCGGAGTAGAAGCCCACACCGAACTGACCGATCAGATGCGAGTCCTTCTTCTGGTCACCGGTGAGGTTCTTCATGAAGTCGGCGGTGCCGGACTTGGCGATAGTGCCAAGGTGAGCGATGACATCTTCGCGGCTCATGCCGATGCCGTTGTCCTCAAGGGTAACGGTACCGGCATCCTTGTCGAAGCTCAGGCGAATTTTCAGCTCATCGCCACCTTCAAGCAGCTCTGGCTTGGCCAGGGCTTCGAAACGCAGTTTGTCCACGGCGTCGGAGGCGTTGGAAATCAGTTCCCGCAGGAAGATTTCCTTGTTCGAGTACAGCGAATGAATCATGAGGTGCAGCAGTTGCTTCACCTCGGTCTGGAAGCCCAGCGTTTCCTTTTGTGTTTCCACAGTCATGGTCTTCGAAACTCCGATCTGATTGCAGTGGCGCCTGGCGGCCGGCTCGGCCTGCGTTAACGGCGGATGTCATTCAGATGGGGGCTGCCCGGATGATTTCAAGGGCTTTTCCGGCTCGATCTTGAAATGCGCTCGGGCAGTGGCAATTGGCGCCTGCCTGTCGCCCTGCCAGGCGGTGACGGCCACATTGGTCACCCGGCGGCCCTGGCGCCACAGCTGGCATTGGGCGTAGGTATCGCGAAAATGCCCGGCGCGCAGGTAGTCGATGGAAAAATCGATGACCTTCGGGATACTCGCGCTTTCGCTGTAGATCCGCAGGTACAGCGCGGCGGACAGCTCCATGAAACCCGCAATCACACCACCATGGATGGCAGGCAGCAACGGGTTGCCGATGTTGTCGGGGTTGGCTGGGAGGCGGAACAGAAGGTCATCGCCGTGGCGCTCGCATTCGATGCCAATCAGCCCTGCGTAGGGAATCAGTGCCAGCAATGGCCGGTAATCACCGACCGCGTGGGCGGCGTTGAGTTGCTGGCGAACCGCGTACGGAATCATGCGCCGCCCTCCTTCAGGTCATTGCCGAACCGGATACCGCCCTTGATCTCCTGGCCCAGGCGCATGAAGGTCCCCACCACTTGGCAGATCGGCTGGTCGGGGTCGTCCTGGTAGGCGGTGCCACGGGTGAAGATCACGTCGCGGGTAACCCGGTAGCACTGGGCGTGGCCGTAGATGTCCTTGCCGGCTTCGGCCGGGTGCATGTAGTCGATGCGCAGATCCAGTGTAGGGCACACCTCGAAGCGCGGCAGCACGCACAGGGTGGCCATGCCGCAGGTGGTATCCATCAGCGTGGTCAACGCCCCGCCATGTACCGCGCCCGTTTGCGGGTTGCCGACAATGGCCGGCGACCAGGGCAATACCAAGGTCATGCCATTGGTATCCGCCTGGGCCACACGCATGTTCAGCAACTGGCAATGTTTAAGGGCCGAGAGAAAACGCTCGGCCATGGCCATCAAGGTTGAATCGCTCATTCGCTGTTTCCACCCGCACTGCCGCAGCGGCATAAAAATGTTAAAAAGTCCATATAGAACGGGGCGTTATATATCTGTAATCTTCGTGGAACTTATTCCGCGTAGTTAGACTCGAAGGAACAAGTCACTTATTCCACCAAGGAGAAACACACCCATGCGTAAACCTTTTGCTTTTGCTCTGATGCTGGCCGCTGCCATGGGCCTGGCCGCTTGCGATAAAGCGAGCGAGGACAAAGCCCAGGACGCACAGCAACACGCCGAGCAAGCCCAGGAGAAAGCGGGCGAAGCTCAGGATAAAATGAACGAAGCCGCCAAGGAAAACGCTGAAGCCGCCAAAGATCAGGCTGAAGCCGAGCAGAAGGCTGCCGAAGAAGCCGCGCCGGCCGCCCCTGCGCCAGGAACTGCTCCGGCAGAACCTGCCAAGCAGTAATTGGCTAAAACAAAAAACCCGACACTGTCGGGTTTTTTTATATCTGCAGTTTACGGATTAAACGTTTCAGTTACCCGTGGCCGTACTTTCCCGGGCCGGTTCACCCGGCACACTTTCCGTGGGCGTGAACACCATCACATCCAGCACATCCGAATGGAACTCGCGCCGGTAGAGAATCAACACTACCCCCACGCTCATGGCCATGAACAACCACGGGCTGATGAACCAGCTCAACATGGCCATGCCGAAGTAATACGAACGCAGGCCCAGGTTGAACTGGTTGGCGGCAAGTGACAATACCCGCGCCGCCCGCGAGGCGAATGCCTTGCGCTCCAGTTCGTTGACCAGCCGCTCCCCGATCATGGGCGCCGAACCCACCAGCACCGCTGCAAAGTTGTATTGGCGCATGCACCAGCTGAACGTGAAAAACGCATAGACGAAGACCGTGGCCAGGCACAGCAGCTTGATCTCCGACATGCCCTGGGAGGTCTGCTGCACCAGCGGCAAGTCGGCCAGCAGCGACAGCGCCCGGTCGGAGGCACCGAGCACGGTAAGGATGCCGGCGAGGATGATCAGCGTGCTGGAGGCAAAGAACGACGCGTTGCGTTCGAGGTTGCCGATCACGCTGGCATCGGCGATACGGTTGTCGCGCAGCAGCATGCGGCGCATCCAGTCCTCACGGTACAGGTGCAACACGCTGGCAAGGCACGCGGTGTCGCGGCCCTTCCAGATGGCATAGCGGGTATAGCCACCCCAGCACAGGGCAAACCAGGCGATAGCCAGCAGGTTGTTGAGGTTGCTTTGGATGAAGTTCATGCAGGGTTCCCGAAAGGGCCAGATGCCTAGAGGATAGGGATCAGGTTTCGACGCTGGCAAGCGGCAAAAGACACAGCTGCACAGCGAAATCTGCATGGCTGGCGCAATCAGCTGTAAGAACGCAGGGCAAAGGGGTTGCCCAAAAAAAGCCCCGCATCCTTTCGGATACGGGGCTTTCGAGTCTTGGCCCTTGGCGAGCACCCTTCGGCTTGTGGCCGGTGCCGCCCTCAGGCTTCAACTTTTCAGGTCAGGCCAGCGCCTCGCGCGGCTTGCCAAGCATGCGGTCGCAGGCCACGGCACCAACCAGGGTCACCACCGAAGGCACCAACCAGGCAAGGCCCTGGTCGCTCAGCGGCAAGTGCGCCATGAAGTCCGGCAGCACGTGGGCAATGCTGCTGCCCTTGATTGCGTCGACCATGCCGAACAAAAGCGACACCAGCATCACCGGCGCCAGGATGCGGGTCGGCGAGTTCCACAGGTCTTTCACGAAGCTCAGGCCGACCACCACGATGCAGGGTGGGTAGATGGCGGTGAGTACCGGGATCGAGAACATGATCAGCTTGGTCAGTCCCAGGTTGGAGATCAGCAGCGAGGAGCCTGCCAGGATCACTACCAGCGCACGGTACGACAGCGGCAAGATCTGGCTGAAGTACTCGGCACAGGCGCAGGTCAGGCCAACCGCAGTCACCAGGCAAGCCAGGGCGATGAGTACGGCGAGGAAGCCGCTGCCCAGCGAGCCGAAGGTGTGCTGCACGTAGGCATGCAGTACCGCCGCACCGTTGGTAGCGTCAGCCGCGATATCGTGGCTGCCGGCACCCAAGCGGAACAGGCTGATGTACACCAGGGCCAGGCCGACACCGGCGATCAGGCCGGCGATGATGGCGTAGCGGGTGATCAGCTTCGGCGACGTGACACCGCGCGAGCGGATGGCGTTGACGATGACGATACCGAACACCAGGGCACCCAGGGTATCCATGGTCAGGTAGCCATCGGAGAAGCCCTTGGAGAACGCGGCGGCGGCATAGGCCGGCTGTGCTTCACCAATGGTCCCGGCCGGCAGCGCGAAGGCAGCGATGCCCAGCACGGCCAAGGCGATGATCTTCAACGGTGCCAGGAAGCGGCCGACGGTGTCGAGCAGCTTGCCCGGGTACATGGACACGGCCAGCACCACGGCGAAGTACACCAGGCTGTAGATGAACAGCGCCAACGGGCTTTCACCGGTCAGCGGTGCAACACCTACTTCGAACGACACGGTCGCCGTACGCGGGGTGGCGAACAGCGGGCCGACCGACAGGTAGCACACAGCCGCCAGCAGGCCGCCGAAGAATTTGCCGATCGGGCTGCTCAGGGCATCCATGCCGCCACCGACCTTGGCCAGGGCGACCACGGTGATGACCGGCAGACCCACGGCGGTCACCAGGAAGCCTAGTGCTGCCATCCAGACGTGCGGGCCGGACTGCAGACCGACGATAGGCGGGAAGATGATATTGCCCGCGCCAACGAAAAGCGCAAACGTCATAAAGCCAAGCGCCAGGATATCCTGGCCTTTGAGAACTTTCATTTAAGGTAGTACCACACTGCTGAAATCGGGATTCGAGAAGGGATTTCCCCAGGGGTGAGGGAAATGCTGCCCGGCTTGATAGGCCAGACCCGTTTAGCGTGTCGTTCCCTTTTGGGGAGCGGGCACAGAGTGGCGCGTAGATTAACCGTTTTACCCGACAAACGCACTGTTACAGTGCTGCTTGTCCGATGTGCGTACATGTTTGTCGTCTGGATATCTGTGCCAAGCGATAATTTATTGCCAATTAGCGTGAATGTCTGGTGGAAAAACCTGATAGGAACTATCGAATGTTCCATGTCGATAAAATACCCGGCGCAACAACGACAAAGGCCACCCGAAGGTGGCCTCTGTGCGCGTGGGGGGTGTAGCAGTATTACTTCTTGGCTTCCCAGCCAGTCAGCTCGGCCAGGGCCTTGCCGATGTCAGCCAGCGAACGCACGGTCTTCACACCAGCGTCCTGCAGGGCGGCGAACTTCTCGTCCGCAGTGCCTTTGCCGCCAGAAATGATGGCGCCAGCGTGGCCCATGCGCTTGCCCGCAGGTGCAGTAACACCGGCGATGTAGGAAACGACTGGCTTGGTCACGTGGGCCTTGATGTAGGCCGCGGCTTCTTCTTCAGCCGAACCGCCGATCTCACCGATCATCACGATCGCTTCGGTCTTCGGGTCTTCCTGGAACAGCTTCAGGATGTCGATGAAGTTGGAGCCCGGGATCGGGTCACCGCCGATGCCGACGCAGGTCGACTGGCCGAAGCCGGCGTCGGTGGTCTGCTTCACAGCTTCGTAGGTCAGAGTGCCGGAGCGCGAAACGATACCGACCTTGCCTGGCAGGTGGATGTGGCCTGGCATGATACCGATCTTGCACTCGCCCGGGGTGATGACACCTGGGCAGTTAGGGCCGATCAGGGTCACGCCCAGCTCGTCGCACTTGACCTTGGCATCCAGCATGTCCAGGGTAGGAATGCCTTCGGTGATGCAGACGATCAGCTTGATGCCGCCGAAGGCAGCTTCCAGGATCGAGTCTTTGCAGAACGGAGCAGGTACGTAGATGACCGAAGCGTCAGCGCCGGTAGCTTCCACGGCTTCCTTGACGGTGTTGAACACCGGCAGGCCCAGGTGGGTGGTGCCACCCTTGCCTGGGGTTACGCCGCCGACCATCTTGGTGCCGTAGGCGATGGCTTGTTCGGAGTGGAAAGTACCCTGCGAGCCGGTGAAGCCCTGGCAGATGACTTTGGTGTCTTTATTGATCAGGACGCTCATTACTTGCCCTCCGCAGCTTTGACAACTTGTTGAGCAGCGTCGGTCAGGCTGGTTGCCGCAATGATGTTCAAACCGCTTTCTGCCAGTACTTTAGCGCCCAGTTCGGCGTTGTTGCCTTCGAGGCGAACCACAACCGGAACTTTAACGCCGACTTCTTTCACTGCACCGATGATGCCTTCGGCAATCATGTCGCAACGAACGATGCCGCCGAAGATGTTGACCAGAACGGCCGCGACATTGCTGTCGGACAGAATGATCTTGAAGGCTTCGGTAACGCGCTCTTTGGTAGCACCGCCGCCAACGTCGAGGAAGTTGGCTGGCTTGCCGCCATGCAGGTTGACGATGTCCATGGTACCCATGGCCAGGCCGGCACCGTTGACCATGCAGCCGATGTTGCCTTCCAGGGCCACGTAGTTCAGCTCGAAGCTGGCAGCGTGGGCTTCACGAGGATCGTCCTGCGACGGGTCGTGGAAGGTTTTCAGCTTAGGCTGACGGTACATGGCGTTTGCGTCGATGTTGATCTTCGCATCCAGGCAGTGCAGGTCGCCGTCGGCCTTGATGACCAGCGGGTTGACTTCCAGCAGGGCCAGGTCGTGTTCTTTGAACAGCTTGGCCAGGCCTACGAAAATCTTGGCGAACTGTGCAACTTGCTTGCCTTCCAGACCCAGCTGGAATGCCAGTTCACGACCCTGGAACGGCTGAGCGCCGACCAGTGGATCGATAGTAGCCTTGATGATCTTCTCAGGAGTTTCGTGAGCGACTTTCTCGATGTCCACGCCACCTTCGGTGGAGGCCATGAACACGATACGGCGGCTCGAGCGATCGACTACAGCGCCCAGGTACAGCTCTTTGGCGATGTCAGTGCAGGATTCGACCAGGATCTTGGTCACTGGCTGACCGTTGGCGTCGGTCTGGTAGGTTACCAGGCGCTTGCCCAACCATTGCGCAGCGAACGCCTTGGCGTCTTCCTTGCTGCGAACCAGCTTGACGCCGCCCGCTTTACCGCGACCACCTGCGTGAACCTGGGCTTTTACAACCCACTCGGAACCGCCGATCTTGTCGCAAGCTTCTGCTGCAGCTTCAGGGGTATCGACTGCGAAACCCTTGGAAACTGGCAGGCCGTATTCAGCGAACAGCTGCTTACCCTGATACTCGTGAAGATTCATGCTTTTTACCGTCTTCGTTAGGTACTGCGCTTCGGCGCTGCGCCATTACTGGCGCCGCACCACCTGTGACCGTTGACCCCGGGTTTTCCCGTGTGATCCGGTCCGGCGGACGTTCCGCGGTGAGTCATGCACGCAAGACTCACGACGGGCTGCCCGCCGTGGTTTCTTATAATTAACGCTTCTTACGGTTGGCCACGTGAATGGCGCCGCCATTCACCGCCAGCGCTGCTTCATGCAACGCTTCGGACAGGGTTGGATGGCTGAAGACCATCATGCCCAGATCCTCGGCACTGGTGCCGAATTCCATTGCGATTGCACCCTGCTGCACCAGTTCGGCAGCCGATGGGCCAATCACGTGTACACCCAGAACGCGGTCGGTCTTGGCATCGGCGATGACCTTGACGAAACCACCGGTGTCGTTGGCTGCCATCGCACGGCCGCTGGCCGCGAACGGGAAGGTGCCTACGTTAACCTCAACACCCTCGGCCTTCAAGGACTGTTCGGTCTTGCCGACCCATGCAATTTCCGGGTGGGTGTAGATAACCGACGGGATCAGGTCGTAGTTCATCTGAGCCTTGTGACCCTTGATGCGCTCGACAACCATGATGCCCTCTTCCGACGCCTTGTGGGCCAGCATCATGCCGCGTACCACGTCACCGATGGCGAACACGCCCGGAACGCTGGTGGCGCAGTGATCGTCGACGAAGATGTAGCCACGCTCGTCGATGGTCACGCCGCTGTCGGAAGCCAGCAGGTCGGTGGTTACAGGGCGACGGCCGACCGCAACGATCAGCTTGTCGAAGGTGATCTTCTGCTCGCCTTCGGCGTTGGTGTAGGTCACTTCGACTTCGTTGCCGTTGACTTTCGAGCCGGTAACCCGAGCGCCCAGCTTGATGTCCAGGCCTTGCTTGGTCAGGGTCTTCTGGGCTTCTTTCGACACGGCAGTGTCGGCAGCCATCAGGAAGGTGTCCAGGGCTTCCAGGACGGTGACTTCAGCACCCAGGCGAGCCCATACCGAGCCCAGCTCCAGGCCGATCACGCCGGCACCGATAACGCCCAGGCGCTTCGGTACGGTCTGGAATTCCAGGGCGCCGGTGGAGTCGACGATGACGTTCTGGTCGACCGGAGCCGGTGGAATGTCGATCGGGCGCGAGCCGGAAGCCAGGATCACGTTGTCGGCTTCGATGACTTCGGTGGTGCCGTCAGCCTTGGTGACTTCGACTTTCTTGCCAGCCAGCAGCTTGCCGTGGCCCTGGATCGAAGTAACGCCGTTGGCCTTGAACAGAGTGGCAACGCCACCGGTCAGGTTCTTGACGATGCCAGCCTTGCGGCCAACCATCGCGGCGACGTCCATCTTCACTTCGCCAGTGGAGATACCGTGGACGTTGAAGCTCTCTTTGGCTTCCTTGTACTTCCAGGAGCTGTCCAGCAGCGCCTTGGAAGGAATGCAACCTACGTTCAGGCAGGTGCCGCCCAGGGCCAGCTTGCCCTCGGCGTCAGTGTACTTCTCGATACAGGCAGTCTTCAGACCAAGTTGGGCAGCCTTGATGGCAGCTACATAGCCGCCAGGACCTGCACCAATCACCACTACGTCGAATTTCTGGGTCATAAAAGATTCCTTATCAGCAACTAGCTACAAGCCGCGAACCGCGCGGCATGGCTTCTCGCGAAGCCAGGGCCGGCACGGTACGCAGCCAGAGGGTTAGATGTCCAGCAGCAGGCGGGACGGATCTTCCAGCAGGTTCTTGATAGTGACCAGGAAGGTTACCGCTTCCTTGCCGTCGATCAGGCGGTGATCGTACGACAGCGCCAGGTACATCATCGGGCGAATCACGACTTGGCCATTGATGGCCATCGGGCGCTGGATGATGTTGTGCATGCCGAGGATGGCGGCCTGCGGCGGGTTGACGATCGGGGTCGACATCATCGAACCGAAGGTACCACCGTTGGTGATGGTGAAGGTGCCACCGGTCATCTCTTCGATGGACAGCTTGCCGTCACGGGCCTTCTTGCCGAAGGTGGCGATGCCGTTCTCGATTTCAGCCAGGCTCATCGATTCGGCGTTACGCAGTACCGGTACCACCAGGCCACGGTCGCTGGACACGGCAACGCCGACGTCGGCGAAGCCGTGGTAGACGATGTCGTTGCCGTCGATCGAGGCGTTGACCGCCGGGAAGCGTTTCAGGGCTTCGGTAGCGGCCTTGACGAAGAACGACATGAAGCCCAGGCGCACGCCATTGTGGGTCTTCTCGAACAGGTCCTTGTACTTCGAACGCAGGGCCATGACTTCGGTCATGTCCACTTCGTTGAAGGTGGTCAGCATCGCCATGTTGGACTGGGCTTCGACCAGACGCTCGGCGATCTTGGCACGCAGGCGGGTCATCGGCACGCGCTTCTCGGTGCGGTCGCCAGCAGCGACGACAACCGGGGCAGCAGCAGCGGCAGGCTTGGCAGCCGGGGCAGCGGCAGGCGCCGACTTCTTGTTGGCAACAGCAGCAACCACGTCTTCCTTGGTGACGCGACCGCCTTTACCGGTACCGGCAACGGTAGCCAGGTCGATGCCGTTTTCTTCAGCCAGCTTGCGGGCGGCCGGGGCGGCAACCGGGTCATCTTCGCCAGCATCGGCGGCAGCGGCAGCCGGAGCAGCAGCAGGAGCGGCTGCGGCGGCAGGAGCTGCGGCAGCACCGCCTTCAACGATCGAGCCCAGCAGTTCGTCGGACAGGACGGTGTCGCCCTCGCCCTTGACGATGTCGCCCAGCACGCCATCGGCGGTAGCCAGTACTTCCAGGACAACCTTGTCGGTCTCGATGTCGACGATCAGCTCGTCACGCTTGACGGCGTCGCCCGGCTTCTTGTGCCAGGTGGCAACGGTGCCATCGGCAACCGATTCCGGGAAGGTTGGGGCTTTGATCTCGATAGCCATTATCTGTGTTTCCTTAAATTCGGTTTCAGGTGCGCGAAGGCGTTAGACAGTGAAGGCGTCTTGCAGCAGTTTTTCCTGCTGTTCGGCGTGCTTCGAAGCGTAACCACAGGCTGGTGCGGCAGACGCGTCGCGACCGGCGTATTCCAGGACCAGTGCCTTGTTGTGGCGGCCCAGGATACGGCGCATGTGGTGCTGGCTGCTGTACCAGGCGCCCTGGTTCATCGGCTCTTCCTGGCACCAGACGGCGTGCTTGAGGTTGCTGTATTGCGCCAGGATTTCGACCAGGTCGTCTTCCGGGAACGGGTACAGCTGCTCGAGACGCAGGATGGCGATGTCTTCGCGGCCTTCGGCACGGCGTTTTTCCAGCAGGTCGTAGTAAACCTTGCCGCTGCACAGCACCAGGCGCTCGACCTTGGCCGGATCGATTGCATCGATTTCCGGGATCACGGTCTGGAACGAGCCTTCTGCCAGTTCTTCCAGGGTCGAGATGGCCAGCTTGTGGCGCAGCAGCGACTTAGGCGTCAGGACTACCAGCGGCTTGCGCAGCGGGCGGATGACCTGGCGACGCAGCAGGTGGTAGATCTGTGCCGGAGTGGTCGGTACGCAGACCTGGATGTTGTGCTCGGCGCACAGCTGCAGGTAACGCTCCAGACGCGCGGAGGAGTGCTCCGGGCCCTGCCCTTCGTAACCGTGTGGCAGCAGCATGGTCAGACCGCACAGGCGGCCCCACTTGTGCTCACCGCTGGTGATGAACTGGTCGATCACCACTTGCGCACCGTTGGCGAAGTCGCCGAACTGGGCTTCCCAGATCACCAGCGCGTTCGGCGTGGTGGTGGAATAGCCGTATTCGAAGGCCAGCACCGCTTCTTCCGACAGGAAGGAGTCGTACAGGTCGAAGCGCGGCTGGCCCGGGAACAGGTTCTGCAGCGGAATGTAGGTGCTGGCGTCCTTCTGGTTGTGCAACACCGCGTGACGGTGCGAGAAGGTGCCACGGCCGATGTCCTGGCCGGTCATGCGGATCGGGTGACCTTCGAACTGCAGGGTGGCGTAGGCCATGGTCTCTGCATAACCCCAGTTGATCGGCAAGCCACCGGCCTGCATCTTCTGGCGATCTTCGTAAATCTTCGAGACCTGACGCTGAACGACGAAGCCTTCTGGCAGTTCCAGCAGCTTGGCCGACAGGTCTTGCAGGGTCTTGAGGTCGAAGCGGGTGTCGTGACGCGCAGTCCAGGCGTGGCCCAGGTACGGACGCCAGTCGACGAACAGCTCGCGGTTCGGTTCCTTGACCAGGCTTTTCACAACGTGCAGGCCATTGTCCAGCGCGTTGCGGTACTCGTCGATCTTGGCCTGAGCGCGCTCGGCGTCGATACGACCGGCCTGGATCAGCGCCTCGGCATACAGCTCACGGGTAGTGCGCTGCTTGCTGATCTGCTGGTACATCAGCGGCTGGGTGCCGTTGGGTTCGTCAGCCTCGTTGTGGCCGCGACGACGGTAGCAGACCAGGTCGATGACCACGTCACGCTTGAACTGCATGCGGTAATCGATGGCCAGCTGGGTGACGAACAGCACTGCTTCCGGGTCATCGCCGTTCACGTGCAGGATCGGCGCCTGGATCATCTTGGCAACGTCGGTGGCGTACTCGGTGGAGCGCGCGTCCAGCGGGTTGCTGATGGTGAAACCAACCTGGTTGTTGATCACGATGTGCACGGTACCGCCGGTCTTGAAACCGCGGGTCTGCGACATCTGGAAGGTTTCCATGACCACGCCCTGGCCGGCGAATGCTGCGTCGCCGTGGATCGAGATCGGCAGTACCTTGTCGCCGACGGTGTCGTTGCGACGGTCCTGACGGGCGCGCACCGAACCTTCAACCACTGGCGAGACGATTTCCAGGTGGGACGGGTTGAACGCCATGGCCAGGTGAACTTCGCCACCGGTGGTCATCACGTTCGAGGAGAAGCCCTGGTGATACTTCACGTCACCGGAGCCCAGCTCGTTCATCTTCTTGCCTTCGAACTCGTCGAACAACTCGCGCGGGTTCTTGCCGAAGGTGTTCACCAGTACGTTCAGGCGGCCACGGTGGGCCATGCCGATCACGACTTCCTTGGTGCCGTAAGAACCGGAACGCTGGATCATTTCATCCAGCATCGGGATCAGGCTCTCGCCGCCTTCAAGGCCGAAGCGCTTGGTGCCCGGGTACTTGGTGCCCAGGTACTTTTCCAGGCCCTCACCGGCGGTCACGCGCTCGAGCAGGTGAGCCTGCACGTCAGCGGAAAACTCCGGACGACCGCGCACGCTTTCCAGACGCTGCTGGAACCAGCTGCGCTGCTCGGAATCGACGATGTGGGTGAATTCGGCGCCAATGGTGCGACAATATGTCTTCTGGAGTGCATCGAAGATGTCGCGTAGGCTCGCCTCCTCTTTGCCGATGAACAGGTCGCCGGCACGGAAGGTCGTATCAAGATCGGCATTGGTCAAGCCGTAGTGATTGATCGACAGGTCTACGGGCGCTGGACGCTGCCACAACCCCAACGGGTCAAGCTTGGCAGCCTGATGGCCGCGCATACGATAGGCCTGGATCAGTCGCAGAACTTCAACCTGCTTCTTCTCGTGTTCACTGCTCACGCTCCCGGCGGATACCGGTTGGGCGCGGCGCTGGTTCTTTGCCAGCAGTACGAAATGGTCGCGGATTGTCGAGTGCGATACATCAGTAGCGGTGCTGCCGTCGGCTGGCAACTTCTGGAAGTAAGTGCGCCACTCTTCTGGCACAGCGTTAGGGTCGTGCAGGTAGAGCTCGTAGAGCTCTTCCACATATGCAGCGTTACCACCTGAAAGGTGGGCGCTATCCCACATGCGCTGCATCACGCTTTCTTGCATGCTTGGTCACCCTCGATTAGGGGACTGATCGGCGAGAGCCACAGCAAACCTGGAAAAGTCCGAATAAAGCGACTGAACCACGCCACTTGGATCCTGCTGATTTTCCGGGTACCAGCCCGGAAAGCCCCTGCTGGTCTCATATCTTCATAGGTATGAACGCGGGCTTTTTGGGCCCTTGTTCGGGTTTTACCTCAGTGCGGGCTCAGCGCCCGCACCTCGGCTTACTGCAGTTACAACACTTTGTATCAGGTGCCGCTTTGCAGCAGCATGTTACGTACGTGACCGATTGCCTTGGTCGGGTTCAGACCTTTCGGGCAAACGTTTACGCAGTTCATGATCCCGCGGCAGCGGAATACGCTGAACGGGTCATCCAGGGACGCCAGGCGCTCCTGAGTCTTGGTGTCACGGCTGTCGGCCAGGAAGCGGTAGGCCTGCAGCAGTGCGGCGGGGCCCAGGAACTTGTCCGGGTTCCACCAGAACGACGGGCAGGAAGTCGAGCAGCAAGCGCACAGGATGCACTCGTACAGGCCGTCCAGCTTGTCACGTTCTTCAGGCGACTGCAGACGCTCGATGGCCGGGGCCGGCGTGTCGTTCTGCAGGAATGGTTTCACCTTCTCGTACTGCTTGTAGAAGATGCTCATGTCGACGACCAGGTCACGAATAACCGGCAGGCCCGGCAGCGGGCGCAGAACCAGCTTGTTGCCCTTGACCACGCCCGACAGCGGGGTGATGCAGGCCAGGCCGTTCTTGCCGTTCATGTTCATGCCATCGGAACCGCACACGCCTTCACGGCAGGAGCGACGGTACGAGAAACCCTCGTCCTTTTCCTTGATCAGCGCCAATACATCGAGAACCATCAGGTCCTTGCCGCCGGTATCGACGTCGAACGACTCCATCTTGGGCGCCGAGTCGGTGTCGGGGTTGTAACGATAAACTTCGACTTTCAACATAGCAGCCACCCTTAGTAAGTCCGGATTTTTGGCTCGAAGGCCGGAACGGTCTTCGGCGCAAAGTTGACGCCACGCTTGGCAACGCGCTTCTCACCCGGGTAGTACAGGGTGTGGCACAGCCAGTTTTCGTCGTCACGGTCTTCGAAGTCTTCACGGGCGTGAGCGCCGCGGGACTCTTTACGGGCTTCGGCCGCGATGGCGGTAGCTTCGGCGACTTCCAGCAGGTTCTGCAGCTCCAGCGCTTCGATACGCGCGGTGTTGAAGGCCTGGGACTTGTCGTTGATCTTGACGTTGGCGATGCGGTCACGCAGGCCGGCCAGCTGCTCGATACCCTTCTGCATGTATT
This sequence comes from Pseudomonas sp. TSO6, assembly GCF_056098905.1. Classification (NCBI taxonomy): domain Bacteria; kingdom Pseudomonadati; phylum Pseudomonadota; class Gammaproteobacteria; order Pseudomonadales; family Pseudomonadaceae; genus Pseudomonas; species Pseudomonas sp. TSO6. The sequence goes on along the minus strand of NZ_JBLZWV010000022.1, from coordinate 29,406 downwards.
CGCCAGTACGGAATACACCGAAGTAGTTCTGCATGCAGCTCTGCAGTTCGCGCTTGAGGCTGGCAACGTCTTCGCCAGTGGAGCGCTCGTTGAGCTTGTTCAGGCGGTTCAGGGCAACTTCGATGTCGGTGTCGCTGGCGTCGAGATGCTCGATGCCATCGCTCAGCGCCTTCTCCAGGTGCAGGCCGGCAGCACGGCCGAACACCACCAGGTCGAGCAGCGAGTTGCCGCCCAGGCGGTTGGCACCGTGAACCGATACGCACGCCACTTCACCTACGGCGAACAGGCCAGGGATGATGTGATCCTTGCCTTCTTCGTCCATGGTGATGGCCTGGCCATGAATGTTGGTGGCAACGCCGCCCATCATGTAGTGGCAGGTCGGAACGACCGGCACCGGCGCGACGACCGGGTCGACGTGGGCGAAGGTCTTGGACAGTTCGCAGATACCTGGCAGGCGGCTGTGCAGCACTTCCTCGCCCAGGTGGTCCAGCTTCAGCAGTACGTGGTCCTTGTTCGGGCCCACGCCGTTGCCGGCGATGATTTCCTTGACCATGGAACGGGCAACCACGTCGCGGCCGGCCAGGTCTTTCGCGTTCGGCGCGTAACGCTCCATGAAGCGCTCGCCGTGGGCGTTGATCAGGTAACCACCTTCACCGCGGCAACCCTCGGTGACCAGTACACCGGCGCCGGCGATGCCGGTCGGGTGGAACTGCCACATCTCGATGTCCTGCACCGGTACACCGGCACGCAGGGCCATGCCGATACCGTCACCGGTATTGATCAGGGCGTTGGTGGTGGAGGAGTAGATACGGCCCGCACCGCCAGTGGCCAGAACGGTGGCCTTGGACTTGATGTACATGGTTTCGCCGGTTTCGATGCAGATCGCGATCACACCGACAAAGGCGCCTTCCTGGTTCTTCACCAGGTCAACGGCATAGTACTCGTTGAGGAAGGTGGTACCGGCTTTCAGGTTGCCCTGGTACAGGGTGTGCAGCAGCGCGTGACCGGTACGGTCGGAAGCGGCACAGGTACGGGCGGCCTGGCCACCTTTACCGAAGTCCTTGGACTGGCCACCGAACGGACGCTGGTAGATGCGACCGGTTTCGGTACGCGAGAACGGCAGGCCCATGTGGTCCAGCTCGAAGACCGCAGCCGGGCCTTCCTGACACATGTATTCGATAGCGTCCTGGTCACCGATGTAGTCGGAACCCTTGACGGTATCGTACATGTGCCAGCGCCAGTCGTCGTTCGGGTCGGCCGAAGCGATGGCGCAGGTGATGCCGCCCTGGGCGGATACGGTGTGCGAACGGGTCGGGAAGACCTTGGTGACTACGGCAGTCTTGTGGCCGCCTTGAGCCAGTTGCAGCGCAGCACGCATGCCGGCGCCGCCGCCACCGATGATGATGGCGTCGAAGGAAATGGTTGGAATGCTAGCCATGGATCAGATACCCCAGAGAATCTGCACACCCCAGACGAAGTAAGCGAACATCGCAACGCCGCATACCGCCTGGAACAGGAAACGAATCGCAGTTGCCGACTTGCCGAACGACATAGGCGTCAGGTAGTCGGTTGCAATGGTCCACATGCCGACCCAGGCGTGAGCGCCCAGGGCAACGAGGGCCAGCAGACTGAAGATCCGCATCGCGTTGTTGGAGAACAGACCATGCCACTGGGTGTAGTCGATGCCTGGGTGGGCGATCACGTAGCCGATCAGGAAGAGGAAGTAAGCCGCGAGAACGACCGCAGAAACGCGCTGCGCCATCCAGTCATAGAGGCCCGAACGCGACAGGTTCGTGACATTGGTTACCATACCCAAACTCCCACCAGAACGATCAGCACCACGGAGATGACGATCACGATTTTCGAGCCCAGCTTGCCGCCTTCCAGCGTCTCACCGATGCCCATGTCCATGATCAGGTGACGAACACCTGCCACGAGGTGATAAAGCAGGGCAGACAGCAGGCCCCAGGTCACGAATTTGGCCAGCGGGCTGGTCAGACACGCCTTCACCTCACCGAAGCCTTCCTCGGAACCCAGCGATTTGCCCAGTGCATAAAGCATGATGGCAAGGCCGATGAACAGGATGACGCCGGAGATACGGTGCAGGATGGACGTGTACGCAGTGACAGGGAGCTTGATGGTCCTTAGGTCTAGGTTTACAGGTCGTTGGCTTTTCACGGCTTTTTTCACACTGAAGAGCCCCTAGCGAATCAGGGCAAAGTTGTTGGTAAGTGTACTGGTCAGGTACCCACCACCCAGGGAACGGCGACCCCCAGCAGTTCGGGCTTGCAAGCCCCTGGCGGTCGGGTGCCGAGTATAGACAGTTAGGCTGCTTATGACAACGTGACGGGGTAGCCCAAATAGCGCATTGCCTTTAACGAACAAAAGGCGTAAATGGGCGAGAATTTCGGGAAAAATCAGGCTTGAATGCCTGATTCAACAAGCCTTTAGGCAAATTGACATCTGAATTTATCCCTCTATAGTGGTGCGGGCCCTGCGTGGGGGGTCTGTCTGATGATTTCTAGCATTAATAGGAGGCCACATGGCTGACAAAAAAGCGCAGTTGGTCATCGAGGGCGCTGCCCCCGTCGAGCTGCCCATTTTAACCGGCACCGTTGGTCCTGATGTAATCGACGTCCGCGGGTTGGGGGCCACTGGTCACTTCACCTTCGACCCTGGTTTCATGGCGACTGCCTCGTGCGAGTCGAAGATCACCTACATTGACGGCGACAAAGGTATCCTGCTGCACCGCGGCTACCCGATCGAGCAACTCGCCGAGCAATCCGACTACCTCGAAACCTGCTACCTGCTGCTCAACGGCGAACTGCCGAATGCCGAGCAGAAGGCCCAGTTCGTCAGCACCGTGAAGAACCACACCATGGTTCACGAGCAGCTGAAGTCCTTCTTCAACGGCTTCCGCCGCGACGCCCACCCAATGGCGGTGATGTGCGGCGTAGTCGGCGCCCTGTCGGCGTTCTATCACGACTCCCTGGATATCAATAACCCGCAACACCGCGAAATCTCCGCGGTGCGCCTGGTCGCCAAGATGCCGACCCTGGCCGCGATGGTTTACAAGTACTCCATGGGCCAGCCGATGATGTACCCGCGCAACGACCTGTCGTACGCGGAAAACTTCCTGCACATGATGTTCAACACCCCGTGCGAGATCAAACCGATCAGCCCGGTGCTGGCCAAGGCAATGGACCGGATCTTCATCCTCCACGCCGACCACGAGCAGAACGCCTCCACTTCCACCGTCCGCCTGGCCGGCTCGTCGGGTGCCAACCCGTTCGCCTGTATCGCCGCCGGTATCGCCGCACTGTGGGGCCCGGCCCACGGCGGTGCGAACGAAGCCGTCCTGACCATGCTCGATGAAATCGGCGATGTCTCGAACATCGACACGTTCATCGCCAAGGCCAAGGACAAGAACGACCCGTTCAAGCTGATGGGCTTCGGTCACCGCGTGTACAAGAACCGCGACCCGCGCGCCACCGTGATGAAGCAGACCTGCGACGAAGTCCTGCGCGAGCTGGGCATCAAGAACGACCCGCAGCTGGAACTGGCCATGCGCCTCGAAGAGATCGCCCTGACCGATCCGTACTTCATCGAGCGCTCGCTGTACCCGAACGTCGACTTCTACTCGGGTATCATCCTCAAGGCAATCGGCATTCCGACCAGCATGTTCACCGTGATCTTCGCCCTGGCACGTACCGTGGGCTGGATCTCGCACTGGAAAGAAATGCTCTCCAGCCCGTACAAGATCGGCCGTCCGCGCCAGCTGTACACCGGCGAGCAAAAACGCGACATCACTGCACTGAAAGACCGCAAGTAAGCTTTTTAGCCGAACGCAAAAAGGCTGCCCTTGGGCAGCCTTTTTTATTCCAGGCGTCCTGATGGCCGCAGCTCGACCCTTGCGGGAGCCCCGCGTTAAACCTCAGTTTTTCTCAGCCCGCTCGCGCAGCCCTTTCAGGGTATTGAAAGGCGCATCCACCACGAACTTGTTGGCCACCATCGCCGGCACGCTACCACCCGGCTCGGTGTGCACCTGGTAGGTCACTTCCGTGCTGTCGCCCTTGGGCACCAGCTTCCAGAAGCCCTCAACCTTGGCTACCCGCACAAAGCCCTTCTCTTCCGGTAGATAGGTCGGTTCTTCCTTCAGGTTCCGCACCAGGCTGCCGTCCGCCCCCTTGACAGTCGTCACAAGCAAGATCGAATCACGCGGCGTCACCGGCCATGGCGTATTGAACTGGGTGTAGGTCCAGCTCTGGTCACCCTCATGCTTGAGCAGCTTCTGCGACTTGCACTCATGAATCCATGCACAGGCCCCGACCGCGTCTTCCTGCAACGCCTGCACCTTGGCCAGCGGTGCTTTGATCACGGTGACGCCCTGATAGGCCTTGTACTTGGAACCAGCCACTTCGCTGAGGGATATCTTGATCCCCTCCTCGTCCTTGGCCACCTGCCAGTTTTCGGCCCAGGCCGCAGGCGACAGCAGAACACCCACGCCACACAGCAGTGCAATACGCTTGAACGATCTCATCATGTTTATCCTTGTTGTCGAAGATCCAGCCTGTCACGCCGCCGTCATCTGCTCCCACCAGCCAAGAATCCTGATTGCCTCGTCACGGTCACTGCCGCACACCTCGACATCTGCCTTGAAGCCGCCACATACCGCCGGCCGCTCGGGCTTGCCGAACAGGTCGCAGAGGTTGGCAGCCGTCAGGTGCAGGCAGCGCTCGCCAGCCGGCTTGCCATTGGGCATGCGCGGCATCGCAGAAGTGATGGACGGGGCGATGCAGCAGGCACCACAGCCCTCACGGCAATTCATGGTTATTCACCAAAATCAGGACTCCCTGGAACAAAACGGGACGAACGTCCCTGGATAGTAACCGCTCAAACAGGCGTTTGAAATTACTGGCACGATGAAATTTGCCGTGACCCGGCAGTCAGTTCCCGGCTACTGGCGATACTCGAAATCGATGGCTGCACCTTCCACGTCATGACGGCTGTCATTACGCAACTGCAGCTGCATTTCGTTATTGATCAAGCGGCCATTGAGCTGGAACGGGCTGTCGCAGGTTTCCGGTTTTTCGGTAAACATGGGCGGCAGCAAAGGTTTGCGCCGCTGGATGGGCGACGGGGTACCCACATTCGGCTCCAGGTTGTCGACCATATCGACTGGCAGGCTGAGGTCCAGCTTTGCCTTGGGCAATGGTTTGGCGACCGCTTTGCTGACCGGCTTGTGCGCCTTGGCCTTGCTATTGCCAGCCTTTTTCACCACCTGCTTCTGCGCAGGCTTGGCTGGCGCCTTTTTTTGCACATTTTTGCCCTGGGCTGCCTGCACCTGGCTTGCCGGCTGCGCAGCCAAGGCTAGGCTGCCCAGGTAGCAGAGCGGTGCTAGGCACAAGATCAAGGCAAAACGGCGCAAAGCTTTCATGGCAAATGGACAGACTGGCAAGAAAGGTGCGTATGCTCCATGTTCCACGGGCGGCTGGCAAGCCTTACAAAAGTGTGAGCGCAGGCTCCCTGCACAACTGCTGAGCCAGTAGACCCAACGTAATCACTGCCCGCTCGGCCTCTTTGTTCCACGGGATGCCACAATTAAGGCGGATGCAGTGGTTGAACTGTTCTGTGTTACTGAATATTAACCCCGGCGCGATACTGATGCCTTGCTCCAGCGCCCGCACATGCAGCTCCTGGGTATTGACCCGCCCGGGCAGGCTTATCCAGAGGATGAAACCGCCCGTGGGCCGGGTCATCTGGGTACCCTCGGGGAAGTGCTGCTGCACCGCCAACTGGTAGGCACTGAGGTTCTTGCGATACTCCTGGCGGATGTAGCGCAGGTGCCGGTCGTAACCGCCATTTTCCAGGTAGGCCGCCACCCCCATCTGCGTCACGCTACAGGCCGAATGGGTGGTGAAGGTCTGCAGGCGCTGAATTTCGTCCTGATAGCGCCCGGCGATCATCCAGCCAACGCGCACACCAGGGGACAGGGTTTTGGAGAAGCTTGAACAGTAGATCACCCGGTCCAGGCGGTCGAATGCCTTCAGCGCTTTGGTCTTGCCTTGCTCGAACATCAACTCGCCATAGATGTCGTCCTCGATAATCTGAATATCGAAGTCTGACGCCAGACGCAGCAACTGCTTTTGCCGCTCCTCAGGGACCGTGCCACCCAGCGGATTGCTCAGGCGCGCCGTAAGTACCAGGGCCTTGATCGACCACTGGTTAGCCGCCAGCTGCAAGGCTTCAAGGCTGATACCCGTGGATGGATCGCTGGGGATCTCGATCACTTTCAGGCCCAGCAAATCGGCCAGTTGCAGCAACCCGTAATAGGTCGGCGACTCGGCAGCGATCAGATCGCCCGGGCGGGTCAACACACGCAGGGACATTTGCAGGGCATCGACACAGCCATGGGTCACGATCACTTCACGCGGGTCGACCAGCACGCCGGCATCGCGCATGCGAATGGCGATCTGCCGGCGCAGCGGCTCGAAACCGGGGCTGAACATGTAGCTGAAGGCGCGCGGGCTGTGAAAGCGGGTGACCTTGGCAATTTGCTGATGCAGGGCACGTACTGGCAGGTAGTCGACATGTGGCACCGCGGCGCCGAACGGGAACACGCCATCACGGCGCGCCTCGGTCAGCACTTGCTGGATGATGCTGGCACGGGTGACCAGGCCCGGGCGCTCCACCCGGGCAATGTCCGGGGTTTGCGCGGTCAGGGCCGGTGTCTGGTGCACGTAGTAGCCAGATTGTGGCCGCGCGCGGATCAACCCTTGGTCTTCGAGGTTGGCATAGGCCTGCAGCACCGTGGCATGACTGACATTGAGCTGGGCACTCATCTTGCGCACGGAGGGTACCCGCTCGCCTGGCTGGTAGACACCACGACGGATGTCATCGGCCAGTTGCTGGGCGATACGCTGGTACAGCAGCAGGTTGGTCATGGCGGCGGCTCGTTGTTCTTGTACGGCTCAGTGACGGTAGAGGATACCGTAACAGTTGCAAAGTGTACTGGGACAGATGGCAAACTCGTTAGAACATCTTAGGCGTCTGCCAGATCGAGCGCCGCCCGCGCGGCGCATCGCGAGCTGTGCTCGCTCCTACGTTTGTTTTTGGCCAGTAACGCCTGTGATAGGCGCGCGCGACCGCCTTGTTGGTACGACACGGCATCGCGTCATGCGCCAAGGCATTCGCGCGCGAATCTCATAGGAATAATTGGCCAGAAACAAACGTAGGAGCGAGCACAGCTCGCGATGCGCCGCGCGGGCGGCGCTCGATCTCAAAGGCGCTGACGGTTTCGAGGTACAACTCAGCGCGCAGGCGCGAGCCTGCCCTTGTCGTCGGAGAACACGATCTCCACGCGGCGGTTCTGCGCCCTGCCCCGCTCAGAGGCGTTGGCCTCGATCGGGTATTGGTCGCCATAGCCCTCGACCTGCAGGCGCTTTTCGTCGATGCCAAGGTCCACCAGCATGTCGGCCACGGCCTGCGCCCGGTCGCGGGACAGTTTCAGGTTGTCCTCGGCCGCGCCAGTGCTGTCGGTATAACCTTCGATACGCACTACCCGCCGCGGGTTGAGCTGAAGGAACTGCACCAGCTTGAGCACGGTACGGCTGGCCGAATTCTTCAGCTCGGCACGGCCAGTATCAAACAGCACGTCACCCAGGGTCATCACCAGGCCACGATCAGTCTGCTCCGAAGCCAGCGCAGCGATCTGCGACTCGACCCACTTGCCCTGCTGCTGCACGCTGGCCAGCTTGGCCTCGCGCAACGCCAACTGCAGGCGCTGACGCTCGAGGTCAAGCTTGGCCTGGCGCTCCTGGTTCAGCGCCAGCTTGGCATGCTCACTGGCAATCTCGCTGTAGCGCTGGCTCAGGTAAGCGTAATGACGCACATCGGAACCGGTGCCGATATAGCTGGACAGGCGCTCGGCACGGGCCAGCGACTCACCTGCGCGGATCACGTCACGCGGCGCACTGCGCAGCACATCGGAATCATCCTTGACCTTGGCGAAGGTGGCACTGGCTTCATCCAGCGCTGCAGAGCTGCGCTGGCTGGCACAACCTTGCAAGCCTGCTGCCAGCGCCAGCAGCGCCAGCGCGGCCAATGGTGTACGGCGCATCATGGCTGCACCTCCAGTTGCTTGCGCAAGCGCTTGACCCGCGACTGCAGCAGTTGCAGTTGCTCTTCGCTTTTCTGGTTCAGCACCTGGGCCTCGGCCAGGCGGGCATCAAGCTCGGCCTGCTCGGCGCGCATGCGCGCATCACGGTAGTCCTGGGTCAGCATGTTGGCCTTGGCCCGGGCCAGCTTGTCTTCAGCCATCTGCAGCGTTTCGACCTGCTCGGTGGCACCTACGGCCCTGGCCTGCTCCAGTGCCTGCTCGGAAATGCGCATCTGCTCGTCAGGGGCCGGATCATTGGCGCAGCCAGCCAGGCCGAGCACGGCCAAGGCAAGGATTAGTGGTTGGGTTCTCACGCAATCTTCCTAGTGTTTGGGGGCGTCCGCCGGCACCTGCAACTGCGCTTTCCAGCGCTCGACATTACGTTGCAGGACCGCCTCGGACGCACCGGAGATCGGCAATTCTGTCAGTTTTTTTGCCAATTGCCCACGCAACCAGCTGTCATTGCATGCCGAGTTGTGCGACAGGGCCAGGTACAGGCCTGGCCGGTCCACGGGCAGGCCGCGGGCGATCAGGTCATTGTTCATGCCCAGGCTCTGGGCCATGGCCATGCCCGAATAGCGGCCAGCGAGCACATAGTCCACCTGGCCAAGCACCAGTTTCTGGAACGCCTGGGTCAGGTTCTGCGCCGGCACCAGCTTCAGCTGGGCCTTGGCAAACGCGGTAAAGGCCGGGGTCAGGCGCGCGCGTTCGGACAAGCTGCCCTGGTACTGGGCCAGGTCCGCCGGGCCATCGAAGGTCAACGTGGCATCGTGGCGTGTCCACACCAGGTATTCGTTGAGTTGAAGGGGTGGGTGGATGTAGTCCAGCGCGGTCAGTTGTTCCACCTGCATCGGCGTATCGAGCAGCAGGTCCATACGCCCGCTGCGCACTTCCTCCAGGGCCTGGTCGCGACGGCCAGCACTTAGCACCTCCACCTTCACCCCCAGCTCGCCAGCCACCTGGCGCAGCAGGTCGACGTTGGCGCCTATCAGGTGTTTCGGGTCTTTCGGGTCTTGCCACGAATAAGGCGGCGCATCAGGGCTGCCGGTTGCCACCAGGCGCTCGCACTTGCCTGCCGCCATGGCCAATGGCGAAGCCAACGCCACCATGCATGCCAGCACCCTGCCCGTTCCGCGCAACGTCATCCCTCACTCCTCAACCCATAAAAAAACCCGACCCTCAATGCGAGGGCCGGGTTCTTTATAAGTGAAGCAGGCGGATCAGACCAGCTTTTCCAGCTCCGGAACCGCTTCGAACAGGTCGGCAACCAGGCCGTAGTCAGCCACCTGGAAGATCGGCGCTTCTTCGTCCTTGTTGATCGCAACGATCACTTTGGAGTCTTTCATGCCGGCCAGGTGCTGGATCGCGCCGGAGATACCGACGGCGATGTACAGCTGTGGCGCAACGATCTTGCCGGTCTGGCCGACCTGCATGTCGTTCGGCACGAAGCCTGCGTCGACCGCAGCGCGCGAAGCGCCGACGGCCGCGCCGAGCTTGTCGGCCAGGCTGTACAGGTGCTTGAAGTTGTCACCGTTGCCCATGCCGCGGCCGCCGGAAACGACGATCTTGGCAGCGGTCAGTTCTGGGCGGTCGGACTTGGCCAGCTCTTCACCGACAAAGGCCGAGATACCGGCGTTGTGCGCGGCACTCACCGCTTCAACAGCAGCCGAGCCACCTTCGGCAGCGACTGGGTCGAAGCCGGTGGTACGCACGGTGATGACCTTGATCGAAGCGCTCGATTGCACGGTGGCAATGGCGTTACCGGCATAGATCGGGCGCTTGAAGGTGTCGGCGGACTCGACCGAGATGATCTCGGAGATCTGGTCCACGTCCAGCAGCGCGGCAACGCGCGGCAGGATGTTCTTGCCATTGGTGGTGGCCGGGGCCAGCACGTGGCTGTAGCCCTTTGCCAGCTCGACGATCAGCGGCGCGACGTTTTCCGGCAGGACGTGGGCGTAGGCGGCGTTATCGGCCACCAGGACCTTGGCCACACCAGCGATCTTGGCAGCGGATTCGGCAACGCCACCGACGTTCTGGCCTGCGACCAGCACGTGCACATCACCACCGATCTTGGCGGCTGCGGCGACAGTGTTCAGGGTGGACGGGGCTACTGCACCGTTTTCGTATTCAGCGACAACCAGGATAGTCATTTAGATTACCTTCGCTTCGTTCTTCAGCTTCTCGACCAGTTCGGCCACCGACTTGACCTTGATGCCAGCGCTGCGGGCAGCCGGCGCTTCAACTTTCAGGGTCTTGTTGGTGGAGGCGAGGGAAACGCCCAGCGCGTCTGGAGTAACGGTCTCCAGCGGCTTCTTCTTGGCCTTCATGATGTTCGGCAGCGACGCATAGCGTGGCTCGTTCAGGCGCAGGTCGGTGGTGACGATGGCTGGCAGGTTCAGCGACACGGTCTGCAGGCCGCCATCGATTTCACGGGTGACGTTCAGCTTGTCGCCAGCCACTTCAACCTTGGAGGCGAAGGTGCCCTGGGCGTAGCCGGTCAGCGCAGCCAGCATCTGGCCGGTCTGGTTGTTGTCGCTGTCGATGGCCTGCTTGCCAAGGATGACCAGCTGAGGCTGCTCTTTGTCGACAACGGCTTTCAGCGCCTTGGCCACCGCCAGGGAGTTCAGCTCGTCAGCGGCTTCTACCAGGATGGCACGGTCGGCACCCAGGGCCAGGGCGGTACGCAGTTGCTCCTGGGCAGTGGTCGGGCCGACGGAAACGACGACGATCTCGGTCGCAACACCTTTTTCCTTCAGGCGTACGGCCTCTTCCACGGCGATTTCGCAGAAGGGGTTCATGGACATCTTGACGTTAGCAAGGTCGACGCCGGAGTTGTCCGCCTTGACGCGAACCTTGACGTTGTAGTCGACCACTCGTTTGACAGCTACAAGAACCTTCATGGATTCCTCGTTACTCTCCGGTGAATAGATAGTCGCCTGGGGCTGAGCCCGGCGATGCGCGTGGGTACAAGGGCACCTCTAAAAACGTACCGGGAGCCAGTATCTTCACTGTGACCGAACAGTCTTGTCCGGACTCTTGCGACAAATACTCACGGGTCATTTTCTGTCGTGGCGTGTAAACTCCACTACAAACCGGCCCAAGGCCGCAAAACCCTGCTCCACACCTGGTCTTTAGAGGTGTACCTGCGCCCGGCTGCAAGCCTACGGCGAACGTAAAACCGCTCGTATCTTGACCGTAACACCCCATCCGGTCAATACGGCAAATCGGTCACCCTCCAGCCGTGTTCCTGTGATTTTACTGGCCTGCGGCAAATTCAAACAAACGTTTGTATTGGACCCGCCAAGTGGTGTAGATATAATGCGCGGCCAAGACAAAACGGTGTAGTCCGTCATTTGCGCAGCTACAGTTTCGCTCCCGTGATGAGCCACTGTGCGCGGCACCCATAAGACAAAGCAACAGCACGAGCCTTGATGAGTAGGAGAGAACCAGTGGAACGCGAATACATGGAATTCGACGTGGTCATCGTCGGCGCCGGCCCGGCAGGCCTGTCCGCCGCCTGCCGCCTGAAGCAGAAGGCCGCCGAAGCCGGTAGCGAAATCAGCGTCTGCGTGGTGGAAAAAGGCTCTGAAGTCGGCGCCCACATCCTCTCCGGCGCGGTGTTCGAACCCCGCGCCCTGAACGAACTGTTCCCCGACTGGAAAGAGCTCGGCGCACCGCTGAACACCGAAGTGAAGCGCGACGACATCTATGTGCTCAAGGATGCCGGCAGCGCCACCAAGGTGCCGGACCTGTTCGTGCCCAAGACCATGCACAACCATGGCAACTACATCATCTCGCTGGGCAACCTGTGCCGCTGGCTGGCCCAGCAGGCCGAGAACCTGGGCGTTGAGATCTACCCGGGCTTCGCCGCCCAGGAAGCGTTGTTCGACGACAACGGCGTGGTCCGCGGCATCGTCACCGGTGACCTGGGGGTCGACCGCGAAGGCAACCCGAAGGACGGCCTGTACACCCCGGGCATGGAACTGCGCGCCAAGTACACCCTGTTTGCCGAAGGCTGCCGCGGCCACATCGGCAAGCAGCTGATCAAGCGCTTCAACCTCGACAACGAGTCCGATGTGCAGCACTACGGCATCGGCCTGAAGGAAATCTGGGAAATCGACCCGGCCAAGCACGAGCAGGGCCTGGTGGTGCACACCGCCGGCTGGCCGCTGGACGTGGTAGCCAAGGACAACACCGGTGGCTCGTTCCTCTATCACCTGGAAAACAACCAGGTGGTGGTCGGCCTGATCGTCGACCTGTCCTACGCCAACCCGTACCTGTCGCCGTTCGACGAATTCCAGCGCCTCAAGCACCACCCGGTGATGAAGCAGTACCTCGAAGGCGGCAAGCGCATCAGCTATGGCGCCCGCGCCATCTGCAAAGGCGGCCTGAACTCGCTGCCGAAGATGGTGTTCAACGGTGGGGCGTTGATCGGTTGCGACCTGGGCACCCTGAACTTCTCCAAGATCAAGGGCAGCCACACCGCGATGAAATCGGGCATGCTCGCGGCCGAAGCAGTAGCGGACGCACTGATCGCTGGCAGCGAGGGGGGCGATGCGCTGAACACTTACGTTGACGCCTTCAAGGCCAGCTGGCTGCACGAAGAACTGTTCGCCAGCCGTAACTTCGGCCCTGCGCTGCACAAGTTCGGCCCACTGTTTGGTGGTGCATTCAACTACGTCGACCAGAACTGGTTCGGCGGCAAGCTGCCGTTCACCCTGCACGACACCAAGCCGGACTACGCCTGCCTCAAGCTGGCCGCGGATTCGAAAAAGATCGACTATCCGAAACCGGACGGCAAGCTCAGCTTCGACAAGCTCAGCTCGGTATTCCTCTCCAGCACCAACCACGAAGAGGAACAACCCTGCCACCTGAAGCTGACCGACCCGAGTATCCCGATCGCCAGCAACCTGCCGCTGTACGACGAGCCGGCCCAGCGCTACTGCCCGGCGGGCGTGTACGAAGTGGTCACCCAGGAAGACGGCAACAAGCGCTTCCAGATCAACGCGCAGAACTGTGTGCACTGCAAGACCTGCGACATCAAGGACCCGGCCCAGAACATCACCTGGGTCACCCCTGAAGGCGCTGGCGGGCCGAACTACCCGAACATGTAAGGTCCCTGCCCTTGCCGTAACAAAAAGCCCCCGGTTCTCGCGAGCCGGGGGCTTTTTGTTAGCTGCCAAAATCAGGCAGTACGCACTTCCTCGAAGAGCTCTGGATGGCGATCCAGCAGCTTGAGCAGTTTCACCAGCGCCACGGGTGGTGTGGTCTTGCCGTTTTCGTAACGGGAGAACGCGTTGACGCCACCACCGAAAATTTCCCCCGCTTCACGCTGGTCGAGGTCGAACTTCCGGCGCATTGAGGCAATGAAGGAAGGATCCACAACCGTTGCGTTGACTTGGCGATCGAATGCCGTCATCAGGTTACTGATACGCATGGCTTCATCGTGGCTAAGTACACATTCACCACATGCGGAACAGTAATCGCCACTTACGTCAGGGATGACGGTCGCCTCTCCTTTATAGCTATAGGGCATGCCCTGAACATCAGGTGCAAGCTCCGCTCCGCCGCATATTGGACATCTCATGGTTACAACCCCTTGAAAGACACGATGAGCACGTCGTCTACCACGGACAGTTTCAGATAAACGTACCCAATTGCTGTAAGCGGACGATAGACATCCTGCCAAACCCGGTGATCCATATGGCTGGTCATGCTCTTGTAAAAATCAGTGCGCTCCAAACTGGAGATCACTTCAAGCATGCCCGGATAATCTATTCCCAGTGCTTTGGCGCCTCTCAGTGCAGCGCCTGTAGGGCTGATGCGCCTTGCAGCAGCCAAGACTTTTACCCGTTCCAGCGGACAATGAGGCGTTCTCTTTTCCATGAGAAATTAACCTTCCAGGTTAAATTTGGCCAATAGGTTATTCCAATAACCACCGCCCGGAAGTCTGCCTCAGCGCCTCAATAGCGTTACCCTCTCATTTGTCACCACACATGATCGGCATCGGCTCTGCCGTAAACGTCAATGGCTCGCGGCGCCCGAAATACAAGGCCGTGAGCAGCCCCACCGTGCCCATGATCAGACAAAACCCGACACACACCCACGGGCTCCACGGCATCAGCGCGATCAGCGCCAGCGGCGTGGTGCTGGCCCACAGCGCATAGGCCACGTTGTAGGTGAAGGAAATACCCGAAACCCGGATCTCGGCGGGGAACAACCCGACCATCACCGACGGCACCACCCCCACCACGCCGCAGGACAGCCCTGCCAGCGCGTAGGCCAGCCAGGTCATGCCCCACTGCCCATTCAGGCTGGCGTACAACGCGCCGATGCCCAGCGGCAGCAGCACGCTGTAAAGCATCAGCGCACGCCAGGCGCCCACGCGGTCAACCAGCAGGCCGGCGAGTACGCAGCCGATATTGAGGAAGACGATGCCCACACTGCTCAGGGCAAAGGTGTGCCCGGCGCTCATGCCGAAGCGCTGCTGCATCACCGTCGGGGTTATCACCACCAGCACCACCACGGCAGAAGTCAACACGCAAGTCAGCAGCGCCGCCGGAACCAGCGCGCGGCGGTGCTCGCCCAGTACCCGCCGCAGCGGGAACTTCACCGGCTGTTCCTGACGTGCGCGCAAGGCAAGAAACACCGGTGTTTCGCTCAGCCAGCGGCGCAGCCACACGCCAATCACGCCAAACACCCCACCCAACAGGAACGGGTAACGCCAGGCGTAGTCGAGGATTTCCTGCGGTGTGAATATTTGCGCCAGCAAGGTCGCGGTCAGCGCCCCCAGCAGGTAGCCGAAGGTCAGCCCGGCCTGCAGGAAGCCCAAGGCATAACCGCGTCGGCCGGCCGGCGCGTGCTCGGCAACGAAGGTCCAGGCACTCGGCACCTCGCCCCCCACCGCCGCACCCTGGAAGATACGCAGCGCCAGCAGAATCAGCGGCGCGGCATAGCCGATGTCGGCATAGGTCGGCATCACGCCGATCAGCAGGCACGGCAGGGCCATCATCAGGATGCTCAGGCTGAACACCCGTTTACGCCCCAGGTGGTCCGCAAAGTGCGCCATCAGGATGCCGCCCAGCGGCCGCGCCAGGTAACCGGTGACGAAGATGCCGAAGCTTTGCAGCAGGCGCAGCCACTCGGGCATTTCGGGCGGGAAGAACAGCTGGCTGAGGGTCAGCGCAAAGAACACGAAAATGATGAAGTCGTAGATTTCCAGCGCGCCGCCCAGTGCCGCCAGGCCCAGGGTCCGGTGATCGCCGCGGCTGAACCGGGGCGGGCGAGCGGTATCGATGGCAGTCATGGCAGGGGTCCGCAAATCGGCAAAGGGCAAGAGGATAACAAATAGCTGCCCCGTTGCCCTGCACGCTGCGCCGCTAGCGGTTGAACACCGTGTGCGCGAAGTTGGCCCGCGGCCGTGGCCGCGCCGCGGTAGCCGGCATGCTGCCCGGCAGCGGCAACTTGCCGACCACCAGTGGCGCGTCGATGATCGCCATGAATGACTCCAGCGCCTCGTTATCAGGCACCTGCGGGAGGCTCAGGCTGACCGCCTGGCGTTCGGTCTGCGGTACTGAAGGCACTTTTAACTGACTGGAGTGGTAAAGCAGGGCGTGCTGGATCTGCGTGCTGACGCGGCAGAAGCGCGCCAAGTCGACCCCGGCATGATTGGCCAGCTCGATATTGCCCAGCAGCAGATGAAAAGGCTGCAAGGCGCAATGAACAAGGCGCTGGAGCTCCTCGAAGCTCTCCACGGGGGCGATCCGGTAATAGCCCAGGCCATTGAGCAACCGCTCCAGCTGCAGGCGCTGGCAGGGGTGTGCGTCGGCGATGAGGATGCGCAGGGTCTTGTTTGCCATGGTGGGACCTGGGCAGTTGGGTAATGGGTACGCTCCATGACCATACTGCGCCAGTAACGGCTACTGCCAAGGCCATGCCTGGCAGCGGTCTTATTTGATAGAAGTCGGGAAACCCGCATAAATCAAGTGATTGACTGACGGAATTTGCATTTACCTTTAAGCCGGGCAGCGAACCGCAGGCCCTAAACCCTGACGCTCGGGCTTCGTATAAAAAAGGCGCATGCCCCAAGGCATCGCCTCATACCTTTTCGGAGTACCCAGATGTTTCGCCCTGCCCTAGCCTTTTTCGCCCTGACCCTGTCCAGCGTCGCGTGGTCCGACGAGCCCTGCTCGGTGGACATTCACAGCACCGACCAGATGACCTACAACCTGAAGACGATCAGCGTCCCGCAGACCTGCCAACGCTTCACGGTGAACTTGCGGCACACGGGCACGATGCCCAGGAACATCATGGGCCACAACTGGGTGCTGGCCAAAAAGGAAGACATCAAAGGCGTGACCACCGATGGCGCCGCGGCGGGCGAAGCCAACAACTATATCCAGCCGGGAGACAAGCGCGTGCTCGCCCATACCCGGCTGATCGGTGGCGGCGAAAAGGATTCGGTCACCTTCGACACCCGCGTGCTGCAGGCAGGCCAGGCGTACGAGTTCTTCTGCTCCTACCCGTTCCATTCGACCATGATGAAAGGTGCCCTGACGTTCGGTACATCGTCAGGCAACTGAAGCTATTGGAAAGTGGGCTGCGCTGCCGGGCACGTGCTCAGGTCTCGGCCCACTCGCGCATGCGCAGGCGGCAATGTTTCATGGCGTTGACGATGTGCTTTTCAACCGTGGCCTTGGACAACCCCATACGCGTGGCAATCTCGCCATGGGACAGGCCTTCGAGCTTGCGCAGCAAAAAGCACTCCCGGCAGGTGTTGCCCAGTTCCGCCAGCGCACGCTGCAGCAACTCCAGGCGTTCTTCCTGACGACAGACGCCGTGCACGGGCGTGACGAAGAATCGCTCGTCGGTTTCCAGTATTTCGAGGGGCTCGGCGCGACGGGCCTTGCTACGCCGATGGCCATCGGTCACCAGGTTCAGGGCCGTGCGATAAAGGAAAGCGCGCGGATGGGAGATCTGTGTGTCGTCACACCGCTCGATTATCCGCAGATAGGCTTCCTGAGCGATATCCTCGGCCGCATGGCGGCTGCCGAGACGCGAACGAAGGTACCGGACCAGTTCCTGGTAGTAATGCTCTAGCAATACACCCGAAGACGGCATCGAAGCGCTTTCCCTGTTTTCCGATGATGATAGAAATCTGATGCAGGCCAAGTAGTGGCAATGCCGGCGCTTAAATTATAATAATTCTCATCAAGTTTAAAGACGTTGTTACATTTCCCCCGCCCGCAACAGGCGTTTACCGCTAAATCCGTCCTTGTCGCTTTCGTTTAATCGGCAGCCTCCCTAGCTGTTCCCTGGTGACAGCGGCCCTCTCATGGTCGGAACCCCTGCATGATGCCTCAACGCCTTCCCCGTCGCGCTGTAACCCTCGTGCTGTGCCTGATCCCGCTGGCCGCATTCGCCACCTGGCAATTGTTGCCAGGCGAGGCTGATCAGCGGCCTTCCGTCAGCGTCAGCCGTGGCAACATCGAAGCCAGCGTCACCGCGCTGGGCACCCTGCAGCCCCGCCAGTACGTCGATGTCGGCGCGCAGGCCTCTGGGCAGATCCGCACCTTGCACGTCGAGGTAGGCGACACCGTCAAGCAGGGGCAGTTGCTGGTGGAAATCGACCCTGCCACGCAACAGGCCCGGCTGGATGCCGAGCGCTATGCCATCCAGACCCTGAAAGCACAGGTCAAGGAGCAGCGCGCCGAACATGTCCTGGCCCAGCAGCAGTTGCGTCGCCAGCAGCGGATGGCCACCGACGGCGCCACCCGCGAAGAGGATGTGCAAACAGCCCAGGCCAAGGTGCTGACGACCCAGGCGCGTATCGACATGTATGAGGCGCAGATCCTCCAGGCGCAGGCCACGTTGCGCAGCGCAGAGGCCGAGCTTGGCTACACACGTATCTATGCCCCGATCGGCGGCACGGTGGTGGCTGTCGATGCACGTCAAGGGCAGACCTTGAACGCGCAACAGCGCACCCCGCTGATCCTGCGGATCGCCAAGCTGTCGCCGATGACGGTGTGGGCCGAGGTCTCGGAAGCTGATATCGGCCAGGTCAAGACCGGCATGCAGGCCTACTTCACCACCTTGGGCAGTGGCGGCAGGCGCTGGACCGGTACCGTCAGGCAAATATTGCCGATTCCGCCCAAGCCGCTGGACCAGCTCAGTCAAGGCGGCGGCAGCCCGGTTGCCGCCGGTGGCGCAAGCGGCAGCGGGACCGGCCGCGTGGTGCTCTACACCGTGCTGCTGGACGTCGACAACGATGACAACGCGCTGATGGCCGACATGACCGCGCAGGTGTTCTTCGTCGCCGGGGCCGCCAAGGATGTATTGACCGTGCCCATCGCCGCACTTCAGGGGCGCGGCCAAGGCGAAGGCCTGCAGACCGCCCACGTCCTGACCGGCAAGGGCGACGTTCAGAAGCGCCAGGTACGCACCGGGCTTAGCGACCGCCTGCGCGTGCAGGTACTCGACGGGCTGGAAGAAGGTGACAAGCTGCTGATCGGCCCTGTCGGCGGCGAGGGTTGACATGAACACCCCGCTGATAGAACTGATCGGTATCCGTAAATCCTATGGTGGCGGCGACAGCCCCCAGGTCGATGTGTTGCGTGGCATCGACCTGAAGATCCATGCCGGGGAGTTCATCGCCATCGTCGGCACCTCAGGCTCCGGCAAGTCGACCCTGATGAACATCCTCGGTTGCCTCGACCGCCCAAGCGCCGGGCATTATCGCTTCGCGGGCCAGGACGTTGCCGGCCTGAACAATGACGAACTGGCCTGGTTGCGCCGCGAAGCGTTCGGGTTCGTGTTTCAGGGCTATCACCTGATCCCTTCCGCCTCTGCGCAGGATAACGTGGAGATGCCGGCTATCTATGCCGGGACCACCGCCGCCCCACGGGCCGAAAGGGCCCAGGCGCTGCTGCAACGCCTGGGCCTGGGAGAACGCACCGGCAATCGCCCGCGCCAGCTTTCCGGTGGCCAGCAACAACGGGTATCCATTGCCCGGGCGTTGATGAACGGCGGCCATATCATCCTCGCGGACGAGCCAACGGGCGCGCTGGACAGCCACAGTGGCACCGAGGTCATGCGCCTGCTGGATGAGCTGGCCGAGCAAGGCCATGTGGTGATCCTGATCACCCACGACCGCGATGTGGCCGCTCGCGCGCACCGCATCATCGAGATCCGCGACGGTGAAGTGATCAGCGACAGCGGCGCCGACCAGGCGCCGCCACAGGCTCGCCCGGGGGCGCTGCAAGCCGAAGATCTGGCCCGGCGCCTGGTCCGCGCCGACAACCAGAGCAGCCCCTGGCTGGGCGAAACCCGGGACGCCCTGCAGGCCGCCTGGCGGGTCATGTGGAGCAACCGCACACGCACCGCGCTGACCCTGCTGGGGATCATCATCGGCGTCGCGTCGGTGGTCGTGATGCTGGCGGTGGGCGAAGGCAGCAAGCGTCAGGTCATGGCCCAGATGGGCGCGTTCGGCTCGAACATCATCTTCATGAACGGTGCCCCTCCGGCACCGCGCGCCCCGCCCGGAAACATTCGCCTCAGCGACGTGCAGGCGCTGGCCGAGCTGCCCCAAGTGAAATCCATAATGCCGGCCATGACAGTGAAAGCGCAGGTACGCTTCGGCAATCGCGACCTGGAATCGACCATCGGTGGGTATACGCCTGTGTTCCCGACCCTGATGAGCTGGCCCGTCAGCGAAGGCAGCTTCTTTACCGACAACGACCAGGCAACGGCTGCGGCCGTGGCCGTGATCGGCTCGGAAGTACGCAAGAAGCTGTTTGTCGACGGCCAGGACCCGATCGGCCAGTACATCCTCATCGAGAACGTTCCTTTCCAGGTGATCGGAGTACTGGCCAGCAAAGGCTCCAGCGGCGCCAACCAGCGCAACGACCTGCGCATCGCCATCCCGTACTCTGCGACCTCCATACGCCTGTCCGGCACGCAACACCCGGAGTACGTGATCATCGGCGCCGCCGACAGTACCCAGGTGCATGAAGCCGAACGGGCGATACGCCAACTGATGCTGAGCCTGCACGATGGCATGGAAGACTTCGAGATCGACAACAGCGCGGCGATGATCCAGGCCGAAGCTGCGACGCGCAACGGGCTGTCCCTGATGCTTGGCGCCATCGCCGCCATTTCGCTGCTGGTCGGCGGGATCGGCGTGATGAATGTGATGCTGATGACCGTCCGCGAACGCACCCGCGAGATCGGCATCCGCATTGCCACCGGTGCCCGACAGCGGGACATCCTGCGCCAGTTTCTGACCGAAGCCGTGGTGCTTTCGTTGACCGGCGGCCTTATCGGCGTGTGCCTGGCGCTGCTGATCGGCTTGGTACTCAGCCTGGCCCAGGTGGCCGTGGCGTTTTCCGCCCTGGCGATAGTGGGTGCCTTCGCCTGCTCGGTAGCCACCGGCGTCATCTTCGGCTTCATGCCCGCGCGCAAGGCTGCCGCCCTCGACCCTGTCGCCGCCCTGACCAGTGAATGACCATGACCAGAACCGCTCTTTTTATGCTACCGCTGCTGACCTTGCTTGGCGCTTGCAGCCACACTGCTGCCCCCCTGGACAGCGGCATCGTTGCGCCCACCAACTGGCAAGGCCCGACTGGCGGCACGGCGGCCTCGGCGCAATGGTGGACAACCTTCAACAGCGCTAAACTGAGCCAGCTGATTGAGCAAGCGCGCCAAGGCAGCCATGACCTGCGCGCCGCCATGGCCAGAGTCAGGCAGGCACGGGCCGACCTGCGCATTGCCGGGGGCCCTCTGCTGCCGCGCCTCGATGCCAGTGCCGACGCCTATCAGCAGCGCTTGCTGCGAGGCCAAGGCTACAGCGAACAGGATACTTCGAGCAGTAAACGGACCTACCGCTACTTCAACACCGCCCTGACGGCCAGCTACGAGCTGGACTTCTGGGGCAAGAATGCGGCTGCTCGTGACAGTGCCCGTCTGGGCCTGCAAGCCACTGCCCTTGATCGTGACACGCTCGAGCTGAGCCTGACGAGCAGCGTTGCCGATACCTATCTGAGCGCCCTCGCCGCTCGTGAGCAGGCGCGCATCGCCGCGCTCAACCTGGAAAACGCCGAAAAGATCCTCAAACTGGTGCGCACGCGCTTCCAGGCGGGGTCATCGACTGCCCTTGAACTGGCCCAGCAAGAAAGCCTTGTAGCCAATCAGCAACGCCAGTTGCCGCTCTACCAGCAAGAAGCCCGGGATGCACAGATCACCCTGGCAACCTTGCTTGGTGTGCCGGTGCAGGCACTCGCGCTTGCCGATCAGCCTTTCGATCAACTGAGCGGCCCGAGCATTGCCGCCGGCATCCCCAGCCAGTTGCTGACTCGCCGCCCGGACATCGCCGGCGCAGAGACGCGCCTGGCGGCGGCTCAGGCGGATGTCAGCGTTGCGCGGGCGGCACTGTTCCCCACGGTGAGCCTAACGGCCAGCCTGGCCACCGGCGACAGAAAGGCCATTGACCTGCTGCGCAATCCGGCGTTCAACCTCGGTGCCGGCCTGACAGCCCCCATTTTCAACAATGGCGCCTTGCGCGCCGAGCGCGATCGCGCCATCGCTCGCCAGGACGAACTGCTCGAAGCCTATCGCAGCGTGCTGATCACCAGCTTCGGCGAAGTCGAGAAGGCGCTGAACAACGTCGATGGCCTGGACCGCCAGACACGCTGGCAGAATGAAGAGCTTGCCCAGGCCCAGCGTGCCTTCGATCTGGCAGAGAACCGCTATCGGGCCGGCGCCGAGGACCTGCTCAGCGTGCTGGAGGCGCAACGCAGCCTGTTCACCGCACAGTCCGAGCGGGTACGACTGCGCGAGGCGCGCCTGCAGGCCAGTGTTGCCCTTTACAAGGCACTGGGCGGCGGCTGGACAGCGTCCGACACGCTGATGACGGCGAAGTAGGCATGCCCCCTGTCCGGGGGCCTACCTGGTACAAAACCAGCAAATAGCGCCAAGTGCGCTACAAACCGTCACGTCTCGGGCCGGGTGCCAGATGGCGAGCGTACCAGGGCCGCTGTGGCACCCTGTCGGCCAGGCGATCGGCATCTTCTTCCGGGCTGAAGATGGCCTGCAAGGCAAGCTTCATGGTCTCGATGTCCAGTTTCCCGGTGCCGCCACCATTGCCCAGCCCCCAGGCACCGCAACCGTCACGGGTGGGCCCCAGCCAAGGCTCGGCCACACGCACCCAGCGCCCCGGGGCAAACCATGGAACGCCATCGATCATCCGCAGTTTCACTTCCCCCGGGTGCGCCTGCTGGTGGGCCAGGTACCAGTCGTTCAGGCGGTCGTCGATCCAGCCGTGAAAGGCCCAGAACACCGGGTTCACGTGGGAGGAAAACGGATCGCCAAGGAAGTCGTTCTCGGCGCGGAACCAGCGTTCGGAAAAATCATAGTTGCGACGCCCGTAGGGCATTGGAAGATCCGAGTTCGGATCTCGCCCCAGGGATGCCCAGCGCATGTGCAGCCAGTCGTGGACCCCCAACTCGATGCGCGACCCCAACTCCCCCAGACACAAGCTGCTGAGGTATTGCGGGTCATGCAGCTGGGCTTCCCACAGCTGGAAGTTGGCGTGCAGCCCCTGACTGCTCTTGACGTAGTACAGCCACTGGCTGAAAGCATCATCGCCGGCCGCCTGCCAATTGGGCGGGACGCTGTAGCCGTCTCGGTTATCGAGGTAATCGAAGAACGCCTGGGTACCCTGCCCGATCGATGGACGTGCCGCGGGCAGGCTTGTCCAGGAGCGCAGGTCCTGGACCTCGCGCACGCCATGCAGCATGTGCCGGTGCATGAACAGAAAATCCTCGCCGGAGCCGTTGCGATGGCGGTCATGACCGCGGGCGTTGCGCTCCTTGCCCAGGGGGCCGACCTGCCAGCCCAGCGCACGCACCATCTGCCGTCGAGACTCATCAATGCGGTGCCAGCGATCACGGCTGGCATGCCAGAGCTGATGATAGTAACGACGCTGCGGCGAAATCAGGTCCTCGTGCAGAGCCGCCACGAACGGCAACCGCTCACGCGCCAGCACGAAGGGTCGGCGCACAGCGACAAAGCCCGCCATTGCACCAGAATGCCCTGCCTGGGTCCCTGCCAGGCGTACTTGCCCGCTAAGGGTTGCGCTGCCTCCGCCCTGGCTCCAGTCGCCCCATATCTCATCCAGCACGGAATCGCAGTCATAGGCCTCGCCAGAGCCGGCAATCATCTTCAGCCGCACGTTCGGCAATCGGTCGGCCGCCAGCGGACCGTAAACCTGCAAACCCTGGTCGCCATATGGCGCAGTGCCCAGGTAACCGCGCACGGCACGGGCCCCCTGCCCTACGTCGAGCAACAGCTGTTGCGGCCCGGCCAGCTCGGCCAGCGCCGGGTGATCGCCCACCAGGCGCCAGTCCCAGATCCCGACCAAGCGCTCACCCAACAGCGCATTGGGCAGGTCGTCGACCGGCACCGCTGGTTCGTCACTGCTCAGCTCCGCTTCCTGGGCCCGCTCCCACTCCTGCCGTGCGTAATAGGCGGCAGGCAGTGCAACACCAGCGGCCACCAGGCCGGCCAGGATCTTTCGACGTGACACTTTCATCCACTGTACTCATGACGTGACTCCTGCTGCAAAAACGAATGGTTGAGGAAGCGATTTAGAGGGACGCTAAATTCTCTTGGCGTCGGCTCGTTTCACCCAACAAGTTCGAACGGCATGGGGCCGTCGTGCAGGCGACCGAGTACGCAATGAAGAAACAGGCTTTGTTATCGCGCAGATGGCCATGGGCATTGGCACTTCTGCTTCTGCTCCTGCTCCTGATAGCCGCCGGTGCCTGGGGGTATCGGGCCTACCTTGCCAAGCACCCGTACAGCCGCGAAATCGAAGAGCGAGCCAACGCCCTGCAGGCGCGCATCCCGGCGCTGGATGCACACCTTGACGTGCCGTTGAACTACGGCGCCAGTGGCAGGGAAGCGAATCGTGACGGCCCGACCCAGTTCGACCTGGTGAAAGCTGCCAAGGGCCGCCTGAGTGGCGCGTCGATCGCGATCTGGTCATGGCCGGAGTTCTGGCGCGGGCCCAATTGGCCGCACCGGCCCACCCCCGGGTTCAAGGCTGCGATGGCCAACGAACTGGAAGTGCGCTATCGGATCATCACCAGCATCGCCAAGGATTTCCCGGCACAGGCGGGGATCGCCTACACACCTGCCGACTTCCGCCGACTGGCCAGTGAAGGCAAGTTCGCCATCATCATCAGCCTGCTCAACGCCGCGCCCCTTGGCGATGACATCGACAAGCTCGACCACTGGGCCGCACGCGGCATGCGGGTGTTCGGCCCGGGCTACGTCGGCAACAACAGCTGGGCCGACTCGGCACGCCCCTTGCCCTTCCTGGGGGATTCGGTCGACCCGCTGGGCGGGCTCTCCGACATTGGTCGGCGCGCCATCACCCGGCTCAACGACCTCGGCGTGGTCATCGATGTCTCGCAGATGTCCAGCCAGGCCCTGACCCAGGTCACCGAACTGAGCCGGGCACCGGTGATGGCTTCGCACACCGGCGTGCAAAGCCTGATGGACATCCGCCGCAACCTAAGCGACGCCGACCTGGCACACATCAAGGCTACCGGCGGGCTGGTCAATATCGTGGCCTACTCCCACTACCTCAAGCCCTTCTCGCGCCCGACCATCGAGAAGATGAACGCCTTGCGCGCCAGGTATGGTTTGCCTGACATACAAAGCCAGACCCAGATGGGCACCACCACCGACCCGGTGTTCTCGATCTGGTCGGAGAAGAAGTTCGGCGAATACCTCACGCCCTTCTACGACATCGTCGGCGCCGAGCCCAAGGCAACCCTGGCGGACTATGTCGACTCGATCGATTACGCGGTGAAGAAGATCGGTATCGACCATGTCGGTATCAGTTCGGACTTCAACGACGGCGGCGGTGTGGTCGGCTGGGAAGATGCCAGCCAGAGCCGCAACGTCACCGCCGAACTGATACAGCGTGGCTATTCCGATGAAGACATCGCCAAGCTCTGGGGAGCCAACTTCCTGCGTGTGTGGGAAGCCGCCCAGAAGGCCGCCAGGCCGACCCCTCCTCCCGTTGCCCACAACCTGCAAGGAACCCCATGAAACGGCTGACCTCACTGATTGCCCTCGGTTGCCTCTCGCTTTCGCTCGAAGCCCTCGCTGCCGACCCGGCGGTACCGGGCAAGGTTTTCAAGGACTGCAAGGATTGCCCGGAAATGGTCGTACTGCCCGCCGGCAGCTACGTGATGGGCACGCCCGATGACGAACTGGGCAAACAGGACGATGAAGGTCCGCTGCACACCGTGACATTCGCCAAGGCCTTCGCCATGAGTCGCTTCCATGTGACCGCCGGGCAATGGCAGGCCTATGCCAGGGAAACCCACACTGTGCTGCCCGACGGCGACAACCGCCCGGGCCGTTTGTGCAAGAACGGCAAGCCCAGCTACCCGCAAGGCCCGAGCCAGCCTGCAGTCTGCATGACCTGGGAGGAAGCACGCGGCTACATCGGCTGGCTCGCGAAGAAAACCGGCAAGCCCTACCGCATGGTCAGCGAAGCCGAACGCGAGTACGCCGGTCGCGCCGGCTCCACCGGCCCCTTCCCGTTCCCCTTCGACGAGGAAGGCGAGTATCAGATCAGCAAGCATGCCAACACCTACGGGCCGCGCGATGGCTTCACCTATACGGCACCGGTCGGCAGCTTCCCGGCCAATGCGTTCGGCATGTATGACACGCATGGCAATGTCTACGAGTGGGTCGAGGACTGCTGGCATACCGATTATGTCGGCGCGCCCACCGACGGTAGCGCCTGGACCACCGGTGACACCTGCACGCACCGGCAGATCCGCGGTAACGACTACCTGGAACCCCCGATCTTCTCGCGTTCGGGCAACCGTAACGAGCGCAAACCTGAAGTGCGCGGTGACTGGCTGGGCTTTCGCGTAGCGCGCGCGCTCGAGGACGGCGAATACAACTGACCCACTGCAGAGAAGGATCTTTACCCACCTGTGGACACCCCCCGCACAAGGAGTCAACGACATGAGCGCCTCAACTCTCCACGACCTGATCGGCGTAGGCTTCGGCCCGTCCAACCTGGCGCTGGCCATCGCCCTGCAAGAGCTTTCCCAGAGCCATGGCAAGGCCATTGATGCCTTGTTCATGGATAAACAGGAGCACTATCGCTGGCATGGCGATACCTTGTCCTCGCAGAGCGAACTGCAGATTTCGTTCCTCAAGGACCTGGTTTCACTGCGCAACCCCACCAGCCCGTACAGCTTCGTCAACTACCTCAAGCAGCAGGGCCGCCTGGTCGACTTCGTCAACCTGGGCACCTTCTACCCGTGCCGACTGGAGTACAACGACTACCTGGGCTGGGTCGCCGGGCAGTTCGCCGAGCAGGCACTGTATGGCGAAGAAGTGCTGCGCATCGAGCCCGAACTCGATAACGGGGTCATTCATCACCTCAAACTGATCTCGCGCAATGCACAAGGCATGCAGCGGACCCGTCGCACCCGTTCGGTGGTGATCAGCACCGGTGGCTCACCGAAGATTCCAGCCATTTTCGCGCCGCTGCGCAACGATGCCAGGGTTTTCCACCATTCTCGCTACCTCTCCGGCATGCAGAACCTGGCCCCCGTCCATGGCAAGCCGATGCGTGTCGCGATCATCGGTTCCGGGCAGAGTGCCGCCGAGGCGTTCATCGACCTGAACGACAGCTTTCCTTCGGTGCAGGCTGAAATGATCCTGCGCAGCTCAGCCCTCAAGCCCGCCGACGACTCGCCTTTCGTCAACGAGATCTTCGCCCCAGCCTACACCGACCTGGTCTTCCAGCAAGCAGCGGCAGACCGCGAAAAGTTGATCGGCGAATACCACAATACCAACTACTCCGTCGTCGATCTGGAGCTGATCGAGCGCATCTATGCCGTGTTGTACCGGCAGAAGATCACCCGTCAGCCCCGCCACGCGGTGCTCTGCCGGCAGCACGTGGCGGCGGCGGTCGACGTCGGGGGTGGCATCGAACTGACCCTGCGCGACCTCGCCACCGGGCAGCAGCAGACCCACCGCTACGATGCCGTGATCCTGGCCACAGGCTACGAGCGCAAGAGCCATCAGCACCTGCTCGAGCCGCTTCTGCCTTACCTGCATGGCCTGGAAGTGGACCGTACCTACCGCGCCCTGGCCACCCCACAGCTCAAGGCGCCAGTGTTCCTGCAAGGTTTCTGCGAGGCCACCCACGGCTTGAGCGACACCTTGCTTTCGGTGCTGCCAATGCGCAGCGAAGAGATCGGGCAAGCACTCTATGCCGCCCTGAATCTTTCCAGCAGCGCTCACAAGGCGCTGAGCAAATCCCTTGCCAGCGTCGGCTGATCAATCCAGGAGCCCATCATGTCCCAGCCCACCCGCGGCGCCGTGCAGGATCTTTTCGCCCTGCTCAAGCCGTTCAAATATACCGTCGCGCTGTCCGTCATCCTGGGCATGGTCGGCGGCCTCAGCATCACCTTCCTTCTGGCCACCATCAACCGGGCCCTGAACGACGACACCGGCCTGACCCAGGGCGTGGTCTGGGGCTTCGCCGGGCTTTGCCTGGTGGCCCTGGCCAGCTCGGTGTTTTCCGACATCGGTAGCAACCGGGTGGGCCAGAACATCATCGCCGCCTTGCGCAAGGAACTGGGCGAGAAGGTGCTGTCGGCCCCCATCGAACAGATCGAGCGCTATCGCAGCCATCGACTGATCCCGGTGCTGACCCACGACGTGGACACCGTCAGCGATTTCGCTTTCGCCTTCGCACCACTGGCAATTGCCTTGACCGTTACCCTGGGCTGCCTGGGCTATCTGGCAGTGCTGTCCTGGCCGATGTTCCTGCTGATGCTGGCAGCCATCGCACTGGGTACCGCCGTGCAGTACATCGCCCGAGCCAAGGGCATTCGAGGGTTCGTCGCGGCACGGGATGCCGAAGATGAACTGCAACGGCACTACAATGCAATTGCCGGCGGCGCCAAGGAGCTGCGTATCCACCGCACACGCCGTCAGCGCATGTTCAGCCGCAACATCCAGGGGACGGCCGACAAGATACGCGACACCCAGATCCGCTCCATCAATACCTTCGTCATCGCCAAGACCTTCGGCTCGATGCTGTTCTTCGTGGTCATCGGCCTGGCACTCGCCCTGCAATCCTTGTGGCCTAGCGGCGACAAAGCAGTGATGAGCGGTTTCGTCCTGTTGCTGCTGTACATGAAGGGCCCGCTGGAATACCTGATAGGCACGTTGCCCATCGTCAGCCGGGCTCAGATCGCCTTTCGCCGGATTGCCGAGTTGTCGGAGCAGTTCTCCTCCCCCGAGCCGCACCTGCTGCTCGAAGACAAGGCCAGCCAGCTGCCCGCCTTGCGCACCCTCGAGCTGCATGACGTGCGCTTTGCCTTCCCGCCGGTCGACGGCAACGCACCGTTTACCCTGGGGCCGGTGAACCTGCAGATCCGCCAGGGCGACATCGTCTTCATTGTTGGCGAGAACGGCTGTGGCAAGACCACACTGATCAAGCTGCTGCTAGGGCTGTACCCGCCGCAAAAAGGCGAGATACGCATCAACGACCAGGCGATCACCGCGCTGAACCGCGATGATTATCGCCAGCTCTTCACTACCATCTTTTCCGATTACTACCTGTTCGACGACCCCTTCCTGGGGGCCCAGCAGGTGCCGGAAAGCGCCGAGGTCTATCTCAAGCGGCTGGAAATCGCACACAAGGTGAGCATTCGCGACGGCAGTTTCACCACCACCGACTTGTCGACCGGGCAACGCAAGCGACTGGCGCTGATAAACGCCTGGCTGGAAGAGCGCCCGGTGCTGGTGTTCGATGAATGGGCTGCGGACCAGGACCCGACCTTCCGACGCATTTTCTATACCGAGCTGCTCCCCGAGCTGAAGCGCCTGGGCAAGACAATCATCGTCATCAGCCATGATGACCGCTATTTTGATGTCGCCGACCAGCTGGTGCGCATGGAAGCCGGCAAGGTGGTGGTCGAGGCGTGTGTCGCCTGATTCACTGGAAGCGGGGGACTTGACTGGCGTCCCCCTGCATCACATTTCCCTTCCCCTCCAACTTCCCTTTCCCCTTCCCTTCCCTTCCCTTCCCTTCCCTTCCCTTCCCTTCCCTTCCCTTCCCTTCCCTTCCCTTCCCTTCCCTTCCCTTCCCTTCCCTTCCCTTCCCTTCCCTTCCCTTCCCTTCCCTTCCCTTCCCTTCC
>NZ_JBLZWV010000021.1:0-140905 GCF_056098905.1 Pseudomonas sp. TSO6 | reverse complement strand
CCCTTCCCTTCCCTTCCCTTCCCTTCCCTTCCCTTCCCTTCCCTTCCCTTCCCTTCCCCTTCACCTTCCTCTTCCTCTTCCTCTTCCTCTTCCTCTTCCTCTTCCTCTTCACCAACCTGACCTCTAGATGTTGTGGCAAGCCCTGCCAGCCCGATCCAGATTTCAAGACATACGCGCATAAAAAAACCCCACCCGACAACGCCGGGCAGGGCTGGTAAAGGCAGTTGACTCAGTACTGATAACGCAAGGTCACCGAGAAGTTGCGCGGGTCGCCGTAGTACAAGCCACCCCAGTTGTTGGAGGTCGGCAACGACTGGTAGTAGACCTTGTCCAGGGCATTGTTCAAGTTGTACTGAACGCTGAACTGGCGGTTGATCTGGTAGTTGGCGTGCAGATTCAGCAAGGCGTAGCCGCCCTGCTTGATATCGTAGCCGGTGGTGTCGGCGGAGGTACGGCTCTGGGCGTAGACATCGCCACCCACATTCCATTGGTCCAACACGCCAGGCAGACGGTAGTCAGTAGAGACTTTCAGCAAACGGCGGGGGATCTTGCTGTAATAGTCGCTACCCTTGCTGCTGCCAGCCACATACTCCGGGTCGCTGTAGGTGTAGCCGGCACTGACGTTCCAACCTTGTACGGGTTCACCCGAGACCTCCAGTTCGAAACCGCGGTTGCGAACCTTGGCGCCGGTCTTGTAGCACTTGCTGGTACCGGTCACGCCACAAGTCGGCGCAACCGACAGTGCCTCCGGCATGTTCTGCAAGTCGGTCTGGAAGATCGCGAAGGAGGTATTGAGGGCACCATCGAAATACTCGCTCTTGATACCGGTCTCGTAGTTCTCGCCTTCGATCGGATCCAGCAGCGTGTTCCCCGCACCATAGTAGCTCTGAGTCTTGTAGATCTCGGTGTAGCTGGCATACCAGGTGTGGTTCTTGTTGAGGTCATACACCAGGCCGGCATAGGGCACCATACGACCGTTTTCTTTGTATTGGTCGTTGGTATACGGGCTGCTGACCTTATAGTCGGACCAACTGAAACGGGTACCCAGAATCAGGCTCAAATCGTCCGTAACGCTGAAGCGCGAGGCTAGGTAGAGCCCGCGTTCTTTGCGAATGTAGTTGTAATCGCTCCCGGTGGCAGAAAGGATCGGGTGCGGCAGCGAGCTGTAGTCGAAATCGGTGATATCGACGACCGGGTTGTTGGTCGCAGTCTTGATGACCGCGTCGAAATCGTCCTTGCGGGTGTTGGCGCCGAACATCAGTTGGTGCTCGCGGCCAAACAGCTGGAACGGCCCGGTGGCGTACAAATCCACACCAAACTGGGTGTCTTTGTAGTCTGCTTGCGAAACAGTCAACCTGGTGTTGTCACCGGATACCCGGTTCGGGTAGGACGACAGAAAGTCCGCGTTCGACCAGATCGAGTTCATCGCCAGCGTCACCTTCCACTCGTTGTCGAAGTAGTGGGTGATGTCGCTGAACAGGTTGTAGTTGTTGCGGTCCAGATGCGCCCACTTGCCATTGAGGTTGGTGGAACGCGACAGCGGGTAGAACGAGCCGTCGGCGCGGGTATTCAAGCCGCCCCAGTCATAGCCATTCTGGTTGTCCTTCTGGATGGTGGCGCCCAGGGTGAGGACGGTGGAATCATTCAGGTCTGCTTCGCCGATCAGGTACAGCAGCTGGTTGTCGCGCTGGGCACCATCACGGTAACTGTCGGCAGTGTTGTAGTAGGCCACCGCTCGGCCACGGATGTTGCCCTCATCGGTCAGCGGGCCGGATACGTCCACCTGGCTGCGATAGTTGTCCCAGGAGCCAGCCCCCAGTTCCGCGCCCAGTCGAAAGTCGCGCGTCGGGCGCTTGCGAATCAGGTTGATGGCCGCCGAGGGGTTGCCGGTGCCCTGCATCAGGCCATTGGCACCGCGCACAACTTCAACCCGGTCGTAGATGGCCATGTTCGCCGTGGACATGACGTCCATGGAGTAGTTTTCCGAGATGTTGGTCGGAATGCCGTCGTACTGCAGGTCGTTGATCTCGAAGCCGCGCGCGTAGTAGGTGGAGCGATCGGTGCCGAGCTTGGTCAGGGTGATCCCGGTGACAGTGCGGGCAATGTCGTCGAGGTTCTGGACGTTCTGGTCGTCCATCTTCTTGCGGGTCACAACGGTCACCGACTGCGGCGTCTCGCGCAGGCTCATGGCCATTTTGGTGGCGGTGGTGCTGACACCGGTGGTGTAGGTGCCGGTGCCTTCGGTGGTGGCGCCGAGGGCTACGGCGCTGACGGCTGTGGGGTTCAGTTCCATCACTGAGGAGTCGACCGCGTGAATCATCAGCACCCCGTCCTGCAGGCTGTAGCGCACACCGGTGCCCGCCAGCATCTGGGCGATGGCGTCCCGCACTTCCAGGCTACCGCGCACGGCGGTGCTGCGCTTGCCGTCGACGTCGGTCGGGTTGAACAGCACCTGGATATTGGCTTGCTGGCCCAGGGCCTGGATCGCCGAGGAGAGTCTCTGCGACGGAATGTCGAACGCCAAAGCTTGCGCGTAGCTGACGCTGGAGGCCATCAGGCCGAGGGTCAGGGCGCTGAGGTGGAAAGGTGAACGCAGAGCCCGCCGCATGCAGAGCGCCTTGAGCAGGGACCGGTTCTGTTGTTGAGTCGGCATGATTTTATAAAGTCCTGAGAGCGAATAGCGGATAACAATGCTTCGTATTTCTAAATAAGACGGAACATCGTGGAAAACCGGATGAACTTTTTGAAAAAAAGTTATCCAGCCCCCTCAGTGGCTTCCCAGGGCCTGAGCTAGACGCTCGCCGAGATCGGTCTGGATGGCCACAACGTCTTCGACCACCGCGTCCATGCGCATGAAGTCGTGGGTCATGCCCTCGTGGACCTGAAGCTGCACCGGCGCGCCCGACTCACGCAGGTGCGCGGCATAGGCCACGCCCTCGTCCAGCAGCGGGTCGTGGCCGGCCAGCAGCAGCCAGGTGGGTGCCAGGCCCGCCGGCAGCGCCCCCAGCAGTGGCGACAAGCGCGGGTCGGCGCGGTCCTCGGGGCGACGCTGGTAGTGGCTGTAGAACCACTCGAGGCTCTGCCGCTCGAGCAGGTAGCCGCTGGCATAGCGCTGGTGGGATTCGCGCCAGCAACTGGCATCGGTCACCGGGTACAGCAGCACTTGCAGGCAAGGCCGCACCAGCGCCTGACCAAGGCTGTTGGCCAGGGCTGCGGCCAGGCTGCCCCCGACGCTGTCGCCGCCGACCGCCAGCCGGGCCCGGTCCAGGTTCAGCTCGCGCTGTTCCAGCAGCCAGGCCCAGGCGTCCTCGGCATCTTCGAAGGCGGTGGGGAAGCGCCATTGCGGCGCCAATCGGTACTCCACCGCGATCACCACCTGCCCGGACTGCTGAGCAAGCGTCCGGCACAGGTTGTCATGGGAATCGAGGCTGCCTACCACATAGCCGCCGCCATGGAAATACAGCAAGGCGCCCTGCTCCGTGCTGCCCGGCGCCTGCCGGGCGTACAGCCGGCCTTGCAGCCAGTGACCGTCACGCGTCTGAAAACGCAGGGGCTGGACGTGCTCGATCTCCACCGGGACCAGGTTCATCAGCAGCGATGATTCGTCAAACTGGGCGCGCGCCTGTTCCGGGCTCATCTGGTGCATGGCAATGCTTTTGCCAACATCGCGGCCAGCCTCCACCAGCTCCAGGTAAGCGGCGATATCCGGGTTCAAGGTCATGGGTACATCCTGAGAATCAGAGAAAGGCGCCCTTGCGGGCGCCGAAAGGGGTTCAAGACAGGCTGGTGACGGGCGCATCCAGCAGTTGCAGCAAGTCGTCCAGTACCTGGCGATGGTGCGGCACCTCATAGTGGCCGCAGTCGAGCCAGACACTCGCCGCCGGCCCCTGGCCCAGCTGCTGGTACAGCGCCTGGGCCTCGGCCTCTCGGCCATGGACCCACCAACAGTGAGCACGGGCCTGGACCGGTGCACAGGCCGTCAGGGCCGAGGACAATCCACGCAAGTGCCGGCCGGTGGCCAGGCCCAGGGCCAGGTCCTCGGTACTAAGGCCCGCCGGCAATAGCCGCGGCTGTTCCTGCGCCTCGGCTCGGGCAACTGGTTCGGCCCCCGGAACGAACCCGTCGAGCAGCCCCAGAAACGCCACCTGCTGGCCTTGGAGCTCCAGCTCCGCCGCCATCAGCGCCGCCAGGGTCGCACCCAGCGACCAACCGGCCAGCCAGTAAGGCCCCTGGGGCTGACGCTCGCGCACATAGCCGACGTAGTCCTGGGCCATGGCCAGCAACGACTCGTCGCTCCAGCCCGGGTCCAGCAGCATCCGCGACTGGATCGCCAGCACTTGGCGCTGTCCATCGAGGCTACGGGCCAATGGCTCGTAGTCGAACACCGTGCCGTAGCCGGCATGCACGCAGAACAGCGGCGGCTGCCCCGGCGCCGGGCCGTTGAGCGCCAGCACCGCGTTGGCACCGGCCGGGGCAGCCGATTCGCCGCTGAGCTCGGCGATGGTCGGCTTCTGAATCAGGTCTCGCAGCTTCAGGGTCAGGCCCAGGGCCTTCAGCGGTCGGCTGCGGGCCACCACTTGCAAGCTGAGGATCGAATCGCCACCCAGCTCGAAGAAGTTGTCGTGCAGGCCGACCCGCTCGACCTTGAGCACCTTGGCCCAGATTTCGGCCAGTGCGATCTGCAACTCGGTCCGGGGTGCCACGTAGCCACCCGTCGCCTGGGCCAATTGCGGGTCGGGCAAGGCCCGGCGATCAAGCTTGCCGTTGGGGTTCAGCGGCATCGCCGCCAGCACGCTGATCTGCCAAGGCACCATGAACTCCGGCAAAGCCTGCTTGAGGGCCTCGCGCAGGCCCGGGCCGATGGACGGGTCGGCCAGCCACTCGGGCGCACCCACCACATAAGCGAGCAGGCGCTTGCCGCCAGGCAGCTCCCGGGCGATCACCGCCGCCTCGCGGACCCCGGGCTGGGCCAGCAGGCGGGCTTCAATCTCGCCCAGCTCGATGCGCAGGCCCCGGATCTTGACCTGGTTATCGACCCGCCCCAAGTAATGGAAGGTGCCGTCGGCGTCCTCGCGCACCAGGTCGCCGGTGCGGTACAGCCGCTCGCCACGGCCGTACGGGTCGGCGACGAACCGTTCGGCGCTCAACCCCGGACGGTGCAGGTAGCCGCGAGCGAGGAACTCGCCGCCCAGGTACAGCTCGCCGGCCACGCCCGGCGGCAGCGGATTGAGGTCGCTGTCCAGCACCAGCGCCCGGCGCGGCCCCACAGGCTCGCCGATCGGTGCATACGCGCTGGTGCAGCGGCGTCGGGCGTCGGCGCGCCAGAGCAGTGGAGTGACCACGGTTTCGGTGGGGCCGTAGCCGTTGATCAGGTACTGGGCCCCCAGTACCTCCCGGGCTTGCTCATAAGTGGCCTGGGGCAAGGCGTCGCCACCAAAGCAGTAGACCCGCATGGACGCTGGCGCACCATCGAGGCGGGCCTGCTCGATCAGTTGCTGCAGGTAGGCCGGCGGGAAAGCCGCCACCGTCACTTGATGCTGATCCAGGGCGCGCAAGGTCTGTTCCGGGGTCCAGAGTTGCTCGTCACGCACCAGCAGGCGGGCCCCGTGAGTCAACGCAGTCAACCAGCGCTCATGGGCGCCGTCGAAGGCGAACGACATGAAATGCAGCTCGCAATCGACCGGGCTCATCTCGTAGCGCAGGCCGATGGCGTGGCAATGCCGGGCCAACGGGCCGTGGCTGACCGCCACGCCCTTGGGCAACCCGGTGGAGCCGGAGGTGTAGATCACATAGGCAAGGTTATCGGCCTGCAAGTTCACGCTCGGGGCTTGCTCCACCTCGGGCATGGATGCCAGCGCCCCCAGCTCCAGGCAGGCCAGCCCGGGCGGAACCGGCAGGCTGGCACGGGCCGCGCTATCGGTGATCAACAATTGCGCGGCGCAGTCCTCGAGCAGGTAGGCCAGGCGCGCGCGGGGGTAGTTCAGGTCCAGCGGCACATAGGCGCCGCCGGCCTTGAGCACCGCCAGCAGGCTGACCAGCAGACCGGCGCTGCGTGGCAACGCAACTGCCACCCGCACTTCCGGGCCGACGCCGGCGGCGATCAGTCGGTGGGCCAGGGCGTTGCTGCGCCGGTCCAGCTCGGCATAGCTCAGGGATTGCCCGGCGCAGCTCAGGGCCAAGGCCTGAGGCTGCTGGCGAGCCAAGCCTTCGATACGCTGGTGCACCCACTGCGCCGGGGCCGCTTCGACCGCCAGCGGTTGCGGCGCCGACACCGGCAGGCCAAGCTGGCCCAAGCGCTGGTCGGGGCTGTCGCACAGGCGTTGCAGCAGGCTTTCCATGGCGGCGCGGATGGCCAGCACGGTCTCGTCCTCGAAGCAGCGACGCAAGTACATGTACTCGATCGACAGGCACCCCTGTTCCACGGTGACCATCAAGTCCATGGGGAAGTCGGTCAGGCCGCTGCCCGTACTCGGGCCGAACTCCAGGGAGGCGTCGCTGAACTGGCGCAAAGCCTCATCCACCGGTTGGTTCTCGAACACGATGATGCTGTCGAACAGCGCCCGCCCGGCCTGCCCGGCCCAGCGCTGGATGTCGGCCAGGGCCACGTACTCGTGATCGCGCATGCCCAGGTTGCAGTCCTGCAGCTCGCGCAGCCAAGCACCGACATGGGCCTCGGGGTGTAGCTCGCGCACCACCGGCAGGGTATTGATGAACAGCCCCATGATCCGTTCGGCGCCGGGCAACGTCGGTGAACGCCCGGCCACAGTGGAGCCGAAGGCCACGCTGCGCTGGCCGCTGAAGCGGCTAAGCAGAATCAGCCAGGCGCCTTGCACCAGCGTGTTGAGGGTCACGTGCTGGGATCGCGCGAAGGCGCTCAGGGGCTCGGCGTCCAGGTGGCTATAAAGGGCTTCGTGGCCCTGGCGCCCGGCTTGCACCGGCACGGTGCTGGCCAGCAGGCAGGGCTCCTCCAGGCTCGCCAGCTGCTCACGCCAGAAGCGCTCGCCAGCGCCGGCATCCTGGCGTTGCAGCCAGGCGATATAGTCCCGGTACGGGGTGGCTGCGACCAGGTCGCGCCCGGCATACAGGCCCAGCACCTCGCCGATCAGCTGCGAGAGGCTCCAGCCGTCCACCAGGATATGGTGGTAGGTCCAGATCAACTGGTGCTGGTGCTCGCCCGTGCGCACCAGCAGCACCCGCTGCAGGGATGGCTGGTCCAGGGCAATGCCCTGTGCCCGCTCCTGGGCGGCAAGCTCGGCAACGCCCTGCTCCTGGTCTGTCCATTCGCGGCCATCGACTACCCGCAGCGGGGTGCACACGCTGTCGAGCACGAACTGCAGCGGTTCATTCAGCTCCTGCCAGATAAAGCCAGTGCGCAGAATGCTGTGGCGTCGGCACACCTCAGCCAGTGCGGCGCCGAAGCGCTCGCTGTCCAGGCCCTTGACCGAGATGCTGAGCTGGTTGACGTACACGCCGCCGGCCTGTTCGTTCAGGCACTGGAACAGCATGCCCTGCTGCATCGGCGACAGCGGATAAAGGTCAGCCAACTGTGCGTGGGACACCGGCAGCCGTGCCACCTGCTCATCGTTCAGGCGATGTAGCACAGCCGGGACCTCGATTACCGGTTGCTCCCGCGCCTCGCTGGCCTGGGCCGCCAGTTGACGCACGGTGGGGAACTGGAACACCAGCCGGGGGTTGATCTCCAGCCCCGCCTGACGGGCCCGGGCCACCACTTGGATCGACAAGATCGAGTCCCCGCCCAGTTCGAAGAAATTGTCCAGCGCGCCGACCTGAGGCACACGCAACACCTGCGCCCAGATCTCGCCCAACAGGGTTTCCACCGGGCCGCACAGGCCGACGTGCTCGGCGCTGGCCTGGCGCTCAGGGGCCGGCAGGGCCTTGCGGTCGAGCTTGCCATTGGGGCTCAGGGGCATGCGTTCGAGCGCCAGCCAGTACGCCGGCACCATGTACTCGGGCAGTTGCGCCGCCAGGTGCACCTGCAACAGCGCCTTCCAGTCATCCCGCTGTTCGGTCAGCACCAGCCAGGCCACCAGTTGGCTGGCATCAAGCACCTGCACGCAGACATCCTGGACCAACTCATGCTCCAACAGCCGCGCCTGGATTTCCCCCAGTTCGATGCGCAGGCCGCGCAGCTTGACCTGATGGTCGGTGCGCCCCAGGTACTCGATCACCCCATCGTCCCGGTAGCGTGCCAGATCGCCTGTGCGGTACATGCGTTGACCGGGGTTGAACGGGTCCGCCGGGAAACGCTCGGCGGTCAGGCCCGGGCGGCGGTGATAGCCGCGGGCCAGGCCGATGCCACTGAGGTACAGCTCGCCACGGGCGCCCACTGGTAACGGCTGCAGGCTGTCGTCCAGTATGTAGCAGGCCAGGTTGTCGATCGGCTGGCCGATCGGCACGCTGTCGCGGCCCTCTTCCCGGCAGGTCCAGTGGGTAACGTCGATGGCCGCCTCCGTGGGGCCATATAGGTTGTACAGCCCGGTGTCAGGCAGCTTGTCGAAGACCTGGGCCTGGGTGTCGGCCAGCAGCGCTTCGCCGCTGCAGAACAGCCGGCGGACCGAGGTGCAACGCTCAACCTGCGGCTCCTGCAGGAACACCTGCAACATCGACGGCACGAAATGCAGGGTGGTGACTTGCTCACGCTCGATCAACTCGATCAGCCGCGCCGGGTCGCGGTGGTCGCCGGGGGCGGCGAGCACCAGGCGGGCGCCGACCATCAGCGGCCAGAAGAACTCCCAGACCGAAACGTCGAAGCTGAACGGCGTTTTCTGCAGTACCACATCACCGCTGTGCAAGGCATACGCCCTCTGCATCCAGCCAATACGGTTGATCAGCGCCCCGTGCCAGTTGCCGGCGCCCTTGGGCCGGCCGGTGGAACCAGAGGTGTAGAGCAGGTACATCAGCCCCTCGCCGTCCAGGCCGGCGATGGCCGGGCGCTGTGGGGTCCGCCCCTGCAGGGCCTCCAGTTGCAAGCACTTGACCCCATCGAAGGCGCCGAGTCGCTGCAGCACCGACGCCTGCCCCAGCAGCACGCGAATGCCGCTGTCCTCGGCCATGTAGGCCAGGCGCTCGGCCGGGTAGTCCGGGTCCAGCGGCACATACGCGGCGCCGGCCTTGAGCACCGCCAGCAGGCTGACCACCAGTTCCAGGCTGCGCTCGGCGCAAACCCCGACCAAGGTCTGTGTCCCGACGCCGGCATCGATCAATTGCCAGGCCAGGTGGTTGGCGCGTTCGTCGAGCTGGCGGTAACTCAGGCGCTGGCCCTCGAAGACAACAGCGATGGCATCCGGCGTGCGCTCGACCTGGGCCTCGATGATGGCGTGCAGCGGTTGTTGCACGGGGTAGTCATGGCCGGTGCGGTTGAAGTCCGCCAGCACGTGCTGGTGCTGGACCGCTGGCAAGACCCCGAGCTGGCCCAATGGCCGCTGCGGCAGCAAGGCGAGGGACTCGGCCAGGTGCACCCACTGCTGCAGCAACCCGGCGATGCTGGCCGGCGTGAAGCGCGCGCGCTCGTAGCTGGCGTGAATCTTCAAAGTCTGGCCCTGATGGACCAGCAGGGTCAGCGGATAGCTGGTGCGCTCCTCGTTGATCAGCCCGTCGAAGGCCAGGCCGTGCGGGGCCTTCTCCTGCAGAGCCTGGGATACCGGGTAGTTCTCGAACACCAGCAAGGTATCGAACAGGGCCATGCCATTGCTGCCGGCCCAGCGCTGTATATCCGCCAGGCGCGTGTGCTCCTGCTCGCGCAGGGCCAGGTTCAGGGCCTGGACCTGGCGCAACCAGTCGCTGCCAGTCTGCCTCGGGTCCGGGCTGCTGATCACCGGCAGGGTGTTGATGAACAGGCCGATCTGCTGTTCGATGCCGTCCAGCTCCGCCGGGCGGCCGGACACGGTGGCGCCGAAGGCCACGCAATCCTGGCCGCTCAAGCGCTGCAACAGCACGGCCCAGGCGCCCTGGAGCAGGCTGTTGAAGGTCACTTTCATGTCCCGGGCAGCCTGGGCCAGTCGGGTACAACGGGCCTCGTCGAGCAGTTCGAAGGCATCGCCATAACCCTCCGCGGCTTCGAGCAGCGGCGGTTGCAACTGGGCCAGCAGGGTCGGTTCGACCAGTGGTGCCAGCTGGGCTTTCCAGAAGCCCTCGCTGGCCTGCGGATCCTGACGCTTCAGCCAGTCGATGTAGTCGCGGTAGCGCCCGGCACCGGCCGTAAGGGCCTTGCCGCTGTAGCGCTGCAGCACTTCGCCGAGCAGTTGGGAGTTGCTCCAGCCATCCATCAGGATGTGGTGGACGGTGTAGATCAGGTGGTGCCGGCCCGGGGCCGTGGCGACCAGGGTCAGGCGCAGCAGCGGCGGCCGCTGCAGGTCGAAACCTTGAGCTCGTTGGTCCAGGGCCAGCGCCTCCAGGGCGCCTGGCAGGTCCTCGCGACCCTGCCAGTCAAGCACCTGCAACGGCAGCGGCAGCGGCTTGCAGACCACCTGCAGCGGCTCGGCCAGGTCGTTCTGCCAGATGAACCCGGTACGCAGAATGGCATGGCCGTCCAGGGCCGCCTGCCAACTGTCGACGAAACGCTGCAGATCCAGGCCGCTGACATCCATGCGCAGCTGGTTGACGTACTGGGCGCGCTGCTGCTCGTACAGCGAGTGGAACAGCATGCCATGCTGCATCGGCGCCAGCTCGTAGATATCTTCGATGTCCCGGGCCGCGACCGGGAGTTGATCCAGTTGTGCCTGTGTCAGTTGCAGAGCGGGGAAGTCGGAGGGCGTCAACCCTTGGTGTTCGACCTGGCAGCAATGCTGGACGATCTGTTGCAACTGGTCGATGAAGGCGTCGGCCAGGCGGCCGATGGCCTCGGGCTCGAACTGATGCCGGCTGAAGCTCCAGCCGAAGCTGAGCACGCCCTTGAACACCTGGCCGTTGAGGGTCAGCCAGTTGCTCAGGCCGGCTTGCTGGCTCTGATCGGCGCCACGGGCATGGGCACTGGCGCTGAACAGGTTGTCGCTGGCGTCCAGGCTGCTGTCGAACTGGCCCAGGTAGTTGAAGGTGACGCGCGGCAGTGGCCCGGCCAGGCGCTCGCGGGCCTCGTCGCTGCCCAGGTAGCGCAGGGCACCGAAGCCCAGGCCATTGTCCGGCAGACTGCGCAGTTGTTCCTTGACTTGCTTGATCGACTCGGCCAGGTCTGGGCCGGCGCTCAGGCGCAGCGGATAGACGCTGGTGAACCAGCCGACCGTGCGGGTCAGGTCGAGGTTGCCACCAAGGTCTTCGCGGCCATGGCCTTCAAGCAGCACCGGCAACGCCGGCAACCCAAGTTCCTGAGCGAACGCCCGGACAAGGGCGGTCAGCAGCAAGTCATTGATGCGCGTGCGATAGGCCGCAGGCGCCTGTTGCAGCAGGCGCCGGGTGGTCTCGGCGTCCAGGGCAACCCCGAGCTTGCAGGCGTCCTGGTTAAGCCCGCTGGCGCCAGTGCGGGCCATCGGCAAGGCCGCGTCGACGTCCTGCAGTTGCGCGTGCCAGAACTCCAGCTGGCTGCTTGCGCGGCCACGGGCATAGTCCTGCAGATGCAGGGCCCAGGCCTGCAGCGAGCTGGTTCGCGCCGGCAACGCCGGGGCCTGGCCCTGGCACAGGCGGGTGTAGGTGTTCTGCAGGTCTTCGAGCAGGATACGCCAGGAGACCCCGTCCACCACCAGATGATGGATAACCAGCAACAGGCGCTGGCCGCCATCGGCGCCCTGCCCCAGCAAGGCCCGCAGCAATGGGCCCTGTTCGATGTCGAGGCTGCGCTGGGCCTGCTCGCACAGTTCGAGCCACTGGGCCTCGTCGGCGAAGTCCCGGCACCAGAGCAATGGATTGTCCTCGGCAGTGGCACCCAGGCAGGCGTGCCAGCCGTCAACACCCTCGAGGAAGCGGCAGCGCAGGGCATCGTGATGAGCCAGCAGGGCTGCCAGGGCCTGGCGCAAGGGTTCGGACTCGACCCGCTGGGCCGGCTCCAGGACGATGGACTGGTTCCAGTGCTGGCGCTGGCTCATCGGCCGGGCGAAGAACAGTTGCTGGATCGGCAGCAGTTCCACGGCCCCCTCGGGTACTTCGGTGCCGACAGCAAGGTTCTGCTCGCTGAGCTGCGCAACCCCTGCCAGGGCTCGCACCGTCTGGTGCTGGAACAGGTCACGGGCACTGAAGTGCAGGCCGGCCTGACGGGCGCGGCTGACTACCTGGATGGTAACGATCGAGTCGCCGCCGAGTTCGAAGAAGTTGTCCTGCACGCCGACCCGGGGCAACCCCAGCACCGCCGCCCAAATCTGCGCCAACATTTGTTCGTGGGCGTTGGCCGGGGCTTCGTGGGCCTGCTGGCCAACGCTGGCATCGGCCTTGGGCAACGCTTTGCGGTCGAGCTTGCCGTTGGCGGTCAGGGGCCAGGAACCCAGGAATACGACGAAGGCCGGGACCATGTAGTCCGGCAGCTCGGCGCCCAGGGCGGCGCGCAGGGCCTCGCGCAACTCGCTCTGGCGCGCCTCGCTGTCGAGCACCCCTGCATCGGCGGCGATCACGTGGGCCACCAGTTGCTTGCCGCTGGCGCCCTCCTGAACAGAAGCTACCGCGTCGGCTACCCCTTCCAAGCGGTTCAACCGGGCTTCCACTTCGCCCAGCTCGATGCGGAAACCACGGACCTTGACCTGATTGTCGGCACGCCCCAGGTACTCAAGGTTGCCATCATGCTCGCGCACCAGGTCGCCACTGCGGTACATCCGCGCCCCCGGCTCGCCGTAAGGGTCCGGCACAAAGCGCTCCGCAGTCAGGCCCGGGCGGTCGAGATAGCCACGGGCCAGGCCATGGCCGCCCAGATACAGCTCGCCGGCACAGTTGAGCGGCTTGGGCGCCAGGTAGTCGTCCAGCAGCATGGCGCTGCGCTCGCCGACACACTCACCAATCGGCGCGTAGGTCGCATCGCAGCGGTCATCGGCACCGGTCTTCCAGATCAACGGGGTGACCACTGCCTCGGTGGGACCATAGCCGTTGATCATGATCTGCGGCGCCAGCACCCGCTGGACCTTGTCGAAACCCGCCTTGGGCATCGCGTCGCCACCGTAGCAGCAGACCCGCAGGGCCGGCCTGTTGCCGGCGCGCTCGACCTGCTCGGCCAGCGCCATCAGGTACACCGGCGGCAGTGCGACAACGCTGACGGCGTGGCGCTGCATCTCTTCGCAAAGCCGCTCCGGGCTCCACACCTCGTCGTCGCGCAGCAGCAGGCTGGCGCCGTGGATCAGCGCGGTGAGCCAGCGCTCGTGGGCGCCATCGAAGGCAAACGAGAGGAAATGCAGCTCGCAGTCGGTCGCGCGCATCTCGTAGACCTGACCGGTGGCCAGGCAGTGCATGGCCGCCGGCCCATGGTTGACTGCCACGCCCTTGGGCTGGCCGGTGGAACCGGAGGTGTAGATCACATAGGCGAGGTTGTGCACCGACAGCTCCACCACCGGCGCATCGCTGCGCAGAGCCCCCCCATGAGGCTGGTCCAGGCACAGGACCGGCAGCGCGCCGCTGTCCAGCAGCCCGGTCTCGCTCAACACCAGGCTGGCGCGGCTGTCTGCAAGCATGTAGGCCAGGCGCTGGGGCGGGTAGTTCAGGTCCAGCGGCACATAGGCGCCACCGGCCTTGAGCACTGCCAGGTAGGCAACCAGGCTCAGCGAATGACGCGGCAAGGCCACCGCCACTCGAGTCTCTGGGCCAACACCGGCCTCGATCAGGCGCCAGGCCAGCTGGTTGGCCTCTACCTCCAGTTCGGCGAACGTCAGCCGCCGGTCACACGCGATCAGCGCGGTGGCATCGGGTTGCAGCTCGGCCTGACGGGCAATCAGTTCATGCACCAGGGCCGGCACCGTCAAGCGACTGGCCAGCGCCCCGGCGGCGCGGGTCGGCTCCAGTTCCAGGGTGCAGAGCCGGGCATCCGGTTGCGCCAGCAGCGCGTCGAGCAGTGCCAGCCAATGCCCGGCCAGGCGCTCTATGGTGGCCGCCTCGAACAGGCTGGTCGCATAGGTGAAGGACGCACGCAGGCCAGCGGCATCCTCGACGGTGTTCAGGGTCAGGTCGAAGTGGGTATTGCCGTTGTCCCAGTCCAGGCTGCGCAATTGCAGGCCGGCCGCGCGCAGGTGCTCGGAGGCCTGTTCGGCAACGCCGGACTGGTGATTGAACATCACCTGGAACAGCGGGTTCAGGCTCAGGCTGCGTTCCGGGCGCACAGCATCGACCAGCTGTTCGAACGGCAGGTCCTGACAGCTCTGGGCCTGCACCACCGAATCGCGGACCTGGGCCAGCAGCCCCTGGACGCTGTCGAGGCCATCGAGGTCGGTGCGGATCACCTGGGTGTTGACGAAAAAACCCACCAGGTTTTCGGTTTCCAGGCGGTTGCGGTTGGCGGTGGGAATCCCGACGCGAATGTCCCCTGCCCCGCTGTAGCGGTGCAGCAGCAGGTTGAACGAGGCCAGCAGCAGCATGAACATCGTCACCTTTTCCTGGCGGGCCAAGGCCTGCAGGGCCGCCAGGCGCTCCGGGCCGAGCGCCAGCTTGAAGGTGGCCCCCGCCGCATCGCGCACGGCTGGGCGCGGGTGATCCAGGGGCAGCTCCAGGGCGGGCTGTTCACCGCCCAGGCGCTCGCGCCAGTAGACCAGCTGCCGGCGGTATTCCTCGGTCTGCTCCGGTTCGCGCTGCCACAGTGCGTAGTCGGCGTACTGGATCG
Source organism: Pseudomonas sp. TSO6 (assembly GCF_056098905.1). NCBI lineage: Bacteria > Pseudomonadati > Pseudomonadota > Gammaproteobacteria > Pseudomonadales > Pseudomonadaceae > Pseudomonas > Pseudomonas sp. TSO6. The sequence continues at coordinate 126,168 of NZ_JBLZWV010000021.1, read as the reverse complement.
GCATGGCCGGCAGCGCCAGTGGCTGGCCGTTGCGCTGGGCGCTGTAGGCCTGCAACAGCTCACCGACCAGCAGCGGAATCGACCAGCCATCGGCGACGATGTGGTGCAGGGTCAGGGTCAGCACATGCCGCTCGGCGCCACAGTGCAACACCCGTACCCGCAGTAGCGGGCCGCGTTCCAGGTCGAAGGGCCGGTGCAGTTCATGCTCCACACGCTGACGGATCCGCGCCTCGCTGGCGCCCGTGCAATCCTCGACCTCCAGGGCCACTGGCGCGGGCTCCTCGATCACCTGCAGCAACGCCTCGTCAGCCTGCTCGAAGCGGGTGCGCAGCACCTCATGGCGCTCGGCCAGGCTGTCGAAGGCCCGCTGCAGGGCCATCAGGTCCAGTTCGCCTGACACCTGGAACGCCATCGGCAGGTTATACGCCGAACTGTCGCGGTCCATCTGCCAGATGAACCACTGGCGCTGCTGCGCATAGGACAACGGCACCCGCCGCTGCCCGGCAGGGCGCGGCGCGATGCGCCCGGCGGTGACCACCTGTTGGCCAGCGGCGGCCACGAAGGCGGCCAGGTCCGGCGTGTCGAACAGGCTGTGTAACCCCAGGTCCAGGCCTAGTTGCTGGCGCAGCCGAGCGATCACCGAGATCGCCAGCAGCGAATGCCCGCCCAGTTCGAAGAAGTTGTCGTCGAGCCCGACCCGCTCGACCTTGAGCACCTCGGCCCAGACCTGCGCCACTTGCTGCTCAAGCGGGCCCTGGGGTGCCCGGTAGGCCTTGTGGGTGCCTTGCAGGTCAGGCGCCGGCAGGGCCTGGCGGTCGAGCTTGCCGTTGCTGGTCAGCGGCAGTTGTGCCAGCCACACTAGCGCCGCCGGCTGCATGTAGTCCGGCAGTTGCCCCGCCAGGCCTTGGCGCAACTGCTCACTCAGGGCCTGAGCACGGAAAGGATCATCGAGCAGGCCGTTGTCCACCGGCACGCCATAGGCCACCAGTCGCGGCCCCGACGGGCTCGGCCAGGCCACGACACAGAGGTCACGAACCTGACCGCTCTGGTGCAGACGCGCCGCCACTTCTTCTGGTTCCACCCGGAAGCCGCGGATCTTGATCTGCTGGTCGGCGCGGCCAAGGTAGCGCAAGCTGCCATCGGCCTGGCACAGCGCCAGGTCACCGCTGCGGTACATGCGTGCACCCGCCTCGGTGGCGAACGGGTCGGGCACGAAGCGCTCGGCCGTCAGCCCCGGTTGGTTCAGGTAACCCCTTGCCAGGCCGCTCCCCCCGATATACAGCTCGCCCTGGGCGCCGGCGGGCATCGCCAGCAGCCAGGGCGAAGCCACCTGCACGTGGCTGCCGGCCAAGGCACGGCCCAGCAGCACCGGCTGGCCTGCCGCCAGTTCGGCGGTGAGCACCCCCACCGTTGTTTCGGTGGGGCCGTAGTGGTTGATCACCGTCAACCGTGGCGCAACCCTGGCCAGCGTGCCTAGCAAGGCCTCAGAGGCGCTCTCGCCACCCAGTATCACGCAACGCCGTGGCAGCACCGGCTGCTGGCCCTGGGCATTGACCAGGCTTTCCAGGTGCGACGGGACGATCTTCAGTCCGTCGATTTGCTCGCGGTCCAGATACTCGGCGAAACGCAGGGCGTCCACCGCCGTTTCGGCGGCCACCAGGTGCAGGGCCTTGCCTGCGCACAGGGCACCGAAGAACACGGTATGGCCAAGGTCCGCCGCCGGGGTCGAGACCATGGCCAGGCTGGCCATGCCGGCCAGCGGCAAGCGCGCCGAAACACCCTGGACATAGTTGCCCAGCGCGCCATGGGACACCCCCACGCCCTTTGGCAGGCCAGTGGTCCCGGAGGTGTAGATCACATAGGCCAGTTGCTCGGCCGCTACCACCACGTGGGGGCGTTTTGCGCTCGGCCGCTCGACCTCGCGCAACTCCAGCCGCCCTACCCCGTCAGGCAACGGGCCGTCGAAACCGGGCTCGACCAGGGCCCGGCGCACGCCCGCATCGTTCAAGCGAAACGCCAGGCGCTCGGGGTTTTCCTGCGGGTCCAGCGGCACATAGGCACCCCCGGCCTTGAGCACTGCCAACACCCCCACCGCCAAGGCTACCGAACGGCTCGCGATTACCGCTACCCGCTCCTCGGCCTGCAGCCCCTCGACCAGCAGGCGTTGAGCCCAGTGGTTCGCCTGTTGCTCCAGCTGGCCGTAGCTCAGCCGCCGGCCCTGGGCCACCAGTGCCAAGGCCTCGGGGTCACGGTCGACCTGCGCTTCGATCAGTCGATGCACCTGCGGCGCGGCCTGCCGGGCTTCCAGCCGTTGTGGCGGCTGCGCAGGCTGCAGTGGCAGCTCGCAGAGGGCGGCCTTAGGGTTGGCCCAAAGCCCATGCAGCAGGCCCGCCCAATCGCTGGCCAGGCGCTCGATGGTGGCTCGCTGGAACAGGTCGGTGGCGTAGAGCAAGGAGGCGCTCAGGCCCTGGGCCTGCTCCTGGGTTTCCAGGGTCAGGTCGAACTTGACCGTTTCGCTGGTGAGTTCCAGGGGCGTCAGGCTCAAGCCGGGCAGCGCCAGCGACGGGCCTTGGCGGCCCTGATGGTTGTAGCTGACCTGGAACAGCGGGCTGTGGCCGGCGCTGCGCTGGGGTTGCAGGGCTTCGACCAGCTGCTCGAACGGCAGGTCTTGATGGCTCTGGGCCTCGGCCACGCTGGCACGCACCTGCTCGAGCAGGTCCAGGAAACTCATCTGTGGTGTGAGTTGCGCCTGCAGCACCTGAGTGTTGACGAAGAAGCCGATCAGGCCTTGGGTTTCCTGGCGGTGACGGTTGGCGATCGGTACACCGACCCGTACCTGGTCCTGGCCGCTGTAGCGCTGCAACAGAGCCTGGAACGACGCCAGCAGGACCATGAACACGCTCGCCCCTTGCTCACGGGCGAGCTGCTGCAAGCCCTGGCCCAACGCTGCCGGCAACCGCACCTTGACCCGTTCGCCGCGGTGACTGGCGCGCAGTGGGCGCGGGTGGTCCAGGGGCAGTTGCAGCGGGCCTGGGTCCATACCCAACCGCTCGCGCCAATACTTCAACTGGCGCTCACGCTCGCCGGCCTCCATCCAGCAGCGCTGCCAGATCGCGTAGTCGCCGTACTGGATCGGCAGGGCCGCCAGCGCCGGAACCTGGCCTGCAAGGTGAGCAGCGTAGAGGCTCAGCCACTCCTGGACCATCACCTGCATGGAAGCGGCATCGGAAATGATATGGTGCTGTACCAGCACCAGCACATGCTCACGGGCACTGCGGCGCAGCAGCAGGCCGCGCAACAGCTGGCCCTGGTCCAGCTCGAAGGGCTGGCGTGCCCACTGGCCGACAAAGGCATCCAGCTCGGTATCCGAACCGTTCCAAGGCTGCTGTTCGATGCTGATCTTCGCCTTTGCGTCGACCTGCGCGAACACCTGGCCGTTGTCCTCGACGAAGCGGGTACGCAGGCCCTCGTGGCGCGCCACCAAGGCATCCAGGCTGGCCTGCAGCGCTGCGCCGTCCAGCTCGCCATCGAGGCTCAGGGCAGTACGGATGTGATAGGCAGGGCTAAGCGGGTCCAGGCGCCAGAGGAACCACAGGCGTTCCTGGGCATAGGACAGGGGCACGGCCTCGAACGCGTGGCGCACCACGGGAATGGGGAACTGCGACAGGTTCATGCCCTTGGCCTGGAGCCTTTCGAAGAACACTCGGCGCTGCTGCATGGGCAGCCGAATGAACCGCTGTACTAGTTCCACATTCTGGTCAGAAAGCATGGAAAAACGCCCCTCCTCAAATCCGTATTGGCGCCGACGCGGCGGGCCTTGCTGGCTGGCGCACGTCAGAATGTACTTGGGAGAACGAGCAAGGCCGCCGGGGATTTAGCCAATCCGCCGGCGGCCTTCGAGGGGGTGGGAATTGCGCCCGGAACCAGCCCGGAATCAGCTGGTTTCCAGGTCGCTGAGCAGGTCCTCCAGCTCGTCCAGATCGGCTCGGCTGCCGGGCAGGCAGGCAGCCACCCCTTCGGCATAGGCGGCCAGATCCCTGGCCTGGAACAACGCCGAAAGCGGCAGGTCCAGCCCCAGTTGTGCCTGTACCTGGGCACTGACCCGGGTGGCCAGCAAGGAGTGCCCGCCGAGCTCGAAGAAGTTGTCGTCCAGGCCCACCCGCTCCAGGCCCAGCACCTGAGACCAGACAGCCGCCAGCTGGCACTCCAGCTCGCTGGCGGGCGCCCGGTAGCGGCGCGCCCCGGCGTCCAGTTCCGGCGCGGGCAAGGCCTTGCGGTCGAGCTTGCCATTGGGGGTCTGCGGCAGCCTGTCGAGCAACACCCACTGGCTTGGGACCATGTACTCGGGCAAGGTCTGCTGCAGGTGCTGGCGGATCTGCTGGAACAACGCCACACGCTGTTCACCGGCGGCCTGCAACCAGGCCGGGTCGCGAGGCACCAGGTAGGCCACCAGTTGCTTGCCGGTGGGCGTGTCGACGGCCAGCAGGGTCGACTCGGCCAACACTGGCAGGGCCGCCAGGCGGCTCTCGATCTCGCCCAGTTCTATGCGGAAGCCGCGAATCTTAACCTGGTGGTCCAGGCGCCCGAGGTACTCCAGCACGCCTTCGGCATTGCGCCGGACCTGATCGCCGGTGCGGTACACGCGCTGCCCGGGTTGAGCCGAGAACGGATCGGGCACGAACTTCTCGGCGGTCAGCGCCGCACGCCCCAGATAGCCCCGGGACAACCCGGCACCACCCAGGTACAGCTCGCCTGGCCAGCCGGCCTGCACCACCTGGCCGGCCTGGTCGAGGATGTAGCCGACGGTATTGTCGATCGGCGTCCCGATATTGGCTTGGCCCCCAGCCTGGCGCAGGGTGCAGGTGGAATAGGTGGTGTCCTCCGATGGCCCGTACAGGTCGAACACCCGCTCCACCCCGGGCAGCCGGTAGAGGTCCTCCACAAGGCCCTGGGCCAGGGGTTCCCCCGCCAGGTTGATTACCCGCACCGAGGCGGGAATCTGCCCGGCCTCGTATAGGGCGCGAATCGCCGAGGGTACGGTGTTGACCAGCCGCACCCGCCCACGTGCCGGCAGTTGCGGCAGGTGCAGGGCGTTGTCGGCCAGCACCAAGGAGCCGCCCAGGGCCAAGGTCACGAATAGCTCCCAGGCCGACAGGTCGAAACAGATCGAGGTGCTGGCCAGTACCCCTTGCAGGTCCTCATAGACGCTGGCACTCCAGCCGATCAGGGCACAAAGGTTGCGGTGCTCGATCATCACGCCCTTGGGCCGGCCCGTGGAGCCTGAGGTGTAGATTACATAGGCCAGGCTCTCGGGGCCGGCAGCCGCCGGCAGGTTGTCGACATCCAGGTGGCTGACCTCCAGGCGTTCAAGCGCCAGCACCTCCAGGCCCGCTTGCAGCGCCAGGCTATCGACCACGTGCTGACTGGTCAGCAGCAGCCCCGCCTGACTGTCTTCGAGCATGTAGGCCAGGCGCTCCTGGGGATAGGCCAGGTCCAGCGGAATATAGGCCGCGCCCAGCTTGAAGATCGCCAGCAGCGCGGCGACCAGGTCCGGGGTGCGCGGTAACGCCACCGCGACCTTGCTGCCGGCCCCCACGCCCCGGGCCTGCAGGCCCCGGGCCAGCTGGTTGGCCCGGGCATTGAGCTGGGCGTAGCTGCAGTGGCGGTCCTGGTACCAAAGGGCCAGGGCCTCGGGGTTGGCCGCTGCCCGCTCTTCGATGAGCCCGTGAATGGTCGCCTGCTGACGCCAGCCCGCGGGCTGGGCGCGGTAGACGCTGGCCTCCAGGCCTGGCTCGCCCAACAGCAGCCACTCACCGATGGCCTGCCCTGGGCTGGCGAGCGCCGCGCGCAAGGCATTGAGCCAGTGCTCGGCCAGTTGCTCGATGCGAGCGCGGTCGAACAGGTCGAGGGCGAAGTTGAACGACGCCAGCACCCCATCGCTGCGCTCCAGGGTGTCCAGCGTCAGGTCGAACTGGGCGGTGCGCTCCGGCAGCGGCACTTCTTCAATACGCAGGCCCGTGGCGCTGCCACCGTCGACCCGGGCGCCAACATCGCGCAGATGGTTGTACATCACCTGGAACAACGGGTTGTGGTCCAGGCCACGCTCCGGCTGCAACTGCTCGACCACCTGATCGAAGGGCACGTCCTTGTTGGCCTGTGCTTGCAGGGCCTGCTCCTTGACCCGCGCCAGCAAGTCGTCGAACGAGCGCGCGTTGTCCAGCTCGATACGGTGCACCACGGAATTGACGAAGAAGCCGATCAGGCCTTCGAGCTCCAGGCGGTTGCGGTTGGTCATCGGTACGCCGATGTTGAGGCGCTCACGCCCGGCGTGGCGGCCGAGCACCACGGCGAAGGCGCCGAGGAACACATGGAAAAGGGTGGCGTTGGCCTGCACTGCGAGCTGGCGCAAGCCCTGCACCAGCTCGGCGGGCACCCGCACCTCGACGCGCTCGCCCCGATGGCTCTGGCGCGGCGGCCGCGGCCGGTCGGCAGGCAGGTCGAGCAACGCCAGGTCATCCTGCAGCAGCGCTTTCCAGTAATCCAACTGCTCGCGCACAGCCGGGCTGGCCAATTGCTCACGCTGCCAGGCAGCGTAGTCGGCGTAGTGCACCGCCAACGGCACCGGCTGCAGCGGCTGGCCGCTGACAACCGCGTTGTAACGCGCCAGGCACTCGCGCACCATCACCCCCATGGACCAGCCATCGGAGACGATATGATGCAATACCAGCACCATCAGGGCTTGGTCGCCACCCTGACGCAGCAACGTGGCGCGGATCAGCGGGCCCCGGGCCAGGTCGAACGGTTCACGGACCAGCGCTTCGATCTGCTCGTGCAGGGCGCTCTCGTCGCGGGCTGCGGCCTGCTGCGCCAGCACCAGGTTCACACGGGGCAGTACCCGTTGCATGGGTACGCCGGCCTGCTCCTCGAACAGCGTGCGCAGGGTTTCGTGGCGGTCCACCAGGGCCTGCAAGGATTGCTCCAGGGCAGGCACATCGAGCACCCCGCTCAAGCGCACCAACAAAGGCGTGTGGTAGGCACTGCTCTCGGGTTGCAGCTTCCAGAACAGCCATTGCCGATGCTGGGCGTGGGACAGCGGCAACGCCTGCTCGCGACTCAGCCGCGGGATATCGGAAGCCGCCCGGCCCTGCCCGGACAGGCCTTGCACTACCGCGCAGAAGCCTTTCAGGTCGGGGCTGTCGAACAGGCTGCGCAGGGGGATTTCCAGCCCCAGCGCCCGCCGGGCCCGGGAAATGACCTGGGTGGCCAGCAACGAATGCCCGCCCAGCTCGAAGAAGCCATCGTCCAGGCCCACCTCAGGGCGTTCCAGCACTTCGGCCCAGATGTGCGCCAGGCATTGCTGCAAGGGCGTTTCAGCAGGCCGATGACGAGCCGCGCCGGCATCCTGTTCGGGCAGGGGCAAGGCTTTGCCGTTGACCTTGCCATTGGCGGTCAACGGCAGGCAGGCCAGTTCAATCACCTGTTCCGGCACCATGGCCTGAGGCAGGCAGGCGGCCAGGGCCTGGCGCACCCGCGCGGCAAAATCAGGCACTGCCAACGCAGGCACGGCCCAGGCCAGCAGGCGGCCTTCATGAACGCGGACACAGCCGCTGGCAACCTCCGCAAGGGCCAGCAGGCGACTGTTGACCTCGCCCAGTTCAACCCGGTACCCACGAATCTTCACCTGGCCATCGCCGCGCCCATCGAACCTCAATCCCGCTGCCCGACGGATGCGGTCGCCGCTGCGATAGAGGCGCTCGCCCTGGCCCTGGGGATCGGGTACGAAGCGTTCGGCGGTCAGCCCCGGCTGGCCCAGATACCCTCGAGCCAGGCAAGCGCCGCCGATGTAGAGTTCGCCATGGCCCTGCTCCGGCACCTGAGCCAGGCCGGCATCGAGCACCCGGGCGCAAGTGCCAGGCAGCGCCTGACCCAGCTCGACCACCGCATCGGCCGCGCTCAAGTTGGCGGTCAGCACCCCCACAGTGGTTTCGGTGGGGCCGTAGTGGTTGACCAATTCAAGGCTCGGCGCCAAGGCACGGACACTGGCCAGCAGGCCCTGCCCTGGCGCCTCGCCGCCGAGCACCAGGCAGCGGCGTGGCAGCACTTTTGCGCTGCCCTCGGCCCGTAGCAAGGCCTGCAGGTGGGACGGCACAATCTTCAGCAGGTCGACGGCCTGCTCGCTCAGGTAGGCAGCCATGGCGTCGGCATCGGTGGCCTGCTCCTTGCCCAGCAGGTGCAGGGTCTTGCCCTGGCACAGGGCGCTGAAGAATACCGTATGGCCAAGGTCCGCCGCCGGGGTGGAGACCATCGCCAGTTGCTCGACTTCAGCCAGCGGCAGTCGGCCGGCGATGCCCTCCAGGTAATTCACCAATGCGCCATGGGAAACCCCCACTCCCTTGGGCTGCCCGGTGCTGCCTGAGGTGTAGATGACATAGGCCAGTTGCGCCGGCCAACGGGCCGGCAGCGGCTGTAAGCGGGCGGTGGTTTCGCCAAGCGGCTGGTCCAGGGCCACCCGGGTGCAGCCCAGGTCGACATCGGCGTTGGCGATCAGCACCTTGACCCCGGCGCCACGCAGCAGCTCAAGCTGACGCTGACGGGGCAGCTCCGGGTCCAGGGGCAGGTACGCCGCGCCGGCCTTGAGCACGGCCAGGATCGCTGCAACCATCTGCACCGAGCGGTCGGCCAGCACCGCCACCAGGGTTTCCGGGCCAACGCCCAGGCCTTGCAGTTCGATGGCCAGGCGCTCGGCGCGTTTGGCCAGGGCCGAATAGCTCAGGGATTGCCCGGCGCTCACCACAGCCAGCCGCTGTGGCTGCCGGCGGGCCGCCTGATCGATGAGCTGGTCAACCATCACCTCGGCAAAGGTGCTCGATACCGTTGGCGTCTCGGCCGTCGCCAATGCCCAGTCACCCACCGGGCCAGGTGTGGCGGCGACCAGTTGCTCCAGCAATTGCCGCCAGTGGCCGGCCATCTGCTCAATGGTGGCAGGTTCGAACAGCTCGGCGGCATAGGTGAAGCGGGCCTGCAACTGGTCGCCGCGCTCATGGCTCTCCAGCATCAGTTCGCAGTGACAGGTACGCCGCTGCGCCGGCAGCGCTTCGAGCACCAGCCCGGTAGCAGTCTGCAGCCGGGTGACGTCGAGCACCTGGGCCTGGTGGTTGAACAGGGCCTGGAAGGGCTCGCCATGGCGCTCATTGCCCATGGCACGCACCAAGGTCTCGAATGGCAGGTCCTGATGGGCCTGGGCCCCCAGAGCGGTGGCCTTGATCCGCGCCAGCAAGGCCCGACGGTCCAGCTCCGGGTCCAGCTCGGTCTGCAGCAGCTGGGTGTTGATGAAACAGCCGATCAGGCCTTCGACCTCGGCGCGGTTGCGGTTGGCCACCGGCACCGCAACACGGATCGAACGCTGGCCGCCATAACGCTGCAGTAGCAGTTTGTAGGCGGCTAGCAAGAGCATGAACAAGGTCACCTGCTCCTGTCCGGCAAGGGCCTTCAAGCGTGCCGTCAGCGTCGGATCAAGGTCGATTTCCAGGCGCGCCGCTTGCAGTTCTTCGCCAGCAGAGCGGGCTCGGCGCAGGGGCAGTCGCAGGGCGCCATCGGTGTCACCCAAGTGTGCCAGCCAGTAATCCAGGTCGGCCTGGCGACCACCGGCTTCCAGCCACTGACGCTGCCACAGGGCAAAGTCCCGGTACTGGATGGGCAAGGCCGCAGGCTCGGCCCGGGCCACGCCACAGGCTCGCTCATACGCACCGATCAGCTCACTGATCAAAAGGTTCATCGACCAGCCGTCGGCGACGATATGGTGCAGCGTCAGCAGCAACACCTGCTCGTCGCTGCCCAGGCGCACCAGCGCAGCCCGCAGCAGCGGCGGCTGCGCCAGGTCGAAGGGGCTGTCGCCCTGCGCCTGGCTCACGGCCGCCAGACGCGATTCACGCTCGGCGGGCTCGAGGGCGGACAGATCGAATGCCTGCATGCTCAATTCGGCTTTCGGCAGAACCTGTTGGTACACCCCCTGTTCATCCTCGAAGAAACCTGTGCGCAGGCTTTCATGACGCTGCAGCAGTTCATCGAAGGCCCGCAGCAACGCAGCCCCGTCGAGGGGGCCGAGCAGGCGCACTGCCATGGGTATATGGTAGGCGCTGCCGGTCGGCGCCAGTTGCCAGGCGAACCACATGCGCTGCTGGGCGTAGGAAAGCTCGGCACGCCCGGGCTCGCTGGCCCCCGAAGGGATCGGAAACACCGCGAAGTCGATGGCCTCCCGGCGCAGACCGTCAAGGAACATCCTGCGCTTTTCAAGGGGCAACCTGACAAAGCGGCTGGCGAGTTTCATGGCGTGTTCTGGGTTCATCGGCGATTTTCCGTCACGTGGGCGTGGAGCTGGGCTCGGTGGTCTCCAATGAACGGATCGTGGTCGGCGAAAATTAGCGGCTGCCACCCACAAGGCCACCAGGCTGCGCGATTAAATTGCCGGGGGGGCAACTCGTCTTATCGTCATACCCATCCTCCAGAAGGCGGCCCTCGCGATGCTCTCCACCCTGGCCAACACCCTGCGCAAGCGGGTCACTCAAGCGCTCCCCGACAAACGCCCCAGCTACCGGATGTTCGATGTGCAGTTGAAGCGGCGGATCGCACTCAGCCCTTCGCTGACCCGCCTGGTGTTCGGCGGCCCGGACGTTGCCGAAATGACCACCTTGGCGCCGGACCAGCGCGTCAAGCTGCTGTTTCCCGCACCCGACGGCTCACTGCCCAACCTGAGCAACGATCTGCACTGGAAGACCGCACACAGCGCCTTGCCGCCAGACCAGCGCCCGCCAATGCGCACCTATACCATCCGCACCTTGCGCCGCGAAGCGCTGGAGGTGGATATCGACTTCGTGCTGCATGGCGTCAACGGCCCTGCTTCGGCCTGGGCCACCCACGCGCAGGTGGGTGACAGCTTGCAGATGGTGGCGCCCAACCTGGCCTATGAGGGTGACAACGGCGGCTATGAATGGAAACCGCCGCAGGGGGTGCGCAACATTCTGCTGGTCGGTGACGAAACCGCGCTGCCGGCCATTGCCGGCATTCTTGAGCAACTGGCCGACGACCAGCCCGAGTTGGCCGTGCAAGCGTTCATCGAGGTACCGCTGGAGGCTGACTGCCTGCCTTTGCGCCATGGCAATGCTAGCCACATTCACTGGTTGCCCCGCGAGTTGCTCAATTGCGAGCATGGCCAGGCCATGCAACAGGCGGTGCGCGAACTGGCCAGCCTGCCGCCGGGGCAAGCCGCGCCGCAGGTAAAGCTGGAAGCGGTGGATATCGACACGCGGATACTGTGGGAGCAGGCCAGTAGCGCCAACAGTGCGTTCCATGCCTGGGTGGCGGGGGAATCGGCGACAGTCATGGATATTCGCCGCTACTTGATCAAGGAACGCGGGCTGCAGCGCGAGTGCCTGACCTTGATGGGCTATTGGCGGGCCGGGCGGACCTTTGATTGACTGGAAATAGCCGGGGGCGCTTTGCGCCCCTTTCGCCGGCAAGCCAGCTCCCACAGGAACAGCGCCGACCAGAAGGCTTACGCTGTAGCTGTGGGAGCTGGCTTGCCGGCGAAAGGGCCGCAAGGCGGCCCCCGCCATGGTTCAGACCGCCGCGATCAATGCCTCGGCAAAACGCTGCGCCACTTCATCGACCTGCTCGCCGCTGATGATCAGTGGCGGCAGGAAGCGCACCACAGCACCATGGCGCCCGCCCAGCTCCAGGATCAGGCCGCGCTTGAGGCACTCACGCTGCACCTTGGCCGCCAGGTCGCGGTTGGCCAGCGGGCGACCCAATGCATCCGTTTTGCCCTGTGGGTCCACCAGTTCGACCCCAAGCATCAAGCCACGCCCGCGCACATCACCCAGTTGCGGATAATCGCGCTGCAACTGCAGCAGGTGCTGGCGCAAGCGCTGCCCCATGGCCTCGGCATGTTCGGCCAGGCGATGCTCGACCAGGTAGTTGATTACCGCCGACCCCGCCGCCATGGCCATCTGGTTGCCACGGAAGGTGCCGGCATGTGCGCCCGGCTTCCAGGTATCCAGCCAGTCGCGGTACACCACCACCGCCAACGGCAGGCTGCCGCCAATGGCCTTGGACAAGGTGACCACGTCCGGCACGATGCCGGCATGCTCGAAGGCAAACATGCGCCCGGTGCGGGCAAAGCCGCTCTGGATCTCGTCGATGATCAGCGCCACACCGGCCTGCTCGGTGATACGGCGCACCCCCCTCAGCCATTCGATATCGGCCGGGATCACCCCACCCTCGCCCTGCACCACCTCGAGGATCACCGCTGCAGGCAGCGGCACGCCGCTTTCTGGGTCGAGCAGCAGGTTTTCCAGGTAATGCAGGTTGGCCCTGACCCCCGCTTCGCCGCCCAAGCCAAACGGGCAGCGGTAATCGTAGGGGTACGGCATGAACTGCACGCCGTTGCCGAGCAAGGCGCCCAGCGGCTGCTTCGGCCCGGTGCTGCCCATCAGGCTCAGCGCGCCCTGGCTCATGCCGTGGTAAGCGCCATGGAAGGCCAGCACCGTGCTGCGGCCGGTGGCCGTGCGCACAAGCTTGAGCGCCGCCTCCACGGCATCGGTGCCGGTCGGGCCGCAGAACTGCACCTTGGCCTCGCGGCGCAGCGCCTCGGGCAGGATACCGAACAGGTCCTGGACGAAGCGGTCCTTGACCGGCGTGGTCAGGTCCAGAGTGTGCAGGGGCAGCTCATCAGCCAGCACACGCTGGATTGCCTCGACCACCACCGGGTGGTTGTGGCCCAACGCGAGCGTACCGGCGCCGGCCAGGCAATCGATGAACTGGCGGCCTTCGACATCCTCCACGTAGATGCCACGGGCGCGTTTGAGCGCCAGCGGAATGCGCCGCGGGTAGCTGCGGGCGTTGGACTCCTGCTGTTGCTGGCGTTGCAGCAGGGGTGATTCGGTAAATTCGTACAAAGGTTGCGACGCGCTGGCCGGTGCAACCTGGGCAAGGCTGGAAGCGGTGGACATGGGTAAATCCTCGCAAGCAAGCGAATGGGCAGTTATCGCTTGGAAAACGCTTGAGTGCCGGGAGGATTTAGCGGTTGTTACTGGATTTTACTTTGCCTGCACCGGCCCTTTCGCGGGTAAACCCGCTCCCACAGGAACTGCATAGGGCTGAGGTGCGTACGATCCCTGTGGGAGCGGGCATGCCCGCGAAAGGGCCGGTGCAGACAGTAAAGATCAATGCCCGGATCGCGCCGGTACTTGCAAGAGCACCCGCAACCCATCGCTACGGCTGTCAAAGCGCAGGCTACCCGCACACCGCTGCACGATCGCCTGGACAATCGCCAGCCCCAAACCGCAACCACCACTCTGCCCATTTCGCCAGAAGCGCTCCGTCAAGTGCTCAAGGTCGCCTTCGGCAATCCCTGGCCCGTGGTCGCGGACCATGAAGCCCACCTGGCCGTCAGCCATCTGCACCTCCAGCTCCACCGCCTCATCGCCGCCATGGCGCAGGGCGTTGTCCAGCAGGTTGCGCAGCGCTGCCACTGCCAACGGTGCGGGCATGCCCAGGTAGATCTGCGTGGCTTCTTCAGGCAAACGCAGCACGATGCGGCGGTTGTCACCCCCACCGGCGTCTTGCACCGCTTGGCGGGCCACCTGCTCGGCGCTGCACTGCACACCATCCTCGAACGACAGGCTGCCTTCCACCCGCGCCAGCATCAGCAATTGCTCCAGCGTACGGTGCATGCGGTCGGTGCCTTGCTCGGCATGCTCCAGCGCCTGCTCGCGCACGGCGCCATCGGTCATGCGTGCCACCTGCAGGTGGGTTTTGATCGCGGTCAACGGGCTGCGCAATTCATGGGCCGCATCGTCGGTCAGGCGCCGCTCACGCTCGATGGTCTGGGCAATACGCAGGAACAGCTGGTTCTGGGTTTCCAGCAAGGGCTGCAACTCGCTGGGCATACCCGCCACCTGCAACGGCTCGACACTGTCCGCTCGCCGTCGGCGCAAGGCGTCGCGCATGCGGTTGAGGGGTTCCAGGCCCTTGCCAAGGCCGATCCACAACAGGCCCAGGCTGCCGAGCAAGGCCATCAGCACGGGTGCCGAAGCCGCCAGCAGAATCGACTGGTTCAACGCCTCGCGCTCCATGTGCCGGTCAGCCGTGGTGATGCGCACATCGCCGTGGTTGTAGGTGAAGGTGCGCCACAGTGCATCGTCGATGGTCTGGTCACGGAAGCCGCTGCGCTCGTCGTCCATGGCGCCATCGTGCTTATGGTTGCTGGCGAGGATCTCGCCACGCAGCGAACTGACCTGGCAGGCCATGCCGTCCGGCACACTGAACTGGTCGGCGGAAAAGTGCGCCTCCCCGCCCTTGGCGGTCAGCGGTTGCGGCAACTGGTCGATCAGCCCGGCGACCATACGCGCCGATGCCACCAGGCGCTGGTCGAGGGAAAACATCATCTGCTGGCGCAGGTCACGCAGCATCCACGCCGCGGCCAGCGCCCAGATGATCACGAAAGCGCTGCCCAGGATCAGGCTCAGGCGAACCCGCAGGCTCATGATGCAGCCTCTTCCGGTGCCTGCGCCGGGCCCAGCCGGTAACCCAGGCCACGCACGGTCTCGACGATGCCGTTGCCAAGCTTGCGTCGCAGGTGGTGGATATGCACGTTCAGGGCGTTGCTTTCGACTTCGTCGCTGAAGCCGTACACGCAGTCTTTCAGTTGTTCGCTGGACAGCACCCGCCCGGGGTTCTGCAGCAGTGCCTGGAGCAAGGCCTGCTCACGGCGGGACAGGTCGACCGCTTGGCCGGCCAGGGTCGCCTCGCAGCTGCTCGGGTCATAGCGCAACGGCCCGTGCTCGATCACATTCACCGCCCGCCCGGCCACCCGCCGCAGCAGGGTATGCAGGCGAGCGGCCAGTTCGCGCAGGTCGAACGGCTTGAGCAGGTAGTCGTCGGCGCCGGCCTGCAGGCCATCGACGCGGTCGGTGACGGCATCGCGGGCAGTGAGCACCAGCACTGGCAGGTCTACCCCCTGCTGGCGCAGGCGACGCAGCAGCTTGAGGCCGTCTTCGTCGGGTAGGCCGAGGTCGAGGATCATCACGTCGAACTGCGCGGCCTGCAGCATCGCCCGCGCATCGGCGGCATTGCCCACCCGGTCCACGGTCAGGCCCTGGGCGGTAAGGCCGGCGCAGATGCCGGCGGCGATCAGGTCGTCGTCCTCGCAGAGCAGAACGTGCATGGTGGGGCTCCCGGAGTGGTGTGGCTGGCATTGCACCTTGGGCGGATTAAGGGGGCATTATGGACCTTTTGTGGGGGGTGGGAATCAGGTGTTCGCCGAAACCATTTCAGCGCCTATGAGATCGAGCGCCGCCCGCGCGGCGCATCGCGACGCAAGGCCGCTCCCACATTTGTTTCGGGCCAATTATTCCTGTGGGATTCGCGCGCGACCCCCTTAGGCGCATGGCTCGATATCGCGTCGTCCAAACAAGGCGGTCGCGCGCTCCTGGCACAGGATGGACTGGCCCGAAACAAATGTGGGAGCGGCCTTGCGTCGCGATGCGCCGCGCGGGCGGCGCTCGATCTCATAGGCGCTGAAATGGTTTCGACGAACACCTTTAACAGGCGCCGCAAATACCATGGCAAACACCTTCCACAACCGCAAAAAATGTAAAGGCAATCACCCCGCCCCTACACTAATCCCTGCGGCGTATCCACATCCCGCAACACCCCAGCATCCGCCACCTCAACCACCACACAACAATCCCGCTGCGCTCGCACCACCGAGCGCGCGCCCTCATCCCCGCCCAACTGCCCCAGCGCAGGCCAGAAATCACGCCCGAAAATCACCGGATGCCCCTGCTGCCCCGCATGCCGCGGCAACACGATGGTGGAAGCCGAGGCCGCTGCGGCCAGCTGGCGCAAGGTTGCCGACTCGATCCACGGCATGTCACCCAGCAAGATCGCCACCGCCTGGGCCGGGCTGTCGAGCAAAGACCGAGCGCCGGCTGCCAGGCTGTGCCCCATGCCCGAGGCGGCGTCGGGGCTGACGATTACCCGGCAATCGCCTGGCAAGCCAAAATCCTCCCCCCGTTCACCCTCGCGCAACACCACACGCACGTCATCGAATACCACCCGGGCCCGCTCCACGCTATGCGCCAGCAAGCTGCGGCCATCGGCCAGGGTCGCCCGGCGCTTGTCGGAACCGAAGCGCATACCGCGCCCAGCCGCCAGCACCAGGGCGACCACGCTCACAGCGCCACCCGCGCAATGCCGTTGCGCACCCGCAGGATATCGGCCAACACCGCCAGCGCGATCTCGGCCGGGGTCTTGCTGCCCAGGTTAAGGCCAATCGGGGCATGGATACGGCCCAATTCCACTTGACCCAGGCCGCCAATGCGCTGCAAGCGCTCGCGGCGCTTGTCGGAGGTCACCCGGGAGCCCATCACACCGATATAGAACGCCTCGGTGCGCACCGCCTCGAGCATGGCCAGGTCATCGATCTTCGGGTCGTGGGTCAGCGCGACCACTGCCGTATCGGCATGGCAACCGCCATTGAAGATGAACTCCGACGGCAGCTCGCGGCGCACTTCGATGCCGTCCAGCCGCACGCCATCCAGCACTTCGTCCCGCGGCTCGCAAAGGATGACTTCAAACCCCATGCCCTTGCCGAACTCGGCGCAAAAATGCGCCACGCTGGAATAGCCGGCCAGCAGCAGGCGCTGGGCGGCACCGACACGCAGGCGAACACGGGCGTTATCCCGCTCGACGCGTGGCCCCTGGCAATGGTCATCGGCCAGCTGGCGGGTACCGTCCGGCAAGCTCACTTCACGCAGCACCCGACGCTGGCCCAGCAGCGCGCTTTCCAGCTGACGCAGGTGCGCCTGCACCTCGCACTCGGCGGGCAGGTTCTCCACCAGCACTTCGAGCACGCCACCACAGGGCAAGCGGATACTCGAACGCGGGTCGCTGTCGTCACCGTAGCGCACGATGGCAACCGGCTCCGGGAACTCACCCAGGGCCACACGCTCGAGGAAGTCGTCTTCGACGCAGCCACCCGACAGCGACCCCAGCCACTGGCCGCTGGCATTGACTACCAGCAGCGAGCCCGGCGCGCGGGGCGCCGAGCCGTAGGTGGCGAGCACCGTGCACAACCAAACCCGCTGACCGTTGCACGACCACTGCAAGGCCTGACGGACCACCTGTAGATCGAGATGCTGCACGTTTACTCCGCCTTCAGCTCGGCGAGCTGCTGTACGTTCAGGTCACCGGGCAATCCACCCCAGGCCTGGCGCAGGTAGTTGACCATATCCGTCACTTGCTGGTCATCAAGCTTGTCGGCAAAGCCCGGCATCGGCTGCATGCGCTCGAAGCCGGTGAACTGCTGTTCACGGATGCCTTCGAGGATGACCTTGACCAGGTTGCGCGAGTCACCCTGGCGCAGCACGGTGTTGCCCTGCATGGCCACGGCAATGTGCGGCTTGCCCTCGCCGTCGACACCATGGCAACCGGCGCAAACGTTGAGGTACTGCTGGTGGCCGCGCTTGGCGCTGTCGCTCATCTGCTCCAGGGCAACGGCCTGGATGGCCTTGGCCGGCGGTGGCTGGTCGCCCAGCAGGTAGGTGGCCATGGCCGCCAGGTCGGCATCTTCCAGGTGTTGGGTGCTGTGGTGCACCACCGGGAACATCTCGTTGAACATGCTGCCCTGGGCGCTGATGCCGTGCTTGAGGAAGGTGGTCAGGTCTGGCTGGGTCCAGCCGCGCTCGGCCAGGTCCTGGGCCAGCAGGCTCGGCGCCAGGTAGCCGCCAAGCAGGCCGCCGGTCATGCGCTGGTCCTGCTGCAACGCGCCGATGGGGTTGCGCGGGGTATGGCATTCGCCGCAATGGCCCATGACTTCGACCATGTACTGGCCACGCTGCCAGGCCGGGCTTTTGCCTTCGGTTGGCTGCAGCTGCACGCTCTTGCCATACAGCATGTTCCAGCCACTCAGGCCCATGCGTACATTGAACGGGAAGCGCAACGCGGTCTGCGGTGCCGGGCGGTTGATCGGCGGTATGGTCATCAGGTAGGCGAGGATCGCGTCCGAATCTTCACGCTTGATCAGGTGGTACGAGGTGTAAGGCATCGCCGGATACAGATTGGCGCCGTCCTTGCGCTTGCCCTGGGTGACTGCGGCGAAGAACTCGTCGGCGCTGTAGTTGCCGATGCCGTACTGCTTGTCCGGGGTGATGTTGCTGCCATAAATGGTGCCGAACGGTGAATGGATCGGCAGGCCGCCGGCATACGGCGCGCCGCCTTCGGCGGTATGGCAGGCCATGCAATCGGCCGCGCGTGCCAGGTACTCACCGCGCTTGACCTGAGCCTCGTCGGCCGCTTGGGCAACCGAGCTGACGGCCAGGGCCATTGAGCTGGCGGCCAAGGCCAATGCCAGTGCGTTACGAACGAAGCCCATGCTCACCCCTCCTTGACCAGGCCAAGATCGTTGAGCACCTTGCGGGTGGCGTCGTAATAACGCACGTAGCCGGTGCAGCGGCAGATGTGGTGCCCGAGGCTGGCCTCGATGCGGTCCTCCACTTCGCTCTTCTTCAATGGCTGGCGCTGGGCGGTTTCCACCAGCACGGTAGCGGCGTTGACGAAGCCCGGCGCGCAGTAGCTGCACTGGAAGGCGAACAGGTCGACGAACTTCTGCTGGATCGGGTTCAGCGTGAGGTTACCGGCCGCGTCCGGTTTGGCGTGGCCCTCGATGGTGCGTACCTTCTTGCCCTCAAAGTAGTGGGCGCCGGTGATGCAGGTGCGCACTTCTTCGCTGGTGCCGTCGGGGTTGTCGACGATCACCACACAGGCATGGCAGATGCCCTGACCACAGCCCAGGCGCGAGCCGGTGAGGTTCTGGTGTTCGTGCAGGTAGTCGATCATCGCCAGGTCAGCGGGGACCTCGACCGGGCCGACCGGTTGACCGTTGAGGGTCAGTTGCAGTGGACGGTTAGCCATTGAGGGCCTCCTTGATACGGGCTGGGGTGATGGGAAGATCGCGCACGCGCTTGCCGATGGCATGGGCAACGGCATTGCCGATGGCCCCAACGACCGGGATCATTACCACTTCGGCGATGCCCTTGGACGGGTCGGTCGGTGACAGCGGCGGGAGGATTTCGCTGGTCTGCTGCCACACCGCCACGTCGCGCGCATGCGGCAGGCGGTAGCGGTTGAAGTTCCAGTCGCCCTCCCCGGGCCCGCCCTCGTACATCGGCATTTCTTCGGTCAGCGCGTGGCCGATGCCCATGGCGATACCGCCTTCGAGCTGGCCCTTGACCAGCTCCGGTACCAACACTCGGCCGCACTCGACCCAGCTGTGGTGGTTGAGCACCTGCACTTCATGGGTGCCCTTGTTGACCTTGACTTCAACAATGGTCGCCACCGGGCTGTAGTAGGTAACCATGGCATTGTTCAGCTGGGTGTCGGGGTAGGCAGCGTTCTGCCGGTCGAGCAGGTGGTAGCCGTGGCTGCTCATCTGCGCCTTCTTGGCGTTCACCGCGCCATCGCCGTATTTCACCGCCACGGCGTCAAGCGGGAAGCGCTCGCGCACGCCGTCGATGACGAAGTCGGCCTCGGCCCAGCTCCAACGGTTGAAACCGTGCACGCTGGCGCCGGTGACCAGGCCCATGTCGTGGGCCTTCTGTGCAAGCTGGGCGAACGGGATCGGCTGCAGGCCGTTACCGGTCAGCTCGCCGTTGACCCACACCGCGTTCTCGCGGCGCACCACCAGCGGGTTGGCCTGGCCGCCATGCGGGCCCTGGCTCCAGATGGCCATGGCCGCCGGCCACAGGCCGTGGTTGAACAGCACGCGCGCCGCTTCGCGGGTGGCATGGCTGAAGTAGAAGGCCGAGTTGGTCGCCGACGATGGCGACGCCAGCTTGCCGACCCAGCGCGGGTTGCGCAGCGCGGCGTCTTGCTCGGGCTGGCTGATCAGGTAGGGGTTGCCGCTGGTGCTCAGTTGCAGCTCTGGCCATTCGGTAACCGCCGTCCTCACCTCGTCAGCCGAGCGCCCCAGGAAGTCGCTGACCACCAGGGCCTGGGAGGTAGACATGCCGGTGCCCAGCTCGGTGCCGATGTGGCGCAGGCTGATGCGGCCGTCGCGGCTGAACTCGATGCTGGCCATGGGTGCCTCGGAGCCGGTGCCGAAGTCCTTCTGGCAAATCGCAAAGCCCACGCCGTACCAGTGGTCCTGGTCCTGCGCGTCCATCTGCTGCTTGCGCGCGTCGCGGTTGCGCCACCATTCATGCACGGCGGCCTTGTCGAGAATCTCGTACAGACGCAGCGCGCCCGCCGGGACCGCGCCCTGGGTGTTCTTCATGCCCGATTTCAGCGCGTTGGCACGGCGCAGGTCGATGGCATCGACGCCCAGGCGGCCTGCGATTTCGTCCACCATCATCTCGGTGGCAGCCATGCTCTGCAAGGTGCCGTAGCCGCGCATGGAGCCGGCCTCGACACCGCGGGAATGGTAGGCGGTAACCGACAGGTCGTTCTGCGGCATGTAATAGATCGACTGCGCAGCAGTGGCGCCTACCGCAGCTACGGACGGGCTGTAGTTGATGCGCCCGCCGCCGTCGCAGCTCATGTCGGCGCGGAAGATCTTGAAGCTGTTGTCCTTCTTGTCCACGGCCAGCTGGTAGCGGATATCGAAGGCATGGCGCTTGATGCCGCTCTGGAACTGCTCGTAACGGTCATTGGCCAGGCGGATCGGCACGCCGGCGCCATACAGCGCGGCCACGGCGGCGTAGAAGACGAAGATGTTGTTGTCTTTCGAGCCGTAGCCCACGGTATAGCCCGGGTGCATGTTCAGCGTGTTCAGGGCGAAGCGCGACGGCTTGATCATGTGCACGCATTCCTGCGCCACTTCGAACGGGCACTGGGTGGCAACCACGAAGTGCAGCGTGCCGCTGGCCGGGTCGTACCAGCCGTTGCCGTTGTCCGGTTCCAGCGCGGCGGGTTCGATGGACGGCGTCTTGTAGCGCTCGTCGAACACCAGCCAGTCCTCGGGCGGGTTGTCCAGCTGCCCGGCCATGCGATTGGCGTAGAACAGCCCCTGCTCGGTCAGGTCGCCGTGCTGGTTGGGCTGCTTCGACCACACCGGCTTGCGGTTGAGAATGGTCGGGAACAGCATGGAATTCTTCAGGCTGGAGAACTCATCGTCGTCGAACGGCGTGGCACCGCCCACCCGCACGAAGCGGAAGCTGCCGTAAGGGTCGCGCTGGTAGAGCGGCGCTTGGGCGCCGTAACGGATCGCCTGTTCGTTGAATTGCAGCTTGCGCTTGGCCTGGCGGAAGCGCTCGAAGTCGTGCCAGATCAGGATCGCCACCGGGTGGCCGATGAACATCGGCACCTTGCCGGGCGGCAGCAGCGGGTCGGGCGAATGGGCTTCCGGCCAGGCAATGCCGTCTTTCTCGAGATCGGCGGCGGTAACTATGCGGTCAGGCTGCAGCTCGGCACCGAGCAGGCTGAGGTCGTGACCGGCATAGATACGGTCGGCCTTGGTCGCCTTGAGCAGCAGCGCATGGCCCTGCTGCGTGGGCCAGCCGGGCATGTCCTTGGCGCGGATATCGCGGGCGAACACTTTGTCGCCGCACACCTTGGACAAGGCATCGTTACGGAAGCGCGCCTTGCCGTCATGGCTCATCCACTTCTGCGGCGAGGTGGTGACGCGTTCCTCCATCAGTGCGGCGAATGCCTGGCTGCCAAGTGGCGCCATGGTCACGCCGACACCAGCGATCAGGCCGCCTTGCAAGAAGGCGCGCCTGGAAATATCACGGTTGGACATGCTTGATCCTCTGGGCAGTTGGGGGCCTGCCCTATTTTTGATTCTAGTGCTAGCGGGAAAAGCTGACTTGTGCGTCAACTTTACAGGAATTGTGTAGGGATTGGCAAAGTCAAGCCGACAATATGTCGCTGTGTGTCTGGGGTGATGGGTGGGATTGGGGTGGGCTGGCAGGTGTTTGCCAGGCGCTAAAAATCTCCCGACAAGCATCTGCCCAAAAACCAGAGTTAACCTTCATTTAATCAGCCCCAGCCAGCATGGCCCCATTCCTAGATCTGCCAAGGCGAAGACATGCGCGTCCTCCTGCTCTTCCTGACACTGCTTCTGGCCGGCCCGTTGCAGGCCAACCCGTTTGATGTAAAACCGGATTTCCTGCCGGTCGACCAGGCCTTTGTACTCACCCACGACCGCCAGGCCGACGGCCAGATGCGCCTGTACTTCCAGATCAAGCAGGGCTACTACCTGTACCAGAAGCGGCTCAAGTTCGACGGCCTGCCTGCCGAGCAGCACCCGCAATTGCCGCCGGCGCTCAACCACAATGACGAATTCTTCGGTGACAGTGCGGTGTACCGCGATCAGCTCGAACTGCTGCTGCCGGCCAATGCCCAGGGCCAGTTGCGCCTGGGCTGGCAAGGCTGCGCCGACGCCGGCCTGTGCTATCCACCGCAGACTACGCTGATCGACCTGGGCGGCAGCGTGGCACCCGCCGCCGAGCAAGCCAGCGACCAGGCCTTGGCCAGTGGCCTGCAACAGGGCCACCTGGCCTGGAGCCTGCTGGCGTTCTTCGGCCTTGGGCTGCTGCTGGCCTTTACCCCCTGCTCGCTCCCGATGCTGCCGATCCTTGCCGGGCTGGTGCTGGGCAATGGCGCCAGCGCCCGACGCGGCTGGCTGCTGGCCGGGGTGTATGTGCTGAGCATGGCACTGGTGTACGCCGCCCTGGGCGTGGTCGCCGCACTGCTGGGTGCCAGCCTGCAGGCCTGGCTGCAGCAACCCTGGCTGCTGGGCAGCCTGGCGGGGCTGTTCGTGCTGCTGGCCCTGCCTATGTTTGGCGCCTTCGAACTGCAACTGCCCGCCGCCCTGCGCGACCGCCTTGACCGCGCCGGGCACGGTACCCGGGGCGGCAACCTGTATGGCGCGGCGCTACTCGGGGCGTTGTCCGGCCTGCTGCTGGGCCCATGCATGACCGCGCCGTTGGCCGGCGCCCTGCTGTACATCGCCCAGAGCGGCGACGTGCTGCAAGGGGCACTGGTGCTGTTCAGCCTGGGCCTGGGCATGGGCGTGCCGCTGCTGTTGCTGGTGACCCTGGGCAACCGTTACTTGCCGCGCCCAGGCGCCTGGATGGACCGGGTCAAGGGCGTGTTCGGCTTCGTGTTCCTGGCCATGGCCTTGTACACCGTGCGTAGCCTGTTGCCCGCCACGCTGCTGCTGGCACTGAGTGGCGGCTGGTTGATCGCCCTGGCCTGGGCCACCTGGCCAGCCCTGCAGCGCCTGCCAGCATTGCGTGCAGTACCGCTGCTGGGTGCCTTGTGGGGCAGCCTGTTGCTGGTCGGTGCCGCCGCGGGTGGCGATGACATCTGGCAGCCGCTGCGCCCGTTCACCGGTGGGGGTACCACGCCCGTTGCTGCCCAGCATGCCGAAGACAGCTTCGTCACGGTCAGCCGCCCCGAAGACCTGCAACGTGAACTGGATGCGGCCAAGGCCCGTGGCCAGTGGGTGATGCTCGACTACTATGCCGACTGGTGCGTGTCGTGCAAGGTCATGGAAAAACAGGTGTTCGCCCGTGGCGACGTACAGGCCGGCCTGGCCGGCGTGCACCTGCTGCGCCTGGACGTCACCGCCGACACGCCGGCCAGCAAAGCCCTGCTGCAGCGCTACCAGGTACCCGGCCCGCCCAGCATCATCTGGATCGGTCCGGAAGGCGACGAACGCCGCGCGCGGCGCATTACCGGTGAAGTGGATGCCGCCGCGTTCCAGCAACACTGGGCCCAGACCAGGAGCCAAGGCTGATGTTGACCGTAACCCTCGGGCCACTGACCATGGCCCTCAACCACCTGCTGATGCTCACCGCCCTGGTGATCGCCAGTGTGGTCGGCTGGTGGGTCGCCCGGCGTGGCGGCGAAAGCCCGGAATCGGCACTGTTCAACCTGTTCCTGA
This sequence comes from Pseudomonas sp. TSO6, assembly GCF_056098905.1. Classification (NCBI taxonomy): domain Bacteria; kingdom Pseudomonadati; phylum Pseudomonadota; class Gammaproteobacteria; order Pseudomonadales; family Pseudomonadaceae; genus Pseudomonas; species Pseudomonas sp. TSO6. The sequence goes on along the minus strand of NZ_JBLZWV010000021.1, from coordinate 102,221 downwards.
TCGGCATTCTGTGCGCCCGTGCCGGCTTCGTGCTGGCCTATTGGCCGATGTACCGTGATGAGCCGTTGCAAATGATCGACATCCGCGACGGCGGCTTCCTGCTCTGGTCGGGCCTTGCCGGCATCGTCCTCGGTGCGGTGTGGCAGGGCTGGCGTCAACCGGGCCTGCGCCGCCCGTTGGGCTGGGCATTGTTCAGTGGCGCGCTGTTCTGGGGCCTGGCCAGCTTCGGCGGACACTTGTACAGCAAAGGCACCGAGCTGCCTGAACTGAGCCTGCGAAACGCTGGTGGCCAACCGGTGGCGCTGCACAGTTACCGCGGCAAGCCGCTGGTCATCAACATCTGGGCCACCTGGTGCCCACCGTGTCGGCGTGAGATGCCAGTGCTGCAACAGGCACAAAGCGATTACCCGCACGTGACCTTCCTGTTCGTCAACCAGGGCGAGACCCCGGAAAACGTCAGCACCTTCCTCGCCACTACCGGCCTGAGCCTGACCCACGTGCTGTTCGACGGCACCGGCCTGCTGGCCCAGCGCGTCGGTTCCATGGCCCTGCCTACAACCCTGTTCTATGACGCCAGCGGGCGGCTGGTCGGCAGCCACCTGGGCGAGCTGTCCCGGGCCAGCCTGCGCCACGCCCTGGAGCCTTTCGACCGGGCTATTACGCCCGCCCCTGCCGCACAAGGAAACTGACATGCGATTGACTGCACTGCTGCCCCTGTCCCTGGCCCTGCTGGCCTCCCCTGCGCTGCAGGCCGAAGAACTGCCCAAGGCAGTTCAGCAACTGCAAGCCAAGGGCGCCGTGATCAAGGGCAGCTTCGATGCGCCCAACGGCCTGCGCGGTTATGCCGCCGAGTACCAGAACAACGCCCTGGCCCTGTACCTGACCCCTGACGGCAAGCACGTGCTGGTCGGCAGCCTGTTCGACGAACAAGGCAAGGACCTTAGCGCCGAGCCGCTGGAAAAGCTGGTGTATGGGCCGATGAGCAAGGCCATCTGGGCGAAGCTGGAGAAAACCGCCTGGATCGCCGACGGCAAGGCCGATGCGCCACGCAAGGTGTACCTGTTCAGCGACCCGAACTGCCCGTACTGCAACATGTTCTGGGAACAGGCGCGGCCGTGGGTGGAGTCGGGCAAAGTGCAGTTGCGCCATATCATGGTGGGCATCATCCGCGAGGACAGCCCGGGTAAATCGGCGGCCCTGCTGGCAGCGAAAGACCCGGCCAAGGCACTGCAACAACATGAAAAAGCCGGTAAGGCCAGCACGCTGAAGGCACTGGAACAAGTGCCCGAGGCGGTGCAGCAGAAGCTGGCTGCCAACATGGCGTTGATGGAAGAAATGGGGTTGCAGGCGACCCCGGCTATTTTCTATCAGGATGAGCAGGGCAACCTGCAAAGCCAGCAAGGGGCACCGCGGCCGGAGATGCTGGGCAAGATACTGGGTAAACGCTAGCGGATGTCTTGAGTTTTGCAGTGGGGCGGAGATCGAGCGCCGCCCGCGCGGCGCATCGCGAGCTGCGCTCGCTCCTACATTTGTTTCGGGCCAGTCATGCCTGTGACAGGCGCGCGCGACCGCCTTGTTTGTATGGCGCGATATCAAGCCATGCGCCAAGGCGTTCGCGCGCAAATGGCGCAGGAGTAATTGGCCCGAAACAAACGTAGGAGCGAGCGCAGCTCGCGATGCGCCGCGCGGGCGGCGCTCGATTTCCGCCACCTTGCAAACCTCAAGCCGAACCCTACCCCTACAACCCCTCGAGCTCGGCCATCAGGTCACTGAGCCGGTCGACCTTATCGTCATCCAGCGCACTGCCCTGCAGCCCTTGCACATACTCGGCCAGCTCCTCCACCGTGCTGCACTCGAACATCGCCCGCAGCGGCACGTTCAACTGCAATTGCTTCTGCACCCGCGAGGCGATCTGCGTGGCCAGCAGCGAATGCCCGCCCAGCTCGAAGAAGTTGTCGTGCACCCCCACCCGCTCGGCTTTGAGCACATCGGCCCAGATACCCGCCAGCACCTCCTCCAGCTCATTGCGCGGCGCCTGATAGGCCTGACTGTGCTGGCCGCCAATGTCGATGGCCGGCAGGGCCTTGCGGTCGAGCTTGCCGTTGGCGTTGTGCGGCAGGCTGTCGAACCACCCCCAGTGCAGCGGCACCATGTACTCCGGCAGCTCGGCACGCAGGCGTTGCTTGATCTGCTCCAGCAATGCGCCATCGGCGGCTATACCCTGGTGCGCCACCAGGTAGCCGACCAGGTGCTTGCCGTTGACGCCGTCCTGCACGCCGACGGCGGCATCGCGGATCTCGACCTGCTCGTGCAAGCGGGCTTCGATCTCGCCCAGCTCGATGCGGTAACCGCGGATCTTCACCTGGTGGTCGATGCGCCCGACATACTCGAGTACACCATCCGGGCGCTGCCGCGCCAGGTCACCGGTGCGGTACAGGCGCTCGCCCGGCGAACCATGCGGGTGCGGAATGAATGCCAGGGCAGTGCGCACCGGGTCACCCACATAACCGCGGCCCACGCCGGTGCCGGCGACGCACAGCTCGCCAACTGCGCCCAGCGGCACCAGGGCCTGATCCTCGCCGTACAGGTACAGCCGATTATTGTCGGTCGGCGTGCCGATCGGCAGGTAGCTGCCGCGGGTCGAGGCGGGGTCTACGCGGAAGAACGCCACGTCATCCGAGCACTCTGCCGGCCCGTAAGCATTGACCAGGCCGATCTGCGGGTAACGCTGCAACCACTGCGCGGCCAGCTCCGGTGGCATGGCCTCGCCGGTCGGCAGCATCCAGCGCAGGCCGTCGAGGGCCTGGTGGTCACTGGCTAGCATGCCCTGGATCAGCGACGGCACGCTTTCCAGCACGGTGATGCCGGTGGCCTGCACATGTGCCAGCAGGCCTTGCGGGTCGTGGGCGATGGCATTCGGCACGATCTCCACCTTGGCGCCGAACAGCGGTGCAGCAAGGAACTGCCACACCGAAATGTCGAAGCTCTGCGAAGCAGTCTGGGCAATGACGTCCTGATTGCTCAACGCCAGGTACGGCACCTTGCTCAACTGGTTGTTGAGCATGCCGCGCTGCTCGACCATCACCCCTTTTGGCAGGCCAGTCGAGCCTGAGGTGTAGATCACATAGGCAAGGTTGTCCGGGCCACTGTGGATGCCGGGGTTGTGGCTGGCAACCTGGCTGGCCTGGGTGTCTTCCCACACCAGCAGCTGTGGCCGCACCGCAACATCCAGCTCACCCAGCAACTGCCGGCCTTGCTCGGCACAGGCCGCGCTGCACACCAGCACCGGGGTACGGCTGAGCTGGATGATGCTTTGCAGGCGCGCAGCCGGCAGCCCCGGGTCCAGCGGCAGGTAGCCAGCGCCCGCCTTGAAGCTGCCGACGATCATGCCCAGCAGCGGCAGCCCGCGCTCGGCCAGCAGCGCCACCGGCTGGTCCACCTTTACACCGGCCGAGATCAGGGCATGACCCAGCCGGTTGGCCGCCAGGTTCAGCCCGGCGTAGTCGTAGGAGGCCTCCAGGCAGCGGGCCACGGTACGTTCCGGGTGCGCAGCCACCTGCGCTTCGAACTGCGCGATGTAGCTCTGCTCCAGCGGATAAGCCCGCTCGGTGCGGTTGCAGTCTTCCAGCAGGAAACGCTGTTCTTCTGCCCCCAACAGCGGCAGCGCGCTCACCTCCCCATCGAAGCCCTGCACCAGCGCCAGCAGCAGGCGCTTGAACTCGGCCAGCAGGCGCTCGACGGTCGGGTAATCAAAGTAACGCTGGTCGAACGACAGGTGCAGGCCCAGGTCATCACCCGGGTAGCACACCGCTGTCAGCGGGAAGTTGGTGTGGGTACGGCCCGAGTCGGAGCTGGCGTTGAGGTGCTGGGCGTGGTCGAGCACGGCGGTTTCCACCGGCGCGTTCTCGAACACGAACAGGCTGTCGAACAGCGGCTGGCCCTTGGGCAGCTCGCTGCACTCCTGGATCGCCACCAGCGGCAGGTACTCGTACTCGCGCAGTTCCATGTTGCTTTGCAGCAGGCCCTGCAACCACTGGCGCACACTGCAACGCTCACCCGATACGGGCAACTGCACACGCAGGGCAACGCTGTTGATGAACAGGCCAACGGTGCGCTGCATCTGCGGCATGCTCACCGGGCGCCCGGCCACGGTCACGCCAAAGGCTACGTCGCGCTCGCCGCTGTAGCGTGCCAGCACCAGGGCCCAGGCCGCCTGGGCGAAGGTGTTGACGGTAAGCTGGTGGGCCTGGGCCAGTTCGCGCAGGCGCACGCCGTCACTCACCTCCAGGCGGGTGTAGCAATCGCCAACAACCATGCCGCTACCGGCGTGGTCATGGCGCAGCGGGCGGTCGCTGGGGATGGCCGTGGCGCGCTCGAAGCCGGCCAGGTTGGCCTGCCACCAGGCGCGTGCGTCGTCCAGGCCCTGGCGCTGCAACCAGCCGATGTAATCGCGGTAACGCGGCGGCACCGGCAACTGGGCCTGACGGCCTTCGCCGAGGGCCTGGTAGACCTCGAAGAAATCGTTCATCAGCAGCGAGCGGCACCAGGCATCGATCAGGATGTGGTGGTTGCTCATCATGAACCAGTAGCGCTCGTCGGCCACGCGTACCAGGCGCAGGTGGAACGGTGCTTCACTGAGCAGGGCAAACCCGGCCTCGCGCTCCTGCTTGTGCAGGGCCTGCAGGCGCTGCTCCTGGGCCTCGTCAGCAAGGCCGCGCCAGTCCTGGTAGTCCACTGCCAGGTTGCCCGGCTTGTGGATGATCTGCAGCATCGCCTCGCCGCTGTTCCAGCTGAACGAGGCGCGCAACGCTTCGTGGCGCGCCACCACCGCCTGCCAGGCCTGGGCGAAACGTTCAGGGTCCAGGGCGCTGTTGATGCGGTAGCGGTCCTGCATGTAGTAAAGGCCGGTGCCCGGCTCCAGCAGGGTGTGCAGCAGCATGCCTTCCTGCATTGGCGTCAGCGGGTAAACGTCCTCGATCTGCGCAGCCGGTACCGGCAATGCGTCGATCTGCTCCTGGGTCAGGTGCGCCAGCGGGAAGTCCGACGGGGTGAAGCTGCCGTTGCCATCGGCCAGGCAATGCGCGACCAGCGCCAGCAACTCCTGGCGATAGGCCTCGGCCAGGCGGGCGATGGTCTGCGGGTCATAGCGCTCGGCGCTGAAGGTCCAGCGCAGTTGCAAGGCGCCGCCGTACACCTGGCCATCGACGCTCAACCAGTTTGGCAGCGGTGCGTCGAGGTCATGCGCCAGACCGGCCGGCGCCTCCAGTGGCTGGAACAGCGCCGCACTGTCAAATTGCTGGTCGAACTGGCCCAGGTAGTTGAAGGTGATACGCGCCTGCGGCAAGGCCGCCATCTGCTCGCGCCCGGCCGTGTCGGCCAGGTAGCGCAGTACGCCGTAGCCCAGGCCCTTGTGCGGCACCTGGCGCAGTTGTTCCTTGATGCGTTTGATGGAACCGGCCCGCGCCGCGTCGTCCTCGCCCGGTAGCGGGCGCAGGCTCAGCGGATAGGCGTTGGTGAACCAGCCGACGCTGCGGGTCAGGTCCATGTCTTCGAACAGCCCGTCACGGCCGTGGCCTTCAAGCTGCACCAGCACTTCCTCATCGCCGCTCCAGCGGCTCAAGGCACGTGCCAGTGCGGTCAGCAGCAGGTCGTTGACCTGGGTGTGGTAGGCGGCCGGGGCCTGTTGCAGCAGTTGCCGGGTCTGCTCCACGTCCAGGCCGATGGCCAGTGTCTGGGCGTGGCGGTGGAGGTTGCCACCCTGGGGGTGATCGCACGGCAGTTCGCGGCGCACGCCGCCCAGCTGGCCTTGCCACCAGCCCAGTTCGTCGCGCAGCGAATCGCTGCCGGCGTAGCTGGCCAGGCGCGCGGACCAGTCGCCCATGCTGTGGGTCTTGGCCGGTAGCGGTTGGCCACGGTAAAGCGCCTGCAGGTCTTCCAGCAGCACCCGCCAAGACACGCCATCGACCACCAGGTGATGGATCGCCAGCAACAAACGCTGGCTGCCCTGCCCGTCACGCACCAGCAAGGCGCGCAGCAGCGGGCCTTGCTGCAGGTCGAGGCTGCGCTGCAGGTCGGTATACAGCGCCTGACAATCGGCAAAATCGGCCACGGTGGCGGTCCACAGCAATTGCCTCGCGTCAGGCTGGGCGTATTCGGCCTGCCAGCGGCCACGGGCCTCGTCGAAGCGCAGGCGCAGGCTGTCGTGGTGCTGCACCAGTGCAGCCAACGCCTGGCCAAGCGCGGCCTCATCCAATGGTTGGCGAGCTTCCAGCAGCACCGCCTGGTTCCAGTGCTGCGGCTGTGGCACTTCACTGTCGAAGAACCAGTGCTGGATCGGCGTCAGGCCGGTCTGGCCTTGGCGCAAGCCCTGCTCGATGCTGCTCGCGGCTTCGCTGTACCGAACAACGGCCGCCAGGGTCTGGATGGTCTGGTGCTGGAACAGGTCGCGCGGGGTGAATTGCAAGCCGGCCTGACGGGCCCGGCTGACCACCTGGATCGACAGGATCGAGTCGCCGCCCAGTTCGAAGAAGTTATCCTGCACCCCTACCCGGGCAACGTTGAGCACGTCGCGCCAGATCTGCGCCAGTTGCGCTTCCACCTCGTTGCCGGGGGGCTGGTACTGTTGACGCGCCTGCTCCAGGTCTGGCAGTGGCAGCGCACGGCGGTCGAGCTTGCCGTTACCCATCAGCGGCAAGCTGTCGAGCAACACCAGATGCGCCGGCACCATGTAATCCGGCAGGTGCTGGCGGGCATCGGCCTTCACTGCTTCACGCAGCTGGCTTTGCGCCTCGCTGCCAGCCATGGCCTGCTTGCACACCAGGTAGCCCACCAGTTGCTTGCCGCCCGGTAGATCCAAGGCCAGCACCACGGCCTCGTCAACATCGGCATGGGCCTGCAAGCGGCTCTCGATCTCGCCCAGTTCGATGCGGAAACCGCGAATTTTCACCTGCTGGTCGGCACGGCCGACGTACTCGACCAGGCCGTCAGCGCCCATGCGCACCAGGTCGCCGGTGCGATACAAACGGCCCCCTTCGGTGCTGAACGGGTCAGCGACGAATCGCTCGGCGCTCAGGCCCGGCCGGTCGTGATAACCCTGAGCCAGGCCGGCGCCGCCGACATACAGCTCACCAATGCCACCTTGCGGTAACAGGGCCAGGTCTTCGTCGAGGATGTAGGCCGAGCGGCTACCGATGACGCGGCCGATCGGCACACTGCCAAGGTCCGCAGGCAACACCTCTGGCGCCAGGCAGGCCAGCGGCATGACCACGGTTTCGGTCGGGCCGTAGGCGTTGAAGAACTGCTGCGGCGCAAAGGCCTGGCGAATACGCTGCAGGTGCTCGCCGGTCAACGCTTCACCCCCGGTAATCACCAGGCGCACCGGCAATTGCTCGCCCTGCCCGCCCAGGTACTGCGCCAACTGGCTACCGTAGCTGGGGGTGAAGCCCAAAATGCTCACCTGCTGCTCGCGCACCAGCTGGCAGATCTCCTCGGCGCCCCACTGCCCCTGGGCGCGCAGCACCACGCGGGCACCGCATAGCAACGGCACCCACAGGCGCTCGCTGGCAGCGTCGAAGTTGACCGAATAGAAATGCAGCTCGCAATCATCGCTGCGCATGCCGAACGCGGCGATGACCGCCTGGCAGTGCATGGCAAATTCGCCATGGCTGACCACCACGCCCTTGGGCTTGCCGGTGGAGCCGGAGGTGTAGATCAAGTACGCCTGATGCTGCGGCAGGTTGAGGTTGTCCAGCGGCGCATCGCTGTAGGCCGACAGGCTGGCGGCATCGTCCTCCAGGCTCCAGCGGGCCACGCCCTCAGGCAGCTCGCCCAGGGTTTGCAACAGCTCACGCTGGCTGAGCAGCAGGCCGATGCGGCTGTCTTCGATCATGTAGCGCAAGCGGTCGAGCGGGTACTCGGGGTCGAGCGGCACGTAGGCGCCGCCGGCCTTGAGGATGGCCAGCAGGCCGACGACCATTTCCAGCGAGCGCTCCAGCGCCAGGCCCACGCGCACCTGCGGGCCGACGCCACGCTCGCGCAGGGCGCGGGCCAGGCGGTTGGCCCGCTGATCGAGTTCGGCGTAAGTCATGTGCTGGCCAGCGAAGGTCAGCGCGCCAGCCTGTGGTGTGCGCGCCGCCTGGGCGGCGAACAGGCCGTGCAGGGTCTGGTCGAGGTCGAAGTCGTGCTTGCCCTGCAACTGGCCCGCCAGCACCTGCTGCTCCGCACCGCTCAGCATCGGCAGCTCGCACAGGCGCTGCTGCGGGTTGTCCAGCAAGCCGACCAGCAGGTGCTGCCAGTGCTCGGCCATGCGCGCTATGCGCGGTTCGTCGAACAGGTCGCGGCTGTAAGTCAGGCAGCAACCCAGGCGGCCGTCGAGGTCGGTGACCTCCAGGTACAGGTCGAACTTGGTGGCACTGGCGTCATTGAGCAGGTAATCCACCTGCATGCCGGCCAGTGTGCGGCTTTGCTGGAAGGCCCAGCGCTGCACGTTGCACATCACCTGGAACAGCGGGTTATAGGCGCTGCTGCGCGGCGGCTGCAAAGCTTCGACCAACTGGTCGAACGGCAGGTCCTGGTGCGACTGGCCTTCGATGGCGGCCTGGCGCAACTGCTCCAGCAGTGCGTTGGCGGTCATCTGGCCATCCAGCTCGCAGCGCAGCACCTGGGTATTGAGGAAGGCGCCGATCAGGCCTTCGCTTTCCGGGCGGATGCGGTTGGCCACCGGCGCGCCGATGCGCAGGTCGCGCTGGCCGCTGTAGCGGTGCAGCAAGGCGGCCAGGGTGGCGGTCATGGTCATGAACAGGGTCAGGCCGCGCTGGCTGTTGAAGGCATGCACGCGGGCCACCAGCGCCGGGTCGAGTTCAAAGCGGTACAGCTCGCCGCGGTGGCTCTGTACTGCCGGGCGCGGGCGGTCGGCAGGCAACGCCAGCACCGGGTGCTCGTCGCCCAGGCGGTCCTTCCAGTAGGCCAGTTGACGAGCGCCCTCGCCGCTTTCCAGCCATTGCCGTTGCCACACGCTGTAGTCCAGGTATTGCACCGGCAGCGGCGCCAGCGGCGACTCGCGGTCATCGACAAAGGCTTCGTACAGCTCGCCTAGCTCGCGGGCGAAAATGTCCATGGCCCAGCCTTCGGTGACGATGTGGTGCAGGGTGAGCACGAAAAAATGCTCGCGCTCGTCAGCCTTGACCAGGCAGGCGCGCAGCAGCGGGCCGCGCTCCAGGTCGAACGGCTGGTGCGCCTGGTCGTCGGCAAGTTGTTGCAGGTGTTGCTGGCGGGCATCGATGGGCAAGGCACTGAAGTCCTGCCAGTCGAGGTGCAGGCCACTGTCTTCGGCAACGCACTGGTACGGCACCCCGTCGACGCTGGGGAAGGTGGTGCGCAAGGTTTCATGGCGCACGATCAACGCCTGCAGCGCACGCTCGAAAGCGTCCACATGCAGGGTGCCGCGCAGGCGTGCCATGCCGCCGACGTTGTACGCCGGGCTGTCCGGCTCCATTTGCCAGAGGAACCACATGCGCTGCTGCGAATACGATAGCGGCACCGCCTGACGCCGGTCGACGCGGGCGATTGCGCCTTGCAGGTTGCGCTGGCCGGCGGCGCGTATGCGTGCGATCTCGGCACTGAAGGCGCCCAGTTCGCTGGCTTCGAACAGTGCCTTGAGCGGCAGCTCGACATCGCAGGCCTGGCGGCTGCGCGAGACGATCTGCGTGGCCAGCAGCGAGTGCCCGCCCAAGGCGAAGAAGTCGTCCTGCAGGCCGACGCGCGGCAGGTTCAGCACCTCGCGCCAGATAGCGGCGACCTGCTGCTGCAACTCGGTGTGTGGCTCGACATGTTCGCGTTGCTGCCACACCGGGGCCGGCAGCGCCTTGCGGTCAACCTTGCCGCTGGGGCCCAGCGGCAGCTGTGCCAACGGGATGAGCTGCGCCGGCACCATGTACGCGGGCAGTTGCTCAGCCAGCACGGCCAGTACTTCGGCTGGCTGTGCACTGCCACTGTAATAACCCACCAGTTGCGCGCCAACGGCGTCCTTGTGGATCAGCACCAGCGCCTGTTCAACACCCGGCTGTGCCAACAGGCAGGCCTGCACTTCTTCTGGCTCGACGCGGAAACCCCGCACCTTTACCTGCTGGTCGAGGCGACCGAGGTATTCCAGGGCCTCAAGCTGCACCTGCCAGCGGGCGCGGTCGCCGCTGCGGTACAGGCGCTCGCCATGGCCGTCGGCCTGGGGTACGAAGCGCTCGGCGGTAAGACCCGGGCGGCCCAGGTAGCCACGGGCCAGGCCCGCGCCACCCAGGTACAGCTCGCCCGGCACGCCAGGGGCGGCCAGTTCAAGCTCATCGTCCAGCACACGGCACAGCACATTGCCCAGCGGGCGGCCGATGGGCGAGCGCTCGCCGTCCGCCGCCTGGCAGTGCCAGTGGGTGACGTTGATGGCGGTTTCGGTCGGGCCATAGCGGTTGTGCAACTGCACCTGCGGCAGCACTTGCAGCACCCGGTCACGCAACGCCGCAGGCAATGCTTCGCCACCGGAGAACACCCGGCGCAGGCTGCTGCAGGCGCCCGCCTGCGGCTCCTGGACAAACACCTGCAACAGTGGCGGCACGAAGTGCAGCGTGGTCACGCCATGGGCTTGCACCAGCGCGGCAATGCGTTGCGGGTCACGGTGCTCACCGGGGCCGGCGAGTACCAGCTTGCAGCCGGTTACCAGTGGCCAGAAGCACTCCCACACCGACACATCGAAGCTGATCGGCGCCTTCTGCATCAGCACATCGCTGTCATTCAGCGCGTAGGTGGCCTGCATCCACTGCAGGCGCTCGGCCAGCGCCGCATGGGTATTGCCCACGCCCTTGGGCTGGCCGGTGGAGCCGGACGTGTAGATCACGTACGCCAGGTTGTCGCCGTGCAGGTGCAGGCCGGGGGCATGGCTGGGCCAGCTGTCCAGGTGCAACTGGTCGAGGGCAATGGCGCTGACGCCGTCGACCTGTGGCAGCTTGCCCAGCAGGCTGCTGTGGCTCAGCAGCAGGCCGGCGTTGCAGTCGGCCAGCATGTAGGCCAGGCGTTCGGCCGGGTAGTCGACGTCCAGCGGCACGTAGGCGCCGCCGGCCTTGAGGATGGCCAGCAGGCCCACCAGCAACTGTGGCGAACGCTCGATGGCAATGGCTACGCAGGTGTCGGGGCCGACGCCTTTGTCGCGCAGGTAATGGGCCAGGCGGTTGGCCTGCTGGTGCAGTTCGGCGTAGTCGAGGCTGCCGCCGTCCCAGGCCAGCGCGGTGCGTTGCGGGGTCCGGCGGGCCTGTTCGTTGAGTTGTTCGACCAACAGGCTTGGCGGCGCGGCAGCCGGTGCGCGGCCCCAGCCCAACAGTTGCGCGCGGCCAGGCTCGTCGAGCAATTGCACTTCGCCCAGCGGCCGCTGCGGCGCGGCGCACACCTGTTCCAGCAGGGCCAGCAGGTGATGGGCCAGACGTTTGACGGTGCTGGCTTCGAACAGCTCTGCGGCATAGTCGAAGGCCAGGCTCAGGCGGCCCTGATGGTCTTCTTCGCTGTGCAGCTGAAGGTCGAACTTGGCTTCGCGGCTGTGCCACGGCAGCTCTTCGGCCAACAGCCCCGGCAGGCGGCGCAGGGCCGACAGGTCGCGTTGCTGGTGGTTGAACATGACCTGGAACAGGCCTTGCTCACGGGCTTGCGGCAGGGCTTCGACCAGTTGTTCGAACGGCAGGTCCTGGTTGGCCTGCGCCTCAAGGGTGGCCTGGCGCACCTGGGCCAGCAACTGCGCGAATGGCAAGCGGCCATCGAGCTGCGCGCACAGTACCTGGGTATTGATGAAGAAGCCGACCATGCCTTGGGCTTCCAGGCGCGGGCGGTTGGCGTTGGGCACACCGACACGGATGTCAGCCTGGCCGCTGTAGCGGTGCAGCAGCGCCTGCCAGCCGGCCAGCAGGACCATGAACAGGCTGGCCTGCTGTTCGCGGGCCAGGCTCTTGAGTGCTTCGGCAAGCTTGGCCGGCACCTTGAGGGTGAACCGCTCAGCGCTGTACTCGCGCTGACTGGCGCGGGGGTGGTCGGTGCACAGGTCGAGCACCGGCAGTTCATCGCGCAACTGTGCTTTCCAGTACTGCAGTTGGCGCTCGGCTTCACCGGCGGCCAGCCATTGTCGCTGCCAGGTGCCGTAGTCGGCGTAACCCAGGGTCAGCGGCGCCAGACTGGCCTCCAGCCCCTGGCAGCGGGCCGCGTAAAGCTTGGCGAATTCATCCAGCAGGATGTTCAGCGACCAGCCGTCAGCGACGATGTGGTGCAGGGTCACCCATAGCTGATGGTCTTCGTCATCCAGGCGTGCCAGGGTCACCCGCAGCAACGGGCCCTGGGTCAGGTCGAACGGCTGACGGGCCTCGGCTTCACGCTCGGCCCTGACCTGCTCGGGGGTTTGGCCTTCGAGGCCCAGGCGGTGCAGGCTGAACGGCTGTTGCGGCAAGATGCGTTGCAGGGCCTGGCCGTTTTCTTCGCTGAATACGGTGCGCAGGGATTCGTGGCGCGCCACCAGCGCCTGGAAGGCGGCTTCCAGGGCGCTTTCGTCCAGCTCGCCGCGCAGCTGCAGGCCGGCCGGGATGTTGTAGGCGGCCGATTCTGGCTGCAACTGCCACATCAGCCACAAGCGGTTTTGCGCCAGCGACTGGGGCAACGCCTGGGCGCGTTCCAGCGTTGCGATGGTGGCGGTGCCGGCGGCGCCTTCAGCGATGATCGAGGCCACGGCGTTACTGTAATCAGCCAGCACTGGCACTTCGAACAGGGTGCGCAGGCTCAGGTTGATGCCCAGCTCATCGGCCAGGCGTGCGGTGGCCTGGGTGGCGGCGATGGAGTTGCCGCCCAGCAGCAGGAAGTGGTCGTCTGCTGCAACCGCCTCTAGCTTGAGGATGTCGCGCCACACGGCGGCGATGCGTGTTTGCAGTTCATCGCCAGCAGCCGCGCTTGCAGCGGCTTCGCTCACATCAGGGAAGCGGGCGTAGCAGTCCAGGCTGCCATCGTCCATGCGCAGGCGGCAGGCCGAGCGCTGCAGCTTGCCACTGGAGGTCTTGGGCAGCGCGCCCGGGTTCAGCAACAGGACCACAGCCGGGGCCTGGCGGCAGGCGTCGGCGATCACCTGGCGCAGGGTTTTGATCAGGTCCTGGGGTTTGATTGCCTTTTGCACGTTGCGGCTGATCTCCACCGCCACGCCGATGCCCTCCTCGCCCTGCTGCTCGACGGCAAACACTGCCACCCGGCCTTTGCGCAGCACCTCGACCTCGCGTTCGAGGGTTTTTTCCAGGTCCTGCGGGTACAGGTTCTGGCCCCGTACGATCAGCATGTCTTTCAGGCGCCCGGTGACGAACACCTCACCCTCGCGCATGAAGCCCAGGTCGCCGGTACGCAGCCAGGTCTGGCCGTCCATTTCAACGAAGGTGCGGGCACTGGCTTCGGGGTTGCGCCAGTAACCCAAGGCGATGCTCGGGCCACCGGCCCAGATTTCGCCGACCTGGTTGTCGCCCAGCACCTGCAAGTGCTGCGGCTCGACGACACGTACCGCGTGACCGGGCTGCGGGTAGCCGCAGCTCATCAGCACGCTGCCTTTGCCCGGCTCGGCACGGTTGGCGGCGAAGGCTTCGGCGTCCAGTTCCAGCGCGGCGATGCCCTGGCCGCGGCGGCTGCCGCTGACGAACAGGGTGGCTTCGGCCAGGCCGTAGCTGGCGAAGAAGCTCTGCCGGTCGAAGCCGCTGGCCAGGAACTTGTCGGCGAACGTCGCCAGGCTGTCCTGGCGGATCGGCTCGGAACCGGAATAAGCCACGCGCCAGCGGCTCAGGTCGAGACCGGCCAACGAGGCCTCGCTGACCCGCTCGCTGCACAGGCGGTAGGCAAAGTCGGGGCCACCGCTGATGGTACCGCCATACTCGCTGATGGCCTGCAACCAGCGCTGCGGCCGGGCCAGGAAATAACCCGGCGACATCAGCACGCACGGCACGCCGCTGAAGATCGGCTGCAGCAGGCCGCCAATCAGGCCCATGTCGTGGTACAGCGGCAACCAGCTGACGATCACGTCGTCGGGGTTGAGGTCGATGCCGAAGCCCTTGCGGATCAACTGCTCGTTGGCCACCAGGTTGCCATGGCTGACCTGCACGCCCTTGGGCAGCGCAGTGGAGCCAGAGGTGTACTGCAGGAAGGCGATGTCATCACCTTGCAGCGCGGGCTCGCGCCAGTCCGCGGCCAGCGCCGGGTCCAGGCCGTCCACCGCCAGCAGTTCAGGGCCGTTGTCCGCCGCCAGCGCTTCCAGGCCTTGCAGGCTGCCGTGCAACGCCGCGACCGTCAGCAGCAGGCGAGGCTCGGCATCGTCGATGATCGACAGCAAACGTTCCTGGTGATGCTGACGCGCAGACTCCGGCGGGTAAGCCGGCACCGCGATCACCCCGGCATACAGGCAACCGAAGAACGCCGCCACGTAGTCCGGACCACTGGGGAACAACAGCACAGCACGGTCGCCGAAGCCGGCACGGGCCTGCAAGGCGGCGGCGATGGTGCATGCGCGCTGGTCGAGGTCCCGGTAACTGAGCACGGCCTGCTCGCCGGGGGCGTCGGCCAGAAAGCGCAAGGCGATCTTGTCCGGGGTCTGCGCGGCGCGTTGCGCCAGTGCCTGGACCAGCGAGAGCGGGAGTTCGAAGGCGTCCGTCATGGGGTGTTCCTGCCAGTGTCTGTTGGGGCGTGCCGGCTGCTCCGCGAACGTGGGCGGACAGCGAGTGGCGACCGAGGATGTACACAGGAGAACGGATGGGCGGGGGCAGAAATTAGCGGGGATTACGCGGTGCCAGAAGGGGCCAAGGGTGAACCGTTTCACACTGCGGGCTTAGAACCGAAAGATACAGATACTAATTACGTTTCGTATTTGACAATCATTATCATTCTGAATAGCTTGTCGCACGTCGTAGGAAGCTTCCCAGCCTTGGGGGCCTCCTTTCTCCTCTGTGACAAGGTGATTTCCATGGCGGAACAACTATCCACAAGTAAGTGCGATTCACCATTACTGCAGGCCTTCGTCGACAATCGCAGCATCCTGGTCAAGATCGCCGCCCGCATCACCGGCTGCCGCTCGCGCGCCGAAGATGTGGTGCAGGATGCCTTTTTCCGGCTCAACGCCGCCCCGCAGATCACCTCGTCGTTCAAGGCGCAGCTCAGCTACCTGTTCCAGATTGTGCGCAACCTGGCGATTGACCACTACCGTAAGCAGGCGATGGAGCTGAAGTACTCCGGCAGCGAGGAGGAAGGCCTGAACGTGGTCCTCCAGAACGCCTCGCCCGAAGCGACCCACATCAACCTCGCCGCGCTGGACGACATTGCCGAGGCGCTGAACGAACTGCCGCAGCGTACCCGCTATGCGTTCGAGATGTACCGCCTGCATGGCGTACCGCAGAAGGACATTGCCAAGGAGCTGGGCGTGTCGCCGACACTGGTCAACTTCATGATCCGCGATGCGCTGGTGCACTGCCGCAAGACGGCCAATCGGCAGGCCTGAGGCTTCAGGTTCGCGCCTATCCTATAGAGGTGCTGCGCAGCCCATCGCCGGCAAGCCAGCTGCCACCTCGACCGCATCAACCTCAGGCCTGCGCTATCCCTTATGGGAGCCGGCTTGCCGGCGATGGGCCGCAAAGCGGCCCCTTGGGACTCAAGCCAGCTTGCAGCGATCGAAGAACCGTTCCCGCCCCAGAATCATCAGCGCCGCACGCTTGTGCGGGAAGTCGAACTCCTTGTCGCAATGGAAACACTGGTCGTGCATGTAGCCGATCATCTTGCCGTTGTCGGCACGTGGCTCAGCCACCACCCGCTGGGTACGCGGGTCATCCAGGAACAGGTAGTGCACCAGCGCCGATAGCCAGCTGGCCACCTTGTGCGGCCCGCGATGGCTCTCCTCCCCTACCAGCATGTGGATGCCGCGGTCGTAGTCATCGGCCGGGTAGAACGGAGCAATGCGATCTTCCTTGGCCCAGTACGCCTCGAAGTAGGCAAACGGCTCATCATCAAAGCAGCCGATCAACGTCAGGGTATGCGGGTCGGCCTCCAGCTTGCCCAGGTACTCGCGGTGCTGCGCCAGCGTACCGCCCTCCTGCCAGAACGCATCCACCCGCGGGTTGTTCTGCCAGCGGTTGAAACGCTCCAGGTCGTGCTCGATCTCCAGCGTGCGCAGCGATACCCAGCTACCCAGGCGCGCATCGAAGCGCCGGTACACCTCTCCACGGGGCTTGGGCGCCCGCCGCGGGTGACGCTTGCCGTTACTGATCTGCATCTGCTGCGGGTACACCGAGGCCAGCGCATCACCCAGCCATGGCTGTGGCAGCTGCCAGAACAGCGCCCGCTCGCACAGGTACTGGCCAGCTTGCTCAGCCTCCAGCAGCAAGCCACTGGCCAGTGCCTGGGGCTGTACCTCGGGCAAGTGCCAGACCAGGCGCTGGCGGGCCGTATCGCGGGACAGCAGCCAGTAGCAGGCAGCCCACAAGGCTTCATAGGGGCGCTCATGGCAGACGCGCTCGAGGTGGACGTGCAAGGTAGCGCCCGCCTCCAGGCGCACCTGGATCAGTGGGCGGCCTTCGAGGGTGAGGCTTAGCCAGCTGTCACCCTCCTCGGCACTGAGGCTGCGCCAGCGTGGCGGTGACAGGGGCTGCGAAGCGGCATCGAACGGCATGGGCTGGACTCACGAAAATGAAGAAAAGGCTCACTGCTGAGAACGCTGGCGCAGCGTATGAATTTAGTCTTGGGGGGCCGCGACCGTGATGCGGTAGGGCTCGAAGATCCGTGCCAGTTCACCGCTGTCACGCAGGCTGCGCAGCAGGCCGGCGAACGACTGCTCGCCGATAGGCGCCCCCGGGCGCAGCAGGGCGTAGTGGTGATAGACCTGATCGATGCGTTGCGAAGGCACCAGCTGCGCCCTGCTGGCCGGGTTGCGCGCCAGGAAATCGCTGAGGTAGGAGCGCGTGACCAGGGCGATATCGGCGCGGCCAGCCTGCACCATCAGCAGGTTGCTGTCGTGGGAGTAGGTCAGGGTCGCGTTGTAGGCTTCGCGCAGGTAGTCGGGGTCGGAGTTGAAGCCGGCGAACGCGTAGTGGTAGCCGTTGAACAATGCCAAACGTTTGTCACTCAGGTCGTCGAAGTAATGCGGGTCGCTGCCATTGGCCTGGCGGGCAACGAACACTTCGGCATCCTCCAGGCCCATGTCGACGGTCTGGTGGGCAATCTGCTCCCAGCCCCATTGTGGGTTCTCGAAAATCGCCATGTCGGTGCGGCCTTGCTGGAAGTCACCAAAACGCCGCTGGATGGAAGTGGGCACCAGGACGAAGTGATAACCCTGCTGCAAGCGGTTGAGCGCGTCGACCAGTTGCGGCAACAGGCCGGTGTCGGCCCCCTGTTCAGGGCGCACCGTGTAGGGCGGGAAATGCGCCGCGCCAATCTTCACCTCGACGGCGTCGGCAGCCCATGCCGGCACCGCCAGCCAATACACGGCCAGCAACATCAGGGTGGACAAGGCCTTGGGGCCGGGTGCTGGAGTCAAGACGGACGCTCATCACGGTTCATGCCTGGGTCCGCTTAAGCTAGGCGTTTTCCGGAAGCGGCACAACTGCTGGTGCGCGCTCTTTGTGACAAAGCAGGCGGCAATATGCCAGGGGGTGCCGTATGCGCGGAGTTTGGCTACGCTCTAGCAGGATCTGCAAGGGAGCCTGGTATGGGCCATTGGTTGGTGATCGACCTGGAAGCCACCACCGACGAGGGTGGGTGGCCTGTAACAGAAATGGAAGTCATTGAAATCGGCGCCAGCCTGGTTACCCGCGAAGGCCGCGAGGTCGACCACTTTCAGTGTTTCGTGCGGCCACGGCGGCGGCCACAGCTGACCCCTTTTTGCCGCGAACTGACGCACATAAGCCAGGCCGATGTGGACAGCGCTGCGCCGTTTCGCGATGTGTGGGCAAGCTTCGAGCGCTGGCTCGGGCCCCACCGTGAGCAGCTTCAGGCCTGGGTCAGCTGGGGCGACTACGACCGCCAGCAACTGCACCAGGAATGGCAGCTTCACGGGCTCGACAGCCTGCTACGGACCTTGCCGCACATCAACCTCAAGCAACGCTTTGCCAAGGCCCGCCACCTGCAGCGCCCCACAGGCCTGAACGGTGCACTGCACCTGGCCGGCATGCACTTTTGCGGGCAGCAGCACCGGGCCCTTGAAGATGCGCGCAACACGGCGCGGCTTTTACCGTTGACCCTGCCCGCCAGCAGCCCCTGAAAGCAGATGACGAGGCCTGTGGGCTTGGGCATACTGGCCAGCCCTTTTTCATCCCCCTTTTCAGGAGTCGCCCATGTTCCAGGTCAACGAGTACTTCAACGGCACCGTCAAGTCGATCGCATTCGCGGGCGAAGAAGGCCCGGCCACGGTCGGCGTCATGGCCCCGGGCGAATACGAGTTCGGCACTGCCAAGCGCGAAATCATGCACGTGGTATCGGGCGCGCTGACCGTGAAACTGCCAGGCAGCGACAACTGGGAAACCTTCAATGCCGGCGACAAGTTCAACGTTGCCGCCGACAGCAAGTTCCAACTGCAAGTGAAGGTGGACACCGCTTACCTGTGCGAGTACCGCGACTAAGCGTCAGCCTGTGCCGGCCTCTTCGCGGGCATGCCCGCGAAGAATCCAGCACTAATCCTTCAGGAAATCAGCAACGCGTTCCGCCGCCGCCTGCATATGCTGCTCATGACTGAACCCCGAGGCCTTCAACGGCTTCAGGTCATGATCCCCCGCCACTAGCCAGCTCACTTCGATTGCCGGCGACAACGCATACCCCGCCACCGCCTCGCGGTTACCCAGCGCATCCCGTTCGCCCTGCACGATCAATGTCGGTGTTTTCAGCCCGGCCAGGTGCTCCACCCGGGGCTTCTCGGGTTTACCCACCGCATAGAACGGATAGCCCAGGCACACCAGCGCATCCGCGCCCAGTTCGTCAGCCAACAGGCTCGCCATGCGCCCGCCCATGGACTTGCCACCCACTGCCAGCCTGCCCGCGACCAAAGGTCGCACCTGCCGGTACACCTCGCGCCAGCATTCCAGCAATACCTTCTGCGGGTTCGGCGGCCGTTTGCCGCCGGTAACCCTGCGCTCGGCCATGTACGGGAACTCGAAGCGCACTACCGCCACCCCAAGCGCCGCAAGCCTTTGCGCCATTTCGTCCATGAACCCGCTGTCCATCGGCGCACCTGCACCGTGGGCCAGGATCAGGCAGCCCTTGTAGCCGTCCTTGCCCTGCGCCTGTGGAGGATCGCAGCGCAAGCCTGGGACATTTCCGACCTTCGCCCATTGATCCCCGTCAATACCGGCACTTTGCCCATTAATCATGCTTGCCTCGCTGTAAAGCCTGCCAAATAACCGTGGATGGGAACCCATACATGAACACAACCAGCAGTACCGCCTATAACTACAAGGTGGTCCGCCAATTCGCCATCATGACGGTGGTGTGGGGAATCGTCGGGATGGGGCTCGGCGTCTTCATCGCCGCCCAGCTCGCCTGGCCTTCCCTCAACTTCGACCTCCCCTGGACCAGCTTCGGCCGCCTGCGCCCCCTGCATACCAATGCGGTGATCTTCGCTTTCGGCGGCTGCGCGCTGTTCGCCACCTCCTATTATTCGGTGCAACGCACCTGCCAGACCACCCTGTTTGCACCGCGCCTGGCCGCGTTCACCTTCTGGGGCTGGCAACTGGTGATCCTGCTGGCGGCCATCAGCCTGCCACTGGGCTACACCAGCTCCAAGGAATACGCCGAACTGGAATGGCCGATCGATATCCTGATCACCATCGTCTGGGTGGGCTACGCCATCGTGTTCTTCGGCACGCTGATGAAGCGCAACACCAAGCACATCTACGTGGGTAACTGGTTCTTCGGTGCCTTCATCCTCACCGTGGCGTTACTGCACATCGTCAACAACCTGGAACTGCCGGTCAGCCTGACCAAGTCGTACTCGGTGTACGCTGGCGCCACCGATGCCATGGTGCAGTGGTGGTACGGCCACAACGCAGTAGGCTTCTTCCTGACTGCGGGCTTCCTGGGGATGATGTACTACTACGTGCCCAAGCAGGCCGAACGCCCGGTGTATTCCTATCGCCTGTCGATCGTGCACTTCTGGGCGCTGATCACCCTGTACATCTGGGCCGGCCCGCACCACCTGCACTACACCGCCCTGCCCGACTGGGCGCAGTCGCTGGGCATGGTGATGTCGCTGATCCTGCTGGCACCGAGCTGGGGCGGCATGATCAACGGCATGATGACCCTGTCGGGCGCCTGGCACAAACTGCGCAGCGACCCGATCCTGCGCTTCCTGGTGGTATCGCTGGCGTTCTACGGCATGTCCACCTTTGAAGGGCCGATGATGGCCATCAAGACGGTCAACGCCCTGTCCCACTACACCGACTGGACCATCGGCCACGTGCATGCCGGCGCCCTCGGCTGGGTGGCAATGATCTCGATCGGTGCGCTGTACCACACCATCCCGAAAGTGTTCGGCAAGGAACGCATGTACAGCCTTGGCCTGATCAACGCGCACTTCTGGCTGGCCACCATCGGCACCGTGCTTTACATCGCCTCGATGTGGGTCAACGGCATCGCCCAGGGCCTGATGTGGCGCGCAGTCAACAGCGACGGCACGCTCACCTATTCGTTCGTGGAAACCCTGGTGGCCAGCCACCCAGGCTTTGTCGTGCGCTTCGTCGGCGGCGCGATCTTCCTCAGCGGCATGTTCCTGATGGCCTGGAACACCTGGCGCACCGTGCGTTCGCCAGCGCTTGACGTCGCCCCTGCGAACGCCCAGTTGGCTTGAGGAGAAACGCCTGATGAAACATGAAGTCATCGAGAAAAACGTCGGCCTGATGGCCCTGCTGATGGTGTTCGCCGTCAGTATCGGCGGCCTGACCCAGATCGTCCCGCTGTTCTTCCAGGACGTCACCAACAAGCCGGTGGAAGGCATGAAACCCTACACCGCGCTGCAACTGGAAGGCCGCGATATCTACATCCGCGAAGGTTGCGTGGGCTGCCACTCGCAGATGATCCGCCCGTTCCGCGCCGAAACCGAGCGCTACGGCCACTACTCGGTGGCCGGCGAGAGCGTGTGGGACCACCCGTTCCTGTGGGGCTCCAAGCGCACCGGGCCGGACCTGGCCCGTGTTGGCGGCCGTTACTCGGACGACTGGCACCGCGCGCACTTGTACAACCCGCGCAACGTGGTGCCGGAGTCGAAGATGCCGTCGTACCCGTGGCTGGTCGCCCAGCAGGTCGACAACAGCCACACCGACGTCAAGATGCGCACCTTGCGCACCCTGGGCGTGCCGTATTCCGACGACGACATTGCCGGCGCCCGCGACGCGGTCAAGGGCAAGACCGAGATGGATGCACTGGTCGCCTACCTGCAGGTGCTCGGCACCGCGATCAAGAACAAGAGGTGAGTGCGATGGAAATGGACATCGGCATGATCCGCGGCCTGGGCACCCTGGTGGTGATGATCGCCTTCATCGGCCTCTCACTGTGGGTATTCAACCGCCGCCGCGACCGTGATTTCGCCGAAGCGCGCCTGCTGCCCTTCGTCGACGACCACCTGCCCACTAGCGGGCAGGAACCTGCTGCCACGACTGCTGCAAGGAGTAACGGGCAATGACCACCTTCTGGAGTACGTACATCAGCGTACTGACCATCGGTAGCCTGATCGGCCTGACCTGGCTGCTGCTCGCCACCCGCAAGGGCGAGAGCAAGAACACCACCGACCAGACCATGGGCCACAGCTTCGACGGCATCGAGGAGTACGACAACCCGCTGCCCAAGTGGTGGTTCTGGCTGTTCGTCGGCACCCTGGTGTTCTCGGTCGGCTACCTCATCCTCTACCCGGGCCTGGGCAACTGGAAAGGCATCCTGCCGGGCTATGAAAATGGGTGGACCGGCGTCAACGAATGGCAAAAAGAAATGGACAAGGCTGACGCCAGGTTCGGCCCGATCTTCGCCAAGTACGCCGCCATGCCCGTAGAAGAAGTGGCCAAGGACCCGCAGGCACTGAAAATGGGCGGCCGCCTGTTTGCCTCCAACTGCTCGGTGTGCCACGGCTCGGACGCCAAGGGTGCCTTCGGCTTCCCCAACCTCACCGACAAGGATTGGCGCTGGGGCGGCGAAGCAGAAACCATCAAGGCTTCGATCATGAATGGCCGTCATGGCGTGATGCCAGCGTGGGCCGAGGTGATCGGTGATCAGGGCGTGGCCGATGTGGCCGCATTCGTGCTGACCAACCTTGACGGCCGCAGCCTGCCTGAAGGGAACAAGGCCGACGTGGTCAAGGGCAAGGAGATCTTCGCTGCCAACTGCGTGGCTTGCCACGGGCCTGAAGGCAAGGGTACCCCTGCCATGGGCGCACCCGACCTGACCCACCCGCAGGCGTTCATCTACGGCTCGAGCTTTGCCCAGCTGCAGCAGACCATTCGTTATGGTCGCCAAGGGCAGATGCCGGCGCAGGCCGATATCCAGGGCAACGACAAGGTGCACCTGCTGGCGGCTTATGTGTATAGCCTGTCGCAGGATACTGCTGCTGAATCTGTGACTGCCCAGTGAGTTCGCCGGGAGAAATTCGGCGTCTGTGAGATCGAGCGCCGCCCCCGAAAAAAGCTTGACCGATCGATCAGAAAAAGGTGAAAAACGGTACACATTACAAATATTTATTTGTGTACAATCGTCCAGACCCGATCACTGCGGGACATCAGTGAACGGGCCCGGACACGGGTCGGCGTACCAAAGTTGCGTTGCAGTAGCCTTGCTGGTTATCAATACTGGCGCCGATTTTTCGACCAACAAGAACATTAAAACCGTGGAACCTTAGAATGAGCACAGCAATCAGTCCGACTGCTTATAACTATAAGGTCGTCCGCCAGTTCGCCATCATGACGGTGGTCTGGGGGATCCTTGGCATGGGCCTCGGCGTCTTCATCGCCTCGCAGCTGGTATGGCCGCAACTGAACCTGGACCTGCCCTGGACCAGCTTCGGCCGCCTCCGCCCGCTGCACACCAACCTGGTGATCTTCGCCTTCGGGGGCTGTGCGCTGTTCGGCACCAGCTACTACGTGGTGCAGCGCACCTGCCAGACCCGGCTGATCTCCGACAGCATGGCCGCCTTCACCTTCTGGGGCTGGCAGGCGGTGATCCTCGGCGCGCTGATCACCCTGCCGATGGGCTACACCACCACCAAGGAATACGCCGAGCTCGAATGGCCGCTGGCGATCCTGCTGGCCATCGTCTGGGTCACCTACGGGCTGGTGTTCTTCGGCACCATCGTCAAGCGCAAGACCAAGCACATCTATGTCGGCAACTGGTTCTACGGCGCCTTCATCGTGGTCACCGCGATGCTGCACATCGTCAACCACATCTCGCTGCCGGTCAGCCTGTTCAAGTCGTACTCGGCCTACGCCGGTGCCACCGACGCGATGATCCAGTGGTGGTACGGCCACAACGCCGTGGGCTTCTTCCTCACCACCGGCTTCTTGGGGATGATGTACTACTTCGTACCCAAGCAGGCCGAGCGGCCGATCTACTCGTATCGCCTGTCCATCGTGCACTTCTGGGCGCTGATCACCCTGTACATCTGGGCAGGCCCGCACCACCTGCACTACACCGCACTGCCCGACTGGGCGCAGTCGCTGGGCATGGTGATGTCGATCATCCTGCTGGCACCCAGCTGGGGCGGCATGATCAACGGCATGATGACCCTGTCCGGTGCCTGGCACAAACTGCGCACCGACCCGATCCTGCGCTTTTTGGTCGTTTCGCTGGCGTTCTACGGCATGTCCACCTTCGAAGGCCCGATGATGGCCATCAAGACCGTGAACTCCCTGTCGCACTACACCGACTGGACCATCGGCCACGTCCACGCCGGTGCCCTCGGCTGGGTGGCAATGATCTCGATCGGCGCCGTGTACCACATGATCCCGAAACTCTACGGCCGCGAGCAGATGCACAGCATCGGGCTGATCAACGCGCACTTCTGGCTGGCCACCATCGGCACCGTGCTGTACATCGCCTCGATGTGGGTCAACGGCATTACCCAAGGCCTGATGTGGCGCGCCATCAACGATGACGGCACCCTCACCTACTCCTTCGTCGAAGCCCTGCAGGCCAGCCACCCTGGCTATATCGTCCGCGCCCTGGGCGGTGCGTTCTTCGCCAGCGGCATGCTGCTGATGGCCTATAACGTGTTCCGTACCGTACGTGCCGCCAACCCGGTACAGGCTGAGGAAGCCGCCAAGATCGTCGTTGTGGGAGCGCACTGATGAAGCATGAAGCCGTCGAGAAGAACATAGGCCTGCTGGCCTTCTTCATGGTCATCGCCGTCAGCGTCGGTGGCCTGACCCAGATCGTCCCGCTGTTTTTCCAGGACGTCACCAACAAGCCGGTCGAAGGCATGAAGCCGCGCACCGCGTTGGAGGTGGAAGGCCGTGATATCTACATCCGCGAGGGCTGCGTAGGCTGCCATTCGCAGATGATCCGCCCGTTCCGCGCCGAAACCGAGCGCTACGGCCACTACTCGGTAGCTGGCGAGAGCGTGTGGGACCACCCGTTCCTGTGGGGCTCCAAGCGTACAGGGCCGGACCTGGCCCGCGTTGGCGGCCGCTACTCCGATGACTGGCACCGTGCGCACCTGTACAACCCGCGCAACGTGGTACCGGAATCGAAGATGCCGTCCTACCCATGGCTGGTCGAGAACAAGCTCGATGGCAAGGACACCGCGAAGAAGCTGGAGGTGCTGCGCACACTCGGTACCCCGTACACCGATGCCGACATTGCCGGCGCGGCTGACGCGGTCAAGGGCAAGACCGAAATGGACGCCATCGTCGCGTACCTGCAGGGTCTTGGCACCATCATCAAGAGCAAACGGTGACGCTGATGGATATCGGGATGATTCGCGGCCTGGGCACCGTCGTGGTGATGGTGGCCTTCGTGGGCCTGGCGCTGTGGGTGTTCAACCCACGGCGTAAAAAGGACTTCGACGAAGCGACCCAACTGCCCTTCGCGGATGACCCCGAGGCCACCCGGCACGTCGAGCAAGCAAAAGCTTCTGGGAGCAAAAAACAATGACAACCTTCTGGAGTCTGTACGTTACCGTCCTGACCCTGGGCACCATCTTCTCGTTGACCTGGCTGCTGCTGTCGACCCGCAAGGGCCAGCGTGAAGAGGTCACCGACGAAACCGTCGGGCATGCCTTCGATGGCATCGAGGAATACGACAACCCGCTGCCAAAATGGTGGTTCTGGCTGTTCGTCGGCACCATCATCTTTGCGCTCGGCTACCTGGTGCTGTACCCGGGCCTGGGCAACTGGAAAGGCATCCTGCCGGGCTACTCGTACCTGGATAACGACAAGCAGACCGAGTTTTCCAACGGCCAGCCGGGCTGGACCGGCGTGCACGAGTGGGAAAAGGAAATGGCCAAGGCCGACGCCCGCTTCGGGCCGATCTTCGCCAAGTTCGCCGCCATGCCCATCGAAGAGGTGGCCAAGGACCCGCAGGCACTGAAAATGGGCGCGCGACTGTTCGCTTCCAACTGCTCGGTATGCCACGGTTCCGACGCCAAGGGCGCCTTCGGCTTCCCCAACCTGACCGACAACGACTGGCGCTGGGGCGGCGAGCCGGAAACCATCAAGACCACCATCATGGGCGGCCGCCACGGCGTGATGCCAGCCTGGGCCGAAGTGATCGGTGATCAGGGCGTGGCCGACGTGGCGGCATTCGTGGTCAGCAAGCTCGATGGCCGCACCCTGCCTGAGGGCGCGAAGGCCGACGCCGAGAACGGCCAGAAGATCTTCGCCGCCAACTGCGTGGCCTGCCACGGGCCAGAAGGCAAAGGTACCCCAGCCATGGGTGCACCGAACCTGACCCACCCACAGGCGTTCATCTACGGTTCGAGCTTTGCCCAGCTGCAGCAGACCATTCGCTATGGTCGCCAAGGGCAGATGCCGGCGCAGGAACAGCTGCAGGGTAACGACAAGGTGCATTTGCTGGCGGCGTATGTTTACAGCCTTTCGCAACGGGACCAGGCGCAGGCCAAGGCTGAGTAAGCAGGCCTGGCCTCTTCGCGGGCTTGCCCGCTCCCACAGGTCGTCACCATTCTTGAGTTCGGTGTAGTTCCTGTGGGAGCGGGCAAGCCCGCGAAGAGGCCGGTACAGCCAGTGCATTTCTGGCAGGCTGATGACCTGGATCAATTGACACCCGCCATAACACGATTCACACCACGAACCCAACGCGACTAAAGGTCGCAGTGCGGCCCCATACTGCCATCAGCGGCGTATCATGGACCGCAGAGCGCTAGCAGATTGCGCGAGACTGCGGCCGGCACGCACTGGCCGCGGCGTTTCTCCACTGCCGTGGGACTTGATGATGAGCAAGCAAATTCCGGTACATGATGTGACCCCGCCTGCCAGCAAAGGGAAGGATTCCGTCGACCTCTACGCCTCCCGGGAAAAAATCTACACCCGCGCCTTCACCGGCCTGTTCCGTCGCCTGCGCATGGTCGGCGGTGCTGTGCTGTTTCTGCTGTACTTCGGCACCGTGTGGCTGAACTGGGGGGGCCACCAGGCCGTATGGTGGAACCTGCCCGAGCGCAAGTTCTACATCTTCGGCGCCACCATCTGGCCACAGGACTTCATCCTGCTGTCGGGCATCCTGATCGTCGCCGCCTTCGGCCTGTTCTTCGTCACCGTGTACGCAGGCCGCGTATGGTGCGGCTACACCTGCCCGCAAAGCGTGTGGACGTGGATTTTCATGTGGTGCGAAAAGGTCACGGAAGGCGACCGCAACCAGCGCATGAAGCTCGACAAAGCCCCCATGAGCGGCAACAAGTTCCTGCGCAAGTTTGCCAAGCACAGCCTGTGGCTGCTGATCGGCTTTGTCACCGGCATGACCTTTGTCGGCTATTTCTCGCCCATCCGCGAGCTGGTCATCGAATTCTTCACCGGTCAGGCCGATGGCTGGGCCTACTTCTGGGTCGGCTTCTTCACACTCGCCACCTACGGCAACGCCGGCTGGCTGCGCGAGCAGGTGTGCGTGTACATGTGCCCCTATGCACGCTTCCAGAGCGTGATGTTCGACAAGGACACGCTGATCGTGTCCTACGACCCGCGTCGTGGCGAAACCCGCGGGCCACGTAAAAAAGATACCGACTACAAGGCCCAAGGCCTGGGCGACTGCATCGACTGCACAATGTGCGTTCAAGTCTGCCCCACCGGCATCGACATCCGTGACGGCCTGCAGATCGAGTGCATCGGTTGCGCCGCTTGCATCGATGCCTGCGACAGCATCATGGACAAGATGAACTACCCCAAAGGGCTGATCAGCTACACCACCGAACACAACCTGTCCGGGCAAAAAACCCACATGCTGCGCCCACGCCTGATCGGCTATGCCGCAGTGCTGCTGGTGATGATCATTGGCCTTGCGACTGCCTTCGCCACCCGCTCGCTGGTTGGCTTCGACGTCAGCAAGGACCGCGTGCTGTACCGCGAGAACGCCCAAGGCCGGATCGAAAACGTGTACAGCCTGAAAGTGATGAACAAGGACCAGCGCGACCACGTCTACGTACTGGACGCTGCCGGCCTGCCGGACCTCAAGCTTGAAGGCCAGCGCGAGATCCGCGTGGCTGCCGGCGATATCGTCAGCCTGCCCGTGCAGCTGTCGGTTGCCCCCGAAAAACTGCCATCGACCACCAACGAAATCACCTTCACCCTCAAGAGCGCCGACGACAGCGACGCCCAGGTTGAAGCCAAGAGCCGCTTCATCGGCCCACAGATCCGCTAAGAGAGATAACGCACAATGCCTGCCGCCACCGCCGCCAGCCCCTGGTACAAGCACCTCTGGCCCTGGATCATCATCGGCATCCTCACCACCTCGGTGTGCCTGAGCCTGACCATGGTCAGCATTGCCGTGCGCAACCCCGACAACCTGGTGAACGACAACTACTACGAGGCCGGCAAAGGCATCAACCGTTCGCTGGACCGCGAACTGCTGGCGCAGCAACTGAGCCTGAAGGCCACCGTGCACCTGGACGAGTTGACCGGCGAAGTGGACCTGCGCCTGACCGGCAGCAGTGGCCCGCAAAACCTGGAGCTGAACCTGATTTCGCCCACCCAGCCGGAGAAGGACCGCAAGGTACTGCTGAGCAGGGTCGACGCGGGGCGCTATGTGGGGCAGCTGGAGGACAAGGTCGACGGGCGCCGCTTTGTCGAGCTGCTGGGCAGTGAAGGTGGCCAGGTGTGGCGCTTGTTCGAAGAGGAAAAAGTGGAGCATGGTGTGACCTTGCAGCTGGGTGACGAAGCCCTGCAAGGTGCCGAGCACCAACAGTAGCAACATCGCAAATCCCTGTGGGAGCGGGCATGCCCGCGAATGCGGTAGCTCAGCCAAAGGTGTTTTCAGGCCTGACGCTTTCGCGGGCACGCCCGCTCCCACAGGGTTTCATATCTGCCTGAGCAGTCGTGCTTACCTTATGACCCAGCCCACCCCCTGCTACCACTGCGCCCTGCCCGTCCCCGCCGGCAGCCGCTTTACCGCCGTGGTCCTCGGCGAGCCCCGGCAGTTCTGCTGCCCCGGCTGCCAGGCGGTGGCCGAGTCGATCGTCGCCGGTGGCCTGGAGCACTACTACCAGCACCGCAGTGACAACAGCGCCAACCCCGAGGCCCTGCCCAGGCAGTTGCAGGACGAACTGGCCCTGTACGACCGCAGCGATGTGCAGCAAACCTTCGTCCGCCACCAGGGCGAGCTGGCCGAAACTACCCTGCTGGTCGAAGGCATCAGCTGCGCCGCCTGCGGCTGGCTGATCGAAAAGCACCTGCGCAACCTGCCCGGCGTCGCCGAGGCGCGCCTTAACCTGTCCAACCACCGCCTGCTGCTGAGCTGGGACGACAAGCAACTGCCGCTGTCACACCTGCTCGCCGAGTTGCGCCAGATCGGTTACGCCGCCCACCCCTACCAGCCCGATAAGGCCGCCGAGCAACTGGCCCAAGAGAACCGTAGCGCTTTGCGCCGCCTGGGCGTGGCCGGGCTGCTGTGGTTCCAGGCAATGATGGCGACCATGGCCACCTGGCCGGAATTCAACATCGACCTGTCACCCGAACTGCACACCATCCTGCGCTGGGTGGCCCTGTTCCTGACCATCCCCATCGTCTTCTACAGCTGCGCGCCGTTCTTCAAAGGCGCAGCACGCGACCTGCGCACACGCCACCTGACCATGGATGTTTCGGTGTCGCTGGCCATCGCCCTGGCTTTCGGCGCCGGCATCTGGACCGCGATCACCGGCAGCGGTGAGCTGTATTTCGACACCGTGGGCATGTTCGCCCTGTTCCTGCTCACCGGCCGCTACCTGGAGCGCCGTGCCCGCGAACGCACGGCTGCGGCCACCGCGCAGCTGGTCAACCTGCTGCCGGCCTCGTGCCTGCGCCTGGACGCCCTCGGCCGCAGCGAGCGCATTCTGCTCAGCGAGCTGCACTGCGGTGACACGGTGCAGGTGCTGCCCGGCGCGGTTATCCCCGCCGACGGGCGCATCGTCGAAGGCCGCTCCAGCATCGACGAGTCGCTGCTGACCGGCGAATACCTGCCGCAACCGCGCCGCGTGGGCGAGCGGGTCACCGGCGGTACGCTGAATGTCGAAAGCACCCTGAACGTGGAAGTCGAAGCCCTCGGCCACGATTCGCGGCTATCGGCCATCGTCCGCCTGCTGGAACGCGCCCAGACCGAAAAACCGCGCCTGGCCGAAATCGCCGACCGGGCCTCGCAGTGGTTTCTGCTGTTCTCGCTGGTGGCTGCCGTGGCCATCGGCCTGTGGTGGTGGTACCTGGACCCTGCAAGGGCGTTCTGGATCGTGCTGGCCATGCTGGTAGCCACATGCCCCTGCGCGCTGTCCCTGGCCACGCCTACGGCACTGACTGCCGCCACCGGCACCCTGCACAAGCTAGGCCTGCTGATAACCCGCGGCCATGTCCTCGAAGGCCTTAACCAGATCGACACGGTAATCTTCGACAAAACCGGCACACTGACCGAAGGCCGCCTGACTTTGCGCAGCATCCGCCCGCTCGGCAGCGTACCCGCTGACCGCTGCCTGGCCCTGGCCGCCGCCCTGGAAAACCGCTCCGAACACCCCATCGCCCGCGCATTCGGCCGTAACGCGATACCCGCCGACGATGTACAGACCGTGCCCGGCCTGGGCCTGGAAGGACTGGTCGACGGCCAACGCCTGCGTATAGGCCAGGCCACCTTCGTCTGCGCCCTGAGCGGTGCGGAAATCCCCGGCGTGCCGGAGCCCCGCGGCCAGTGGCTGCTACTGGGTGACCGCCAGGGGCCGCTGGCCTGGTTTGGCCTGGACGACCGCCTGCGCGAGGACGCCCCGGCCCTGCTCGCCGCCTGCAAGGCGCGAGGCTGGCGCACGCTGCTGCTGTCGGGCGACAGTTCGCCGATGGTCGCCGAAGTGGCCGCGCAACTGGGCATCGACCAGGCCATTGGTGGCCTGCGCCCGGACGACAAGCTGGACCGGCTGAAGGCGCTGCAGGCGGCCGGGCGCAAGGTGCTGATGCTCGGCGATGGGGTCAACGACGTGCCAGTGCTGGCCGCCGCCGACATCAGCATCGCCATGGGCAGCGCCACCGATCTTGCCAAGACCAGCGCCGACGCCGTGCTGCTGTCCAACCGCTTGCAAGCCCTGGTGCAAGCCTTCGACCTGGCCCACCGCACCCGCCGCAACATCCTCGAGAATCTGCTGTGGGCCACCCTGTATAATGGCCTGATGTTGCCGTTTGCCGCGCTCGGCTGGATCACCCCGGTGTGGGCCGCCATCGGCATGTCGGTCAGCTCGCTGATCGTGGTGCTCAATGCCCTGCGCCTGACCCGCATGCCGCTGGTATCGAGCTGGCCGAAAACCGAAGCACCCTTGCCCGGGAGGAAGTCGCCATGCCCGCCCTCTATGTCATGATCCCCGCAGCCCTGCTGCTGGTCGGCGTGGCCGTGTACATCTTCTTCTGGGCGGTGGACAGCGGCCAGTACGACGACCTCGAAGGCCCCGCCCACAGCATTCTGTTCGACGACCAGGACCCGCGCCACCAGGCTGCGGTGAAGCCTGACGACACCCCGGCCGAAGCCGACAAGGAACCACCACCCCGTGCCTGAACTGCTTCCCCTGCTTGGCTCGGCACTGGTCCTTGGCCTGCTTGGCGGCGGCCACTGCCTGGGCATGTGCGGCGGCCTGATGGGCGCGCTGACCCTGGCCATCCCGCCAGAGCAGCGTGGCCGGCGCTTGCGCCTGCTGCTGGCGTACAACCTTGGGCGCATTCTCAGTTATGCCAGCGCCGGCATGTTGCTGGGCCTGGCCGGCTGGGCCGTCGCCAGCAGCCCGGCAGCATTGGCGCTGCGGGTGGTGGCTGCGCTGCTGTTGATCGCCATGGGGCTGTACCTGGCCGGCTGGTGGAGCGGCCTGACCCGTATCGAAGCCCTGGGGCGCGGGCTGTGGCGGCATATCCAGCCGGTGGCGTCGCGCTTGCTGCCGGTCTCCAGCCTGCCCCGGGCATTGCTGCTGGGCGCCCTGTGGGGGTGGCTGCCGTGCGGGTTGGTGTACAGCACCCTGTTGTGGGCGGCCAGCCAGGGCAACGCCGGATACAGCGCAGCGTTGATGCTGGCGTTCGGGCTTGGAACCTGGCCGGTATTGCTGGCCACCGGGCTGGCGGCCGAACGGGTAAACGCCCTGTTGCGCCGACGGAGTGTGCGGGTGGCGGGCGGTGTGCTGGTGATGCTATTCGGTATCTGGACCATGCCGGGCCCACACCAGCACTGGTTGATGGGGCATTGACGGGGGCCGCTCTGCGGCCCCGATGCCCTTGATGCAAATCAACACCCATCCCTACAGACAGCCATAGACTCCGGAACACTGCTGCTCTTTCCGGGGACCGCCCTCATGCTCGACGACCTTCGTTGGGATACCGACCTGATCCGCCGCTACGATCTGGCCGGGCCACGCTACACCTCCTACCCCACCGCCGTGCAACTGCACAGCGGGGTGGGCTCGTTCGACCTGCTCCACGCCCTGCGCGAGAGCCGTCGAGCCGTGCGCCCGCTGTCGCTGTATGTGCACGTGCCGTTCTGCGCCAACATCTGCTACTACTGCGCCTGCAACAAGGTCATCACCAAGGACCGTGCCCGCGCCGCGCCGTACCTGCAGCGCCTGGAGCAGGAAATCCAGCTGATCGCCTGCCACCTGGGGCCCAAGCAACGGGTTGAACAGCTGCATTTCGGCGGCGGCACGCCGACCTTCCTCAGCCATGTGGAACTGCGCCAGCTGATGGCCACCCTGCGCCAGCATTTCCAACTG
This sequence comes from Pseudomonas sp. TSO6, assembly GCF_056098905.1. Classification (NCBI taxonomy): domain Bacteria; kingdom Pseudomonadati; phylum Pseudomonadota; class Gammaproteobacteria; order Pseudomonadales; family Pseudomonadaceae; genus Pseudomonas; species Pseudomonas sp. TSO6. The sequence continues at coordinate 69,820 of NZ_JBLZWV010000021.1, read as the reverse complement.
CTGGACGATGACTCCGGCGACTACGGCATCGAGATCGACCCCCGCGAGGCTGACTGGTCCACCATGGGCCTGCTCCGTGAGCTGGGTTTCAACCGCGTCAGCCTGGGCGTGCAGGACCTCGACCCGGCCGTGCAGCGTGCGGTCAACCGCCTGCAGAGCCTGGAACAGACCCGCACACTGATCGAAGCTGCGCGCACCCTGCAGTTCCGCTCGGTCAACCTGGACCTGATCTACGGCCTGCCCAAGCAAACCCCGGAAGGCTTTGCGCGCACCGTCGAAGAAGTGATCCGCCTGCAGCCCGACCGCCTGTCGGTGTTCAACTACGCCCACCTGCCCGAGCGCTTCATGCCCCAGCGGCGCATCGACAACAACGACCTGCCCAGCCCGGCCGCCAAGCTGGAGATGCTGCACGCTACCATCGACCAGTTGACCGCCGCCGGCTACCGCTACATCGGCATGGACCACTTCGCCCTGCCCGACGACGAACTGGCCGTCGCCCAGGAAGAAGGCACCCTGCAGCGTAACTTCCAAGGCTACACCACGCACGGGCACTGCGACCTGATTGGCCTGGGCGTGTCGGCCATCAGCCAGATCGGTGACCTGTACTGCCAGAACAGCAGCGACCTCAATACCTACCAGGAGAGCCTGTCCAACGCCCAGCTGGCCACCCAGCGCGGCTTGCTGTGCAACCACGACGACCGCCTACGGCGGGCCGTGATCCAACAACTGATCTGCCATTTCGAGCTGGATTTCGAACCGATCGAACAGGCCTTCACCATCGATTTTCGCGGTTACTTCAACGACCTTTGGCCCGAGCTGCTGACCTTGCAGCGCGACGGCCTGATCAGCCTGGACGACAAAGGCATCCGCATCCTGCCGGCCGGCCGCCTGCTGGCGCGCTCGGTGTGCATGGTGTTCGACGCCTACTTGGCGATGCACAACCGCCAGCGTTTCTCGCGGGTTATCTGAAAACCGAGTCGTTCAACCGCATGGACAAGCCTCCTTGCCAGGCACAATATGGGCACACAAGGACTCCCGGCAGGACGTCTGCCGGGGTTTCGCCAGGGCGCACCATCAACGCGCACGCTGGCCTACACCCTGTGTCGTGGGTTACCCTTACGACTTATGTGTGCTTTCCCACAAGGATCGATTCAAATGTCCGAGCCAGTCAAACTGCGCCCACACAACCAGGCCCATTGCAAGGATTGCAGCCTGGCCCCCCTGTGCCTGCCTCTTTCGCTGAACCTGGAAGACATGGATGCACTGGATGAAATCGTCAAGCGTGGCCGGCCGCTGAAAAAAGGCGAGTTCCTGTTCCGCCAAGGTGACAATTTCGGCTCGGTCTACGCCGTACGTTCCGGTGCCCTGAAAACCTTCAGCCTCAGCGACAGCGGCGAAGAGCAGATCACCGGCTTCCACCTGCCCAGCGAGCTGGTCGGCCTGTCGGGCATGGACACTGAAGCTTACCCGGTGTCGGCCCAGGCCCAGGAAACCACGTCGGTGTGCGAAATCCCCTTCGAGCGGCTTGACGAGCTGTCGGTACAACTGCCGCAGCTACGTCGCCAGCTGATGCGGGTGATGAGCCGGGAAATCCGCGACGACCAGCAAATGATGCTGCTGCTGTCGAAGAAGACTGCCGACGAGCGCATTGCCACCTTCCTGGTCAACCTGTCGGCGCGCTTCCGCGCCCGCGGCTATTCGGCCAACCAGTTCCGCCTGAGCATGTCGCGCAACGAAATCGGCAACTACCTGGGCCTGGCAGTGGAAACCGTGTCGCGGGTGTTCACCCGCTTCCAGCAGAACGGCCTGCTACGCGCCGAAGGCAAGGAAGTGCACATCCTTGACCCGATCCAGCTGTGCGCGCTGGCCGGTGGCGCAATCGAAGCCTGAGGCCTGCGTTTAGCGGGTATACTTGGGCATTCGTTTTCCCAGGATACCCGCACCAATGCACAGCGACGCCTTCGACCTCAAAGCCCTGATCCGCCCGGTAGTGGACTTCCCCAAACCGGGCGTGATCTTCCGCGACATCACCCCGCTGTTCCAATCGCCGCGCGGGCTGCGCTATGTGGCCGACCAGTTCATCGAGCGCTATGTCGAGGCTGAGTTCAGCCACATTGGTGCCATGGACGCGCGGGGCTTTTTGATTGGCTCGATCATCGCCCACCAGCTGAACAAGCCGCTGATCCTGTTCCGCAAGCAGGGCAAGCTGCCGGCTGACGTGCTGAGCGAGGGTTACCAGACCGAATACGGCGAAGCCTTCCTGGAAGTGCATGCCGACAGCCTGTGCGAAGGGGATTCGGTGTTGATCTTCGACGACCTGATTGCCACGGGCGGTACGCTGCTGGCGGCGGCCAACCTGGTGCGTCGTACCGGGGCGCAGGTGTTCGAGGCGGCGGCGATCATTGATCTGCCGGAGCTGGAGGGGTCGCGCAGGCTTCAGGCCGCGGGTGTGCCAACCTTCTGCCTGACCGAGTTTACCCTCAGCGAATACTGAGTTGGCTTTTGGGGCTGCTTTGCAGCCCATCGCGACACAAGGCCGCTCCCACAGGATGTAGCAGTGCTTCCCTGTGGGAGCGGCCTTGTGTCGCGAATGGGCCGCAAAGCGGCCCCAGCATTTTTGAATCAGAGCGAAATTGGCCGGCGCCCTGCAAAGGCATGGGCCAAGGTCCCGCCATCCACCATCTCCAGCTCGCCGCCCAGCGGCACGCCATGGGCAATCCGCGACGCCATCAACCCCTTCTCGCTCAGCAACTGCGCGATGTAATGCGCCGTCGCCTCCCCTTCCACTGTCGGGTTGGTCGCCAGGATCACCTCGGTGAAGGTGCCCTGCTCCTCGATGCGCGCCATCAGCTGCGGAATGCCAATTGCCTCCGGCCCCAGGCCGTCCAGCGGCGACAGGTGCCCCTTGAGCACAAAGTAGCGGCCACGGTAGCCCGTCTGCTCCACCGCATAAACATCGGTCGGCCCCTCGACCACGCATAGCTGGGTATCGTCACGGCGCGTGTCGGCGCATTGCGGGCACAGCTCCTGTTCGGTCAGGGTGCGGCACTGGCGGCAATGGCCAACCCCTTCCATGGCCTGGGTCAGGGCCTGGGCCAGGCGCAGGCCGCCGCTGCGGTCACGCTCGAGCAGTTGCAAGGCCATGCGCTGGGCGGTTTTCTGGCCGACACCTGGCAGGATGCGCAGGCCGTCGATCAGTTGGCGGATGAGGGGGCTGAAGCTCATGGGGATGGCCTGACAAATCAATAAGAGGCGGTTTATACCCAGCGTGGGCAGTGGCGTCAAATCACGTCATCCCAAGTCTACGCGGCCTGCAGTTATGTGAGAGCAACTGCCTTGCACAAAACAGTTGCCCCCACATGAAGAGCAGACCGCGCCTGAGCTGAAATCTTCGCAAAAAAAACCGCCGCTGATGTCAGCGGCGGTTTTGGGTATCGCAATGCCCTTAGAACGGCATCTTGAAGCCCGGTGGCAGTTGCATGCCGGCGGTCATGCCGCCCATCTTGTCCTGGCTGCTTTGCTCGATCTTGCGCACGGCATCGTTCAGCGCGGCGGCAATCAGGTCTTCAAGCACTTCCTTGTCGTCCTCGTCGGTCGACATCAGGCTTTGGTCGATGCTGACGCGCTTGACGTCGTGACGACCGGTCATCACCACGCTCACCAGGCCGCCACCAGACTGGCCGGTGACTTCGGCGTTGGCCAGCTCTTCCTGCATTTTCTGCATTTTTTCCTGCATCTGCTGGGCCTGCTTCATCAGGCCGGCCATGCCACCTTTCATCATGGGGGTATACCTCGATTGGGTCATGTGATGCGGCCTGGCGCAGGGCCAGCCGCATGGTTATCCGTTACTGGCCCTGTTTGGCCAGGGCCTCTACAGGCTCAATAGTATCCTGCCGCACCTTGGCACCGAACAACTTGATCATCTGCTGGATCAACGGATCCTGCTCGATCGAGGTTACGGCGTCCTGCTGGCGCTCTGCACGCTTGCGCGACGCCGCCTGGGCCGGGGTTTCCTGCTCGGGCAGGATCAGCTCGATCCGCAGGTTCAGCGTGCGCCCCAGGTGCTGGTTGAGCGCTTCGTTCAGGCGCCGCTGTTGGGTCGTGTTGAACAGCGCGCCCTGGCCAGGGTCCAGGTGCAGCAGCCAATCGTCGCCATCGGCGGCAATCAGCGTACAGTTTGCAGCGATGTTGCCTGTCATCCCGGACACAGGCAACTGTGGGAATAATTCCAGCCATTGCAGGGCCAGCCCAGTGGCCGGCTTGGCTGCCGGCAGCGGTTCGGCAGCCGGCTTGGACACCTCTTCCTGCACATGTTCGGCCAACTCGTCCAGGTAGCTGAAACCGACCGGGTCGCTTTCACCACCGTAATAGTCTTCGTCCAGCGGCGGCTCATCGTCGCGATCCATGCCTACGGCTGCGTAGGCGGAGGGATCGAAAGGCGGCTCGTCGTGGGTCGCGGTGGCCTGTGGTGCCGGCGCAGGGGCAACAGGCTCGGGCGCTGGTGCGGACACAGGCGCAGGTTCAGCCGCTACCGGCGCGGGTGCAGCTGCCGGCTCGTCCCACGGCAGGTCGACCACCTCTGCGACAGGCTCGGGTACGGAAATGGCCTCGATCTCGGCCTGCAGCTCAACGTCTGGCTCGGCCTCCGGCTCATGGTCGGCTGTCGCAGGTGCAGGCACCTCCAGCTGTGGGGCGGCCGCTACAGGCTCTGCCGGTACGGCCGCGACAGACGATGAGGGCTCGGCCGACGCCGAGGCTGCCACCGGCGCTGCAGGATCAGCTGTGGCTAGGCTGATCCCCACTGGCTTTAGCACCGGTTTCGGCGCATCGTCGGTATCGGCCGGGCGGAACGCCAGCATGCGCAGCAGGACCATCTCGAAGCCACCACGCGGGTCTGGCGCCAACGGCAGGTCTCGGCGACCTATCAGGCCCATCTGGTAATAGAACTGCACGTCTTCGGCCGGCAAGGCCGAAGCCAGCGCCAGCACCCGCTCACGGTCGCCTTGGCCGTTGTCCACCGCTTCAGGCAGCGCCTGGGCAATGGCCACACGGTGCAGCACGTTAAGCATTTCGGCCAGCACCCCAGCCCAGTCCGGGCCCTGTTCGGCCAGGTTGCGCACGGCCTCCAGCAAAGCCCGGGCATCGCCTTCGAGCAACGCCTGCAACACGCCATAGACCTGGCCATGATCAAGGCTGCCAAGCATGGCCCGCACATCCGCGGCCAGCACCTTGCCTTCGCCAAAGGCGATGGCCTGGTCGGTAAGGCTCATTGCGTCACGCATCGAGCCATCGGCCGCACGGCCCAGCAGCCACAGGGCATCCGGCTCGAACGGCACGTTTTCGGCAGCCAGTACATGGCTGAGGTGTTCAACCACCCGCTCCGGGCTCATGTTCTTCAGCGAGAACTGCAGGCAGCGCGACAGGATGGTGGCCGGCAGCTTCTGCGGGTCGGTGGTGGCGAGGATGAACTTGACGTAGGGCGGCGGCTCTTCCAGCGTCTTGAGCAAGGCGTTGAACGAGTGGGTCGAGAGCATGTGCACTTCGTCGATCAGGTAGACCTTGAAGCGCCCACGGCTCGGGGCGTACTGCACGTTGTCCAGCAGTTCGCGGGTGTCCTCGACCTTGGTGCGGCTGGCGGCGTCGATCTCGATCAGGTCGACGAAGCGGCCTTCGTCGATTTCACGGCACACCGAACAGGTGCCGCACGGCGTGGAGGTGATGCCGGTCTCACAGTTCAGGCACTTGGCGATAATACGGGCGATGGTCGTCTTGCCCACGCCCCGGGTACCGGTGAACAGGTAAGCATGGTGCAGGCGCTGATTGTCCAAGGCATTGATCAAGGCCTTCAGCACATGGGCCTGGCCGACCATTTCGCGGAACGAGCGCGGACGCCATTTACGTGCAAGAACCTGATAACTCATCGAAAAACCATCGTAGCCTGATAGAGCGGAAGATCGCTAATGCTAGCGGAGCGGTGGCAAAATTGCACCCTGCGCGCGTCGTCTACGCTTTGAGGCAGGCGCGTTATTCAGGGAGGATACGCCTTTGCCAATTCTGCTGGCGCTTCTGATGCTCTGGTCCGCTTACAGCCTGGCGGAACAGCCGGTGCTGCGTTTCTCGGTGGCAGAGAGCTGGAGCATGCCACTGGTGCGCCTCGAAGGCGACCAGCCAGTGGAGGGGTTGCTTTACGACCTGACACAGGCCGTTGCCAAGGAAGTGGGCGCTCGTCCCAAGTATCACGTCATGGCCCGCCTGCGCCTGGAGGAGGCCATGAGCAGCGGCGACATCGATGTGCGTTGCTACGTCAGCACCCGATGGCTCAATGACCGCCCGGGGGATTTTGTGTGGAGTATCCCGCTGATTCACCAGCGCGACGTGCTGGTTGGCCGCGTCAGTGACAGCACCCCGATGCCGCCAGAGCAGCTGTCACCCCAGGCTATCGGCACGGTGCTGGGCTACACCTATTCAACCCTGCAACCGCTGCTGGACAAGGGCCAGCTGCACCGTGAGGACAGCCGCAGCCAGTTGCTGGTGCTGCAAAAGCTGCAGGCCGGGAGGTATCGGCATGCGGTGAGCAACCAGCTGTCGTTGCAGTGGTTCAACCAAGGCTTGCCAGCCGGGCAGCAATTGCAGGCGTTGGCGGTGCTGGAAGAACAGGATTTGGGGTGCATGGTGCGCAACGACCCGGCGATACCGACACAAGCGCTGTTGCGGGCGCTGGTGAGAATGAAGCAGTCGGGGGAGATCGAGCGGATTGTGCAACGGTATGGGGGAGCGGGCGACCCGGACAATATGTCTGTGGCCCGGCCCTAACCCGGTGCACTTGATGGAAGGCAAACCCTCGCGAAGCTTGCGCGCCCCCCTGTGGGAGCGGGTTCACCCGCGAACACCGGCAAAGCCGGTGCCATCCACCGCGGCGCCTGCTTCGCGGGTGAACCCGCTCCCACAGGGTTACTCGATATCCCTGCTATCCCGACTTACTTCAAGACCAAAATCACTGGCTTCCACGCTCAAACGCCAATGCCACCGCATCCGCCTGCCCCCAGGCAATCTGCATGGCCCGCAACCCATGCTCCAATAATTGCCTGGTTTCTTCGTCCTGAATGCGCTCAAGCGCCCGACGGCTATCGCTGTAGGCGAACATCAGGTAGTGGGAAACATTCATCAGCGCGAACTCCATCGGCACGATGCCTTCGCTGATGGCGCGGGAAAGGGATTTGCATTGGGGAAGATCGAAGACGTGGGGTGGATCGGGGACCAGCTTTTTCATGACAGCTCCGTGTTGGCTGTGTTGTCCCCTTCTGCTTCCACGCATTAGGGTGGCAACTGTACGCGGGGTGGAAGACCAGGCACACGGTAGACCCGGCAGGTACGAATACCTCCCGCGCACAGCCGCCATAAAAGACAACTGTCCCGTGTGCCGCCCAGGCTTCCACACCCGATCGCTGAACTGACAGCGACCGCAAAAGCCTAGTGGGCGGGGTTTCCCGGAGCAATCAGACGGGAGTCGACGGCGATCGTAGGATAATTCGCTGCACTTATATGGGCCGTAGGAGTTTTCTCAGACTGGTGTCAGATCCATCTAAAAACACACCATGCCTGCGATTGCCAAGGTTATTGCAGGCATCATCCCGCTAGTCATCCACCCACAAGGAATCGCAAATGCGCCGCACCACCCAAGCACCCTCCGAGAACATGAAGGGCGAAGCCGAGATACTCGACGAGGAATTGCGCAAGCTCAGAGCATATTCCCCCTGGACGGACGTGCTCCTATTCTGCCTCGGCGCAGCTTCTACATTGGGAATGCTGATTGCGGGGATATTCATTGCAAGATGGCTCTGACCAAATTGGTCGCACTCACACCATAGCCAGCAACCCCGCACTCAAGAACAACCCCACCCCAAACACACAATGCGTAACCAGGCTCTTCAGGCAGTTACGCGCAGGCGTCGGCGTTGTGGACGCAAAGAACCCCGCCCCCATCGCCGGCTGCATGAAGCACAGCGGCGCCACGACCGTCCCCACACCGACAGCTACCGCAGGCAGCAAAGTAGGCGACAGCAACCAACCCTCTCCTACGATCACAACCAGCAGCACCGCGAACAGCACGCCGATGGCGTAATGAATCACCCATCCCCACACCAGCTCATTTCGCACCGGTTCGGCCTTGGCAATCGCTTGATGCCGTACGCGCCCGTTGAGCAAATGCCCCGCCCAACGCCCGACCATGGCGAAGTTCAGTGTGGCCACACCCAGCCGCCTCAGCAGCAACCCCCACAGGTCCATCACTACCGTGGCACCGATGCCAATCGGCAAAGCAGCTAGAAACATCGCAGTAAACGTCATTGAACAAGCCCTCGAAGGTTGACGGTCAATACCCATGCCGCGCAGCATAGAAGTTGAAGTCAACTTCAAGTCAAGGACCCGAATGGACATTGCCGACGTCGCAAAACGCACAGGCGTACCCGCATCGACACTGCGTTACTACGAGAAGAAAGGCCTGCTCAAGTCGCTGGCCGGGCGCGGCCAGCGGCGGCAGTTTGCGGCTGATGTGGCAGACCGGCTGGCTCTGATCGCCCTAGGGCAGGCTGCGGGATTTTCGCTGGATGAAGTGGGGGCGATGCTGGTGGACCTGCAGGTCGACCGGCAGATGCTGATCGCCAAGGCGGACGAGCTGGATGCGCGAATCAGGCGGTTGCAAGCGATGAGCAAGGGATTGCGGCATGCGGCGCAGTGCCCGGAGGAGGATCATCTGGCATGCCCGAAATTCCAGCGGCTGATGAAGCTCTCGGCGGCTGGTCTCGGAAAAAACAGAGGCTGCATTGGCCTGACTAGATGATGGCACAATGATTCTAATGCGCCACCACTCAGTGTAAAGTTACGCGCCTCGACGCCCAGCCGTGCGCGAGAACAGCACTTACACTTAGGAAATGTTGCATGTCCACAATTAGAAATCTGACCGCCGCCGCCCTGATAACGCTTACCACTGGCTGCGCTACCGGCCTCAATTCGGCCCAAGAGTCGGAACTTGCCAGCTACCGCGCCAAAAACCTCGCGGTTGAAGAAAAAAACCCTGGGCTTGCTGCTGGCCTCGGCCTGCTTCCAGGAGGAGGTTCGTTCTATGGTCGCGCCTACGGTTTTGGCGTCGTGAACCTGTTGTTCTGGCCTCTTTCCATTCTCTGGGACCCAGTAAGCGGGCATGACGCCGCAGAGTTCATCAACTACCAGGCCACCAAAGCTCACGTTGCAACGCTTAAGAAGCATGACATGGACGAGCTAGATGCCAAGCTGGAGTCCGACGCGATCGACCTCAAGCAGTACACGCTCGACAAACGCAGGATCGATGACAAGTACAACCTGTAAGGGCTGCCGATCAGCGCAACGCTCGGCATGAGCAATACACGTTCCGATGATGCCGCTCAGCGCGGACGTTGAAACCACTGAGGCCATACACGACGTATGGCTTCTGTCTTGTGTGACTGACATACCATTCAAGGATTATTCGAGTGAACAACTTCCGTCTGTTTCTAGCCTCGGCATTAATTGCGCTTTGCACAGGCTGTGCTTCACCTGCCCAGATCTCTGGAATGTCCGTAGTATCGGATCAAACCGATGCGCAATTCTATGACCAACGCCTGCATCGCAACATCCAGGTGACCGAGGTCAATGGCGGAGACACCACCAATCCTCTCTGGACTTCGGAAATTGACGGCCCCGACTTTGGCGCAGCCCTCAAGCAATCACTTGCCGGTGCCGGCTTGCTAGGCGAAGGTTCCACTGCCTACACGCTGCGCGCCAACCTGCTACGCGTCGATCAGCCGATTTTTGGCGCGGATTTCGAAGTCACCTGCGAGGCTGAATACACACTGACCGAGTCAAGTTCAAACACCGTCATCTTCCGAGAGATCATCCGGACGCCATTCACCGCCGGGATGGGCGACTCGCTTATCGGGATCAAGCGCCTTCGCCTGGCCAACGAGGGCTCGGCTCGCACCAATATCAGCACGCTGATGAAGCGCCTCAAGGCGCTCAACCCTGAGGCCAAGCAAGTCTCCTTGAAGCAATAAGGCCTGTTCGTTTGGCTGAGCGATAGCGTGCCACCTGAGAGCGCACCGCTGGGCGCAGCCAAACGCTGTCACACTTCGAGACTTTCTTGAGGGAGACGTCCTTGAACATTCAAGGGCCTGAAATGGAGGCGGCCCCACCAGCCACACCCCGGCACTCGATGTTCCCGCTATGGCTGCTCCCTTCCGGGCCTGACCAGGTTAACGGGTAATCAATGCGGGGGGACCGATGGGGCCACCACTACATGCCTCGCTGAGCAGCGAGTGGCGCCATTGTACCGGTCTTGAGGGCAGATACAACCTCTGAGGTAGAAAAAGTCATCATTTCTCAATGACTTGTCAGGCGCATGGGCGCTGAGCCGGCGCGCAAACCTGTGGGAGCGGGCGCGCCCGCGAAGAAGGCAGCGCCGTGGATGGCACCGGCTTTGCCGGTGATCGCCGGCAAGCCAGCTCCCACAGGGACCGTACAAGCTCTGAATCTTGGTATCGAGCCAGAATGTTTGGGCCGGGGATAGCGCAGGGCTTCAGATAGCAATGCCCTGTTCGGCCAGGAAAGTGACGAAGGCATCTTCGTCCAGCACCTTCACGCCCAGCTCAGCGGCCTTGGCAAGCTTGGAGCCTGCCCCTGGCCCTGCCACCACGCAGTGGGTCTTGCCAGACACCGAACCGGCCACCTTGGCGCCCAGGCTTTCCAGCTTGTCCTTGGCGATGTCGCGGCTCATGCGCTCCAGCGTACCCGTCAGCACCCAAGTCTGGCCGGCCAGCGGCAAGCCCTCGGCTACCTTCTTCTCGCTGCTCCAATGCATGCCGAACGCCAGCAACTGGGCTTCGATGTCCCGCGCCAGCTTCTGATTCGCTTCATCCTTGAAGAACTCACGCACGGCGTCAGCCTGCTTGGCCGCCAGGGCTTGGCGCAGGTCGATGCCGTCGGCGGCGATGATCTTGTCCAGGCTGTCCAGCTTGGCCACCAGCTTCTCGGCACCGGTCGGGCCTACCGAGGCGATGTCGAGCTTGGCGATCATCCCGGCCAAGGTGGTGCTGGCAGCGAATTCGGCAGCCAGTTCACCTTCGTCCTGTAATTGCATGCCGCTGGCCAGAAGCTGTTCAATGACCTTCTGGTTATGCTCGTCTTCGAAGAAGTTGTGAATCTCGTAGGCCACTTCCAGGCCGATGTCCGGCAGGTAGGTAAGCACCTGCGGCAGCGCCTGCTGCACACGCGCAAGGCTACCCAGCGAGCGGGCGAGTACCTTGGCGGTCTCTTCGCCTACATCCGGAATGCCCAGGGCGTAGATGAAGCGCGCCAGGCTCGGGCGCTTGCTGGCTTCGATGGCATCGAGCAACTTCTTGCTGGACACCTCGGCAAAGCCTTCAAGGCCGACAATCTGCTCGAACTCCAGCTTGTACAGATCCGCCGGCGAGCGGATCAGGCCTTCGTCCACCAGTTGCTCGACGCTCTTCTCGCCCAGGCCGTCAATGTCCATGGCACGGCGCGACACGTAGTGAATGATCGCCTGCTTGAGCTGGGCGCCACAGGCCAGGCGACCGACACAGCGGTACACCGCACCTTCGCTGGTGGTTTCCTTGCCTTTGCTGCGCTTGACCAGCTGGGTACGCTCGACCTGCGAGCCACACACCGGGCACTCGCTGGGCACTTGTACCGGGCGGGCATCTTCCGGGCGGCGCTCCAGCACGACTTGCATCACCTGCGGGATCACGTCACCGGCACGGCGGATAATCACCGTGTCACCAATGCGCAGGCCCAGGCGGGCGATTTCGTCCATGTTGTGCAAGGTGGCGTTGGACACGGTCACACCGGCAACCTTGACTGGCTTCAGGCGCGCCACTGGCGTTACCGCACCTGTGCGGCCAACCTGGAACTCGACGTCCAGCACCTCGGTAAGCTCTTCCATGGCCGGGAACTTGTGGGCAATTGCCCAGCGTGGCTCACGGGCTCGGAAACCCAGCTCGCGCTGGGCCGCCAGGCTGTTGACCTTGAACACCACGCCGTCGATTTCGTAAGGCAAGCTGTTGCGCCGCTCGCCGATGTCGCGGTAGTAGGCCAGGCATTCATCGATGCCGGCAGCGTGCCTGAGCTCGCGACTGATCGGCAGCCCCCAGGCCTTGAGCTGCTCGAGGGTGCCGATGTGGCTGTCGCCGATGCTCTCGGACACCTGGCCAACGCCATAGCAGCAGAACTCCAGGGGGCGGCTGGCGGTAATCTTCGAGTCCAGCTGACGCAGGCTGCCGGCGGCGGCGTTGCGCGGGTTGGCGAAGGTCTTGCCGCCGGCTTCGGCCTGGGCCGCATTGAGCCGGTCGAAACCGGCCTTGCTCATGTACACCTCACCGCGTACCTCCAGCACCGCCGGCCAGCCCTGGCCCTGCAGTTTGAGCGGGATGTTGCGCACGGTGCGCACGTTGGCGCTGATATCCTCGCCGGTGGTGCCGTCACCACGGGTGGCGCCCTGCACCAGCTGGCCGTCGCGGTACAGCAGGCTCACCGCCAGGCCGTCGAGCTTGGGCTCGCAGCTGTAGTCAACCGCCCCGGGCTGGTCGAGGCCTTCTACCACGCGGCGACCGAACTCACGCAGGTCGGTTTCTTCGAAGGCGTTGCCCAGGCTGAGCATGGGCACTTCGTGGCGCACCTGGCTGAAGGCGGACAAAGCCTGGCCGCCGACGCGCTGGGTTGGCGAATCGGGGGTTACCAAGTGGGGGTTTTCAGCCTCAAGCGCCTTCAGTTCGTTGAACAGGCGGTCGTATTCGGCATCGGGCACGCTGGGTTCGTCGAGCACGTAGTAGCGGTAGTTGTGCTGGTCGAGTTCGGCACGCAGTTCGTGGATACGGGTTTCGGCGGTCATTTTCAGGGTCTCTTGCAAAGCAAAAAGAGCAGCCTGGGGTGGTGTCTGGGGCCTGGATTGGTAATTGCCTGACCCGACCCTATCGCCGGCCAGCCAGCTCCCACAGGTACACCACGAGCCTGGAAGGCAGTGGTACTCCTGTGGGAGCTGGCTGGCCGGCGACAGGGCCGGGTCAGGCAGTAACTCCCGAACCGACCAGCACGCCCTCAGGCTGCTCTTTCGTCTGGATCTGTCAGCGCTTCTGGGTCAGCGCACGGCGCTCGAACTCGACGATGCGCTGGCGGTAGTGCTCGATGGTCTGGGCCGTCAGCACGCTGCGCTGGTCGTCCTTGAGCTCGCCGTTGAGTTCGTGGGCCAGTTTGCGCGCCGCGGCGACCATCACGTCGAAGGCCTGCTTCGGATGACGCGGGCCCGGCAGGCCTAGGAAGAAGCTCACCGCACGGGTGCTGAAGTGGTCGATGTCGTCCAGGTCGAACACGCCAGGTTTTACCGCGTTGGCCATGGAAAACAGCACTTCGCCGTGGCCGGCCATGCTCTCGTGGCGGTGGAAGATGTCCATTTCGCCGAAGCGCAGGCCGCTTTCCAGAATATTCTGCAGCAGTGCCGGGCCTTTGAAGCCGCCCTCGTCACGGGAAATAACGCTGATCACCAGCACTTCCTCGGCCGGTGGCAGCTCCTTGAGGCTGGTGGCAGGCGCCGGGCTGCTGCTGCGGGTGTTGTCGGCGGCAAAGTCGTCATCGCTGTCGGCAAACAGGTCCGGCTCGCGCGTGTCGGCACTCAGGTTCAGGTCACCCTGCTGCACATCCGCCGCTGCGGTGGCGCGCTTGTTGCGCTTGCTGGCCTTGGCCGGCTTGGGCTCACGCTCGCGATCACGCGAAGAAGCGCTGAGCGACGGCAGGTCGCTTTCGTCCAGCTCAGGCTCCTTGTGGGTGTCCAGCACACGCGACGGGCCGAGCACTTCGGCGCTGCCACCCTCTTCGTCCGGCTGGTTGGAATAACTGCGATCCAGACGGAATTTCAACTTGCCTTTCCCGCCGCGCATGCGGCGCCAGCCGTCGAAAAGAATCCCGGCAATGACAATGATGCCGATGACGATCAGCCACTCGCGCAGACCGATTTCCATGTAATCCCGTGCCTCTATAAAAATATGCTTGAAAACAAAGGGTTCAAAGCCCTTTAACACGTGGCGCCAACTCTATGTTCTGACAGGCGTTTTACCCACGCAAAAAACGAGTGACATTAAGCTAGCACGACCAAAGACAACTTTACACCGTCTGTCGCACATGACGGGGCATTTCGCTCCAGAATGTGCCCCCATCGTCGCACATCAAGCGTCGACCATGGCCATGGCCGCCTCCACATCAACTGCAACAAGACGTGAACAACCTGGTTCATGCATGGTCACCCCCATCAATTGGTCCGCCATCTCCATGGCAATCTTGTTATGCGTGATGTAGATGAACTGCACGCTTTCACTCATTTCCTTGACCAGGCGCGCGTAACGCCCGACGTTGGCATCGTCCAGCGGTGCATCGACCTCGTCGAGCATGCAGAACGGTGCGGGGTTCAACTTGAAGATGGCAAACACCAGCGCCAAAGCGGTCAGTGCCTTCTCGCCACCGGACAGCAGATGGATGGTGCTGTTCTTCTTGCCCGGTGGTCGCGCCATGATCGTCACCCCTGTATCGAGTAGATCTTCGCCCGTCAGTTCCAGATAAGCGCTGCCACCACCGAAAACTTTTGGGAAAAGTGCCTGTAATCCGGCATTTATCTGATCAAAGGTATCCTTGAAGCGGTTGCGCGTTTCCTTGTCGATCTTGCGGATGACGTTTTCCAGGGTCTCCAGGGCCTCGACCAGGTCGGCGTCCTGCGCGTCCAGGTAGCGCTTGCGCTCGGACTGCTGTTCATATTCCTCGATGGCGGCCAGGTTGATCGCGCCCAGGCGCTGGATGCGTGCTTCGAGCTGCTCCAGTTCCTGTTCGGTGCCCTGCTCGCTGGCCTCGGCCTCCAGGGTGGCGAGCACGCCTTGCAGGTCGTAGCCGTCGGCCAGCAACTGCTCCTGCAGGGTCTTGCGTCGTACATCCAGGCCCTGGCACTCCAGGCGCAGTGTTTCCAGCTGGCCGCGCAGCAGTTGGGCTTGCTGCTCGGCCTGGGTGCGGCGTTTTTCGGCATCACGCAGTTCGCGGTCGGCTTCGTCCATGTGCAGGCGGGCCTTGCGCATTTCCTCGTCAACGCTCATGCGCCGCTCCAGCAGCTCTTCGAGCTTCAGGCGCAGTTCTTCCTGGGGGGCCTCGCCCTCTTCCAGGTTCAGGCTCAGTTGCTCCTGGCGCTCGGTCAGGCGCGCGGCCTGCTGTTCCAGGCGCTCCAGGGCCTGATGAGTAGAGTCGTGCTGGGCGCGCAGCGAACCCAGGCGCACGGCCAACTGGTGGGCGTGGTCCTTGTGCTGGCGAGCCTCCTGGCGTACCCGGTCGAGGCCTTCGCGCAGGGTGTCGCGGCGAGCCATCAACTGCTCGCGCTGCTCGGTGTCCTGGGCCATCAGCTCCAGGGCTTCCTGCAGCAGCAAGCGCGCTTCACCTAGCTGCTCATGCTCCAGGGCGCGCTGCTCTTCGAGCTCGGCCAGTTCTTCAAGCAGGCGTCGACGGCGCAGCTCGACCTGCTCGGCCCGGGCACGGCTGGCCGACAGGCTGGCGTTCAGTTCGCCATGCAGACGGTTTTCTTCCTGGGTGCGGCGGCGCAGCTGTTCGCGCTGCTCTTCCTGGTCCAGCTGCTGCTCGCGCAGGGCCTGCAGCTGTTGCTCCAACTGCTCCAGTGCCGCTTCCTGCTCATGTTGCTCCAGGCCCAGGCGCTCGATCTCCTGGCCACGCGCCAGCACGCCGCCTTCGGCTTCACCGCCACGGCGCACCCGCAGGAAGTGCTGGCCTACCCAGTAGCCATCGCGGCTGACCAGGCTCTGCCCTTCGCCAAGCGACGCGCGCTGTGCCAGCGCCTGGGCCAGGTCTTCCACAGGCTTGACCTGGCCCAGCCAGGGCGCCAGGTCGATACGGCCCTCGACCTTTTCCAGCAGGCTGCCGGGCAACGACGCACACTTGCCGCTGGCCTGCAGCAAGCGCAGTTCACCTTGCTCAAGGCCTGTGAAATCGAGCGTATCGAAATCATCCACCAGCACGGCCTGCAGATCGGCGCCAAGCACTGTTTCTACTGCCAACTCCCAACCCGGCTCTACCCGCAAGCCTTCAGCCAGGCGTGGCTGTTGTTCCAGGCCTTGGCCTTGCAGCCAGTCTGCAGCACCTGCGCCAGGTTCCAGGGCAGCCTGCTGCAAGGCTTCGAGCGAGGCCAGACGACCACCCAGGCGCTGCAGGTCGCCCTGCGCCTGCTGCTGGGCCTGGGTGGCCTGTTGCAGTTGCTCGCGCGCGCCTTCCAAGCGCTCCACTACCTGCTCTTCGGACAGCTGCAGTTCTTCCAGCAGCATTTTACTGCTGGCCAATTGCTCGGCCAATTCGAGCATGGCGGCATCCTGCGGGTCACTACCCAGTTGCTCGCGCTCCTCGCCCAGCTTGCGCTGGCGCTCGGCCAAACGCTCCAGGCTGGCTTCCAGCTGTTGCAGGCGCGCCTGCTGCACTTCGGCCTGGCGGCGTGGCTCGGCGGAGCGGCTGTTGAAGCTGTCCCACTGCTCCTGCCAGCCGTGCATGCCCGACTCGGCTTCTTCAAGGGCCGCGGCGGCCTCTTCGGCGGCGGCCAGGGTCATTTCCTGCTCGGGTTCGAGCATGGCCAGCTCTTCGCCCAGGGTGGCCAGCAAGGTGCGGTCGTGGCCCAGGTGCGATTCGGTCTCCAGCCGGGTGCGCTCGGCTTCCTTGAAATCGTCCTGCAACTGGCGCAGGCGCTGCTGGCCGTGCTGGATACTCTGTTCGACCCGGGCAATGTCACCGGCTACCGAGTAGAAGCGGCCCTGCACCTGGTTGAAGCGTTCAGACAATTCATGGTGGCCATCGCGCAGGCGCTCGATGCTGGCATCGGCATTGCGCTGCTCGGCCACCAACGCCTCATGAGAGACATCCTGATCGCCAATCACCGACTCGCGCTGGCGCACCTGCTCGTCCAGGCCGCGCCAGCGCAAGGCCGACAGGCGTGCCTTCGACTGGCGCTCCTGGGCCTTGTACTCGCGGTACTTCTCCGCCGCCTGGGCCTGGCGGTGCAGGCGCTCCAGCTGGCGCTCAAGCTCTTCGCGCAGGTCGGTCAGGCGCGCCAGGTTTTCCTGGGTGCGGCGGATGCGGTTCTCGGTTTCGCGACGGCGCTCCTTGTACTTGGAGATGCCAGCGGCTTCCTCGATAAAGTTGCGCAGCTCCTCGGGCTTGGCCTCGATCAGCTTGGAGATCATCCCCTGCTCGATGATCGAATAGCTGCGCGGCCCCAGGCCGGTACCGAGGAAAATATCGGTGATGTCGCGCCGGCGGCACTTGGTGCCGTTAAGGTAATAGCTGTTCTGCCCGTCGCGGGTGACCTTGCGGCGGATCGAAATTTCGGCGTAGGCGGCGTACTCGCCTACCAGGGTGGTTTCGCTGTTGTCGAACACCAGCTCGATGCTGGCCTGGCTGACCGGCTTGCGGCCACTGGAGCCGTTGAAGATGACGTCGGTCATCGATTCGCCGCGCAGGTTTTTTGCCGAGCTCTCGCCCATCACCCAGCGCACCGCGTCGATGATGTTGGACTTGCCGCAGCCATTGGGGCCGACCACGGCCGCCATGTTGCTGGGGAAATTGACCGTGGTCGGGTCGACGAACGACTTGAAGCCGGCCAGGCGAATGCACTTCAGGCGCATCGGTCAGCCTCGGGCCAGCGCCGCCAGCACCAGTTCGCAGCTGCGCTGGCCATAGGCGGTAAGCACCTCGCGAATGCGCGGCAGGTCGC
The DNA here is from genome assembly GCF_056098905.1 of Pseudomonas sp. TSO6. Taxonomy (NCBI): domain Bacteria; kingdom Pseudomonadati; phylum Pseudomonadota; class Gammaproteobacteria; order Pseudomonadales; family Pseudomonadaceae; genus Pseudomonas; species Pseudomonas sp. TSO6. The sequence goes on along the minus strand of NZ_JBLZWV010000021.1, from coordinate 51,996 downwards.
GTGCGACAACGGCGTCGAGCAGGCGGGCGAACAGGTCGAGGTAGTCGATCATGTTGGCCTGGCGCTGGTCCAGCGACAGGTAGTAGGCACGGCTCATGGCCGGCTGCAGGTTTTCCACGGTTTCCTGCAGGAACGGGTTGTCGGCGAACGGATAGGCTGCGCGCATCACCGCGAAGCTATCGGCGACAAACGTCTTGATGTCGAGCTGGTCATGGGCACGCTGCAGGCGCTGCTGAATATCCAGAAACGGGCGCAGGTCGGCATCAGTGCGCCATTTTTGCGCAACCGCATTGCCCAGCAGAATGTAGAACTCGCCCATCAAGGAACACAGGCTGCGCACGCTGCGCTCGTCCAGCACGGTCACGTGGGCACCCCGACGCGGCAAGATCGCCACCAGGTGCCGGCGCTCGAGGATCAACAACGCTTCGCGCACCGAGCCACGGCTGACGTTCAGGGCCAGGGTCACCTTCTGCTCCTGGATACGCTCGCCTGGCGCCAGCTCGCCGCGGATGATGCGTTCGGCCAGGTAATCGGCAATCTGCTCGGAGAGGCTGTCCGGGGCCTTGAACGTCATGGTTTTCCTTCAAAATCATTGAACTGGGCACAAGGGCCGGATTGTAGCGTACTTGGGCGGTAATCGCGCAGAGGGGCCAGGCGGTTTATTTGACCTGCCAGACAGCCGCGCGCCCGGCGCGATCTATGCTTGCTATAGAGGCAATGTGTTCGGCCGGGCGTTGATCCGAGTAATTTCCTGACCTTTGAGTCAGAAAAATATTGACCTGATAGACAGGTGTTGCTTAGAGTCCGCCCAACAACAATAAAACCATTGCGAGGCCATCCCCGTGATCCAGTTTCTCGTCAACCAGGAGCTGCGTAGTGAGCACGCCCTGGACCCGAACATGACGGTGCTGCAGTACCTGCGCGAGCACTTGGGCAAACCCGGCACCAAGGAGGGCTGCGCCAGTGGTGACTGCGGCGCCTGCACCGTGGTCGTCGGCGAATTGACCCAGGACGAACAAGGCAACGACAGCCTGCGCTACCGCAGCCTCAACTCGTGCCTCACCTTTGTCTCGTCGCTGCACGGCAAGCAACTGATCAGCGTCGAAGGTCTCAAGCATCAGGGCCAATTGCACAGCGTGCAACAGGCCATGGCCGATTGCCATGGCTCGCAATGCGGCTTCTGCACCCCAGGCTTTGTCATGTCGCTGTTCGCCCTGCAAAAGAACAGCAGCGGCCCCGACCTGCACCAGGCCCAGGAAGCCCTGGCCGGCAACCTGTGCCGCTGCACCGGCTACCGCCCGATCCTCGACGCCGCCGAGCAGAGCTGCCGCCAGCCCTGCCGCGACCAGTTCGATGCCCAGCAGGCGCACACCATCAGCCGCCTCAAGGCCATTACGCCGACCCAGACGGGAGAGCTGAACAGCGGCGACAAGCGTTGCCTGGTGCCGCTGACCGTGGCCGACCTGGCCGACCTGTACAGCTCACACCCCGAAGCCCGCCTGCTGGCCGGCGGTACCGACCTGGCCCTGGAAGTGACCCAGTTCCACAAGACCTTGCCGGTGATGATTTATGTCGGCCACGTGGCCGAGCTCAAGCGCATCGAAAAAACCGCCAGCCACCTGGAAATCGGCGCGGCCACCCCGCTTACCGACTGCTACGGCGCACTCCACGAGGAGTACCCGGACTTCGGCGACCTGCTGCACCGCTTCGCCTCGCTGCAGATTCGCAACCAGGGCACCCTGGGCGGCAATATCGGCAACGCCTCGCCCATCGGCGACTCGCCGCCCCTGCTGATTGCCCTGGACGCGCAGATCGTGCTGCGCCAAGGCGAGCGCCAGCGCACGCTGGCACTGGAAGACTACTTCATCGACTACCGCATCACTGCCCGCCAGGACAGCGAGTTCATCGAGAAGATCATCGTGCCTCGCGCCACCAGCGACTGGGCGTTCCGCGCCTACAAAGTGTCCAAGCGCCTGGACGACGACATTTCTGCCGTGTGTGCGGCCTTCAACCTGAGTATCGAAAACGGCGTGGTCAGTGGTGTGCGCATCGCCTTCGGCGGCATGGCGGCCATCCCTAAACGGGCCCGCGCCTGCGAAGCCGCATTGCGCGGCAAGCCATGGAACCAGGCCGCCATCGAACGTGCCTGCCAGGCCCTGGCCGAGGACTTCACCCCGCTCAGCGACTTCCGCGCCAGCAAGGAATACCGCCTGCTGACCGCGCAGAACCTGCTGCGCAAGTACTTCATCGAACAGCAAACGCCGCACATCGAAACCCGGGTGACCGCTTATGTCTAACCATCACGTAGCCAAGAGCCAGGCCGAGATGGCCGAGCTGTTCAGCCAGGACCTGACCACCGGGGTGGGCCGCAGCGTCAAGCATGACAGCGCCGACAAGCATGTATCCGGCGAGGCGCTGTACATCGACGACCGCCTGGAATTCCCCAACCAGCTGCACGTCTATGCGCGCACCGCCGACCGCGCCCATGCGCGCATTTTGCGCATCGACACCACGCCGTGCTATGCCTTCGAGGGTGTGCGTATTGCCATCACCCACGAAGACATTCCCGGCCTGAAAGACATCGGCCCGGTGGTGGCCGGCGACCCGCTGCTGGCCATCGACAAGGTCGAGTTCTTCGGCCAGCCGGTGCTTGCCGTGGCCGCCCGTGACCTTGAAACCGCACGCCGTGCGGCCATGGCCGCCATCGTCGAATACGAAGACCTTGAACCGGTGCTGGATGTGGTCGATGCGCTGCGCCAAAAGCACTTCGTACTCGACAGCCACACCCACCAGCGCGGCGACTCCGCTGCCGCCCTGGCCACAGCCCCGCACCGCATTCAGGGCACCCTGCACATCGGCGGCCAGGAACACTTCTACCTGGAAACGCAGATTTCCTCGGTGATGCCTACCGAAGACGGCGGCATGATCGTCTACTGCTCCACGCAGAACCCCACCGAAGTGCAGAAACTGGTCGCTGAAGTGCTCGACGTGCCGATGAACAAGGTGGTGCTGGACATGCGCCGCATGGGTGGCGGTTTTGGTGGCAAGGAAACCCAGGCCGCCAGCCCGGCGTGCCTGTGCGCGGTAATTGCGCGCCTGACCGGCCAGCCCACCAAGATGCGCCTGCCGCGGGTCGAAGACATGACCATGACCGGCAAGCGCCACCCGTTCTACGTCGAGTACGACGTGGGCTTTGACGACACCGGCCGGCTGCACGGTATCAACTTCGACCTGGCCGGCAACTGCGGTTACTCGCCCGACCTGTCGGGCTCGATCGTCGACCGCGCCATGTTCCACTCCGACAACGCCTACTACCTGGGCGATGCCACCGTGCATGGCCACCGCTGCAAGACCAACACCGCCTCCAACACCGCCTACCGCGGCTTTGGCGGCCCGCAGGGCATGGTCGCCATCGAGCAGGTAATGGACCATATCGCCCGCCACCTGGGCCGTGACCCGCTGGCGGTGCGCAAGGCCAACTACTACGGCAAGACCGAGCGTAACGTCACCCACTACTACCAGACCGTCGAGCACAACATGCTCGAAGAGATGACCGCCGACCTGGAAGCCAGCAGCGACTACGCCGAGCGCCGCGAGTCGGTCCGCCGCTTCAACGCCAACAGCCCGGTGCTGAAGAAGGGCCTGGCGCTGACGCCGGTCAAGTTCGGCATTTCGTTCACCGCCACCTTCCTCAACCAGGCCGGTGCGCTGATCCACATCTACACCGATGGCAGCATTCACCTGAACCACGGCGGCACCGAGATGGGCCAGGGCCTGAACACCAAGGTGGCCCAGGTAGTGGCGCAGATCTTCCAGGTGGACTTCAGCCGCATACAGATCACCGCCACCAACACCGACAAGGTGCCCAACACCTCGCCGACCGCAGCCTCCAGTGGCGCCGACCTGAATGGCAAGGCAGCGCAGAACGCTGCCGAAATCCTCAAGCGGCGCCTGACCGAGTTTGCCGCACGGCACTATCAGGTAACCGAGGAAGACGTCGAGTTCCGCAACGGCCATGTGCGCATGCGCGACCAGATCGTCAGCTTCGAGCAACTGGTGCAGCAGGCTTACTTCGCGCAGGTGTCGCTGTCCAGCACCGGGTTCTATCGCACGCCGAAAATCTTCTACGACCGCAGCCAAGCACGCGGCCGGCCGTTCTACTACTACGCCTTCGGCGCTGCCTGCGTGGAAGTGATCGTGGATACCCTGACCGGCGAATACAAGATGCTGCGCGCCGACATCCTGCACGACGTGGGTGACTCGCTTAACCCGGCCATCGACATTGGCCAGGTGGAAGGCGGCTTCATCCAGGGCATGGGTTGGCTGACCACCGAAGAACTGGTATGGAACGCCAAGGGCAAACTGATGACCAACGGCCCGGCCAGCTACAAGATCCCGGCCGTCGCCGACATGCCGCTGGACCTGCGGGTGAAGCTGGTGGAAAACCGCAAGAACCCGGAAGACACCGTGTTCCATTCCAAGGCCGTGGGCGAGCCGCCGTTCATGCTCGGCATTGCGGCCTGGTGTGCGATCAAGGATGCCGTGGCCAGCCTGGCCGACTACCGCGTGCAGCCGAACATTGACGCGCCGGCGACACCGGAGCGGGTGCTGTGGGGTTGTGAGCAGATGCGCAAGGTGGTGGCTGCCACTCAGCCTGTAGAACAGCAACTGGAAACCGTCACTCACTGAGGTTGGGTGGGCGCCTGTTCGGGCCCTATCGCCGGCAAGCCGGGCTCCCACAGGTGCTGCACCGCTGGCAAGCTCTGTGCTGTATTTGTGGGAGCCCGGCTTGCCGGCGATAGGGCCCGAACAGGCCACCTGGAATGAGGATCTGCATCATGCACCAATGGATCAACGCCCTCGCCGACCACCAGTCCCGTGGCGAAGCCTGCGTGCTGGTGACCATCATCGAGGAGCGCGGCTCGACCCCGCGCAACGCAGGCTCGAAGATGGTGGTCAGCGCCAGTGGCCTGTTCGACACCATCGGCGGCGGCCACCTGGAATACAAGGCCCTGCACATCGCCCGGCAAATGCTCGAAGAGCAGCGTACCACCCCACACCTGGAGCGCTTCAGCCTTGGCGCCAGCCTGGGCCAGTGCTGCGGCGGCGTCACCGTGCTGCTGTTCGAGCCCATGGCCGCCGTGCAGGCGCAGATCGCCGTGTTCGGCGCGGGCCATGTCGGCCGGGCTCTGGTACCCTTGCTCGCCGCGCTGCCCTGCCGGGTGCGCTGGATCGATTCGCGCGAACAGGAATTCCCCGAGCTCATCCCCAACGGGGTGACCAAGGTCGTCAGTGAGGAACCGGTCGACGAAGTCGCAGACCTGCCACCAGGCTGCTACTGCATCGTCATGACCCACAACCACCAGCTCGACCTGGAGCTGACCGCCGCCATTCTCAAGCGCAACGACTTCACCTGGTTCGGCCTGATCGGCTCGAAGACCAAACGGGTCAAGTTCGAGCACCGCCTGCGCGAGCGCGGCTACGACGAGGCCGTGCTGGCGCGCATGCGCTGCCCGATGGGCCTGCCCGAGGTAAAGGGCAAGCTGCCCATCGAAATCGCCGTGTCCATCGCCGGCGAAATCATCGCCACCTACAACGCCTGCTTCGGCCAGCACGACGCTGCTGCCAATGCCGGCCCCATTGCCCAGTTGCTGCCGCCCTCCCGGCGCAGCCAAGCTATTTGACGAGTGTGTTATGACCGTTACCCGCAAAGCCTACCGTGCCGCCATCCTGCACAGCATCGCCGACCCGGCCGAGGTGGGCCTGGAGGCTTCCCATGAGTATTTCGAAGACGGCCTGCTGGTGGTCGACGACGGCCGCATCAGCGCCATTGGCCACGCCAGCGAACTGCTGCCGACCCTGGAAGCAGGCATCCTGGTGGAGCACTACCAGGACGCGCTGATCACCCCGGGTTTTATCGACACCCACATCCATTTCCCGCAAACCGGCATGATCGGCTCTTACGGCGAGCAACTGCTGGACTGGCTGAACACCTACACCTTCCCCTGCGAAAAGCAGTTCGCCGACAAAGCGCACGCCGACCAGGTGGCGAAAATCTTCCTCAAGGAACTGCTGCGCAACGGCACCACCACCGCGCTGGTATTCGGTAGCGTGCACCCGGAATCGGTCAACGCCCTGTTCGAAGAGGCCGAGCGCCTGGACCTGCGTCTGATCGCCGGCAAGGTGATGATGGACCGCAACGCCCCGGACTACCTGACCGACACCGCCGAATCCGGCTATGCCGAGAGCAAGGCACTGATCGAGCGTTGGCACGGCAAGGGCCGCCTGCATTACGCAGTTACCCCGCGCTTCGCCCCGACCAGCACACCCGAACAGCTGACCCTGGCCGGCCAGTTACTCAAGGAACACCCGGGCGTGTACATGCACACGCACCTGTCGGAAAACCTCAAGGAAATCGACTGGGTCAAGTCGCTGTTCCCTGAGCAGAAGGGTTACCTGGACGTGTACGACCACTTCGAGCTGTTGGGCGAGCGCTCGGTGTTTGCCCACGGCGTGCACCTGTGCGACGACGAATGCCAGCGCCTGGCCGAAACCGGCTCGGCCGTGGCCTTCTGCCCCACCTCCAACCTGTTCCTCGGCAGCGGCCTGTTCAACCTGCCCCAGGCTGAGCGCTTCAAGGTCAACGTGGGCCTGGGTACCGACGTCGGTGCCGGCACCAGCTTCTCGTTGCTCAACACCCTGAACGAAGCGTACAAGGTGATGCAGCTGCAAGGCGCGCGCCTGCACCCGTACAAGTCGCTGTACCTGGCCACCCTCGGCGGCGCCCGCGCCCTGCGCCTGGACGACCGCATCGGCAGCCTGCGCCCGGGCAATGATGCCGACTTCGTGGTGCTGGACTACAAGGCCACGCCGCTGCTGGACTACCGCATTCAGCAGTCCAACAGCATCGAAGAGACCCTGTTCGTGCTCACCACCCTGGGCGATGACCGCACTGTGCGCGAAACCTACGCTGCCGGGCGTTGCGTGCACCAGCGCTAAGGCTCTTTTGCAAGGCCCCGGTAAAGCGCGCCGCCGATTGCAGCACCGATCAGCGGCGCCACCCAGAACAGCCACAGCTGTTGCAGGGCCCAGCCACCGACGAACAAGGCCGGCCCCGTGCTACGCGCGGGGTTGACCGAGGTGTTGGTGATCGGGATCGATATCAGGTGGATCAGGGTCAGGGCCAGTCCGATGGCTATGGGCGCAAAACCTGCCGGCGCCCGGGAATCGGTCGCCCCCATGATCACCACCAGGAACATCGCCGTCATCACCACTTCACTGATGACACCCGCACCCAGCGTATAACCACCGGGCGAGTGGTCGGCATAGCCGTTTGAAGCCAATCCCGACGACAACTCGAAACCGGCCTTGCCGCTGGCGATGAGGTAGATCACCCCGGCCGCCAGGATGGCGCCAATCACTTGCGCGATCACGTAGGGCAGCAGCTCTTTGGCAGGAAAGCGCCCCCCCACCACCAGCCCGAACGACACGGCAGGGTTGAGGTGACAGCCAGAGATATGGCCGATGGCGAAGGCCATGGTCAGCACTGTGAGGCCGAAGGCGAAGGCAACACCGAGAACGCCGATACCGAGAGGCGAACTGGCTGCGAGGACCGCACTGCCACAGCCACCAAGGACCAGCCAGAAGGTGCCGATAAGTTCGGCACCCATGCGTTTACCGAGGGACATGCTCATGAATCCATTCCTCAAGAAGTTGAACGCAACGAATGCGCAAGCCCAACTGCTTGATGAAGGTTTGCTCACAAGAATTTAGCAGACGTTTGGCTGATGGCCAGAAATGACTGGGGGCCGCTTCGCGCCCCATTCGCAGCACAAGGCTGCTCCTACAGGGATCGCGTATCGCCTGTAGGAGCAGCCTTGTGCTGCGAATGGGCTGCAAAGCAGCCCCCTTCACTCACCTTGGCAAACGATCAACCCTTGGCAGAAACCTTGGGCTTTTTCAGCAAATGCGAGAACACCGCATGCAGATCGTCCGAGGCACTCTCCTCGTCCAGGTTCAGCTTGCTGTCGATGTGGTCCATGTGGTGCATCATCAGGCTCACGGCCTGGTCGGCATCACGCGCCTCGATGGCATCGATCAGCTGCATGTGCTCGTCATACGAGCAATGCGAGCGGTTGCCGCTTTCGTACTGGGCAATGATCAGCGAAGTCTGCGACACCAGGCTGCGCTGGAAGCTCACCAGCGGCGCATTGCCCGCGGCTTCCGCCAGCTTGAGGTGGAACTCGCCGGAAAGACGAATGCCGGCACCGCGATCACCGCGAGAGAAGCTGTCGCGCTCTTCGCGCACCATCTGCCGCAGTTCGTTGAGCTGGTCCAGGGTGGCGTGCTGCACGGCCAGTTCGGTAATGGCCCGCTCCACCATACGCCGCGAGAAGAACACCTGGCGCGCCTCTTCTACCGTGGGGCTGGCCACCACTGCACCGCGGTTCGGCCGCAGCAGCACCACGCTTTCGTGGGCCAGGCGCGACAGGGCGCGGCGGATGATGGTGCGGCTGACGCCGAAGATTTCGCCCAGCGCTTCCTCGCTCAACTTGGTGCCCGGCGCCAGGCGCTGCTCGAGGATCGCCTCGAAAATGTGCGCGTAGACGATGTCGTCCTGGGTACCACTGCGGCCGGCCTTGCCGACACGTGCAGGTTTCTTCAGAGGTTGCAGCTGTTCGTTCATGGGCTCTCGAGGCACGAAGAGAAAGTATGGCGCCATTGTACACAGGCTGAGGCGATTCCGCAGGGGGCGTTTTACCTATATAGCCGTTGTACGACGCATTGCGCACACAAAACATAAAACATTATTTGCATTCTTTGTACACAAAAGCATAATCCACCGAGCAACTTCTTGACCCATGAGTCAACAAAACGGTCAGACGTCTGCCTTCCCTCGCGGAGCCGCCAAGTGCATTGCGCAGGAAACTGGCTCCATAACAACAAGAATGACTTGAGGAGTACCTGCTGTGGAAAGCCGCAAATCCGAAGCCCCTACGCTGGATCTCGCCCCACCGCTCGAAACAAGCTGGCTGGAGCGGATTTTCAAACTCAAGCAACATGGCAGCACCGTCAAAACCGAAATGATCGCCGGGGTGACCACCTTCATCACCATGGCCTACATCATCTTCGTCAACCCCAACATCATGGCCGACGCCGGCATCGACCATGGTGCCGCTTTCGTCGCCACCTGCATCGCCGCCGCGCTGGGCTGCCTGCTGATGGGCTTGTACGCCAACTGGCCGGTGGGCCTGGCGCCGGGCATGGGGCTTAACGCCTTCTTCACCTACACCGTGGTCGGCACCATGGGCTACAACTGGGAAACGGCACTGGGGGCGGTGTTCGTCTCGGGCGTGCTGTTCATGTTCCTGACCTTGTCGAAAGTGCGCGAATGGTTGCTGAACAGCATCCCGGTCAGCCTGCGCCATGCCATGGGGGCCGGCGTCGGATTGTTTCTCGGGCTGATCGGCCTGAAAACGGCAGGCATCATCGTCGACAGCCCCGCCACCCTGATCAAGCTGGGCTCGCTGCATGAGCCGGGGCCGCTGCTGGCGGCAATCTGCTTCCTGCTGATCGCCATCCTCAGCTACAAGCGGGTGTTCGGCGCGATCCTGATCAGCATCATTGGCGTCACCCTGGCAGGCTGGGGCCTGGGCCTGGTCAAGTTTGGCGGGGTGATGTCGATGCCGCCAAGCCTGGCACCGACCTGGATGGCCATGGACGTGGCCGGCGTGTTCAACGTCAGCATGATCAGCGTGGTGCTGGCGTTCCTGTTCGTACACATGTTCGACACCGCCGGCACGCTGATGGGGGTTGCCCAGCGAGCGAACCTGGTAGCGCCGGACGGGCGTATCGAAGGCCTTTCACGTGCCTTGAAGGCCGACAGTGCTTCCAGCGTATTCGGTGCTGTGGTCGGCGTGCCTCCAGTTACCAGTTATGTGGAGAGTGCCGCCGGTGTGGCCGCAGGTGGTCGTACCGGCCTGACTGCGGTGGTGGTTGGCCTGCTGTTCATCGCCGCGATGTTCTTCGCCCCACTGGCCGGGATGATTCCCGCCTACGCAACGGCGGGTGCGTTGATCTACGTGGCAATGCTGATGATGGGCAGCATGGCGCACATCCATTGGGACGAAGCCACCGACAGCATTCCGGCGATCGTCACGGTCATCATGATGCCGCTGACCTTCTCCGTTGCCGATGGTATCGCGCTGGGTTTCATCACCTACGTCGCGTTGAAGGCAGGCACCGGCAAGTACAAGGAAATCTCGGCCAGCCTGTGGGTGCTGTGCGCCATCTTCATTGCCAAGTTCGTGTTCCTCTAAGCACCGGTAGCCTGGCTGTAGAAGTTTAGTGTTTTCAAGATCGAGCGCCGCCCACGCGGCGCGTCGCGAGCTGCGCTCGCTCCTACGTTTGTTTCGGGCCAGTTATTTCTGGGGGATTTGCGCGCGAACGCCTAGGCGCATGAAGCGATATCGCGTCGTACAAACAAGGCGGTCGCGCGCGCCTGTCACAGGCGTGACTAGCCCGAAACAAACGTAGGAGCGAGCGCAGCTCGCGATGCGCCGCGCGGGCGGCGCGCGATTCCATGCCCGCTACAACATTCACGCCGAACACCCCCATCACGCCCCCCTTTCCTGCAGACGAAAAAAAGCCCGCCAGTGTGAGAGCGGGCCAAAGGACCTACGAAGATTCTTCTAGCGACCAACTAGCTTCCACGATAGGTCGAATAGCTGTACGGCGAGATTAGCAGCGGCACGTGGTAGTGCTCCTGCGACTCATCGATGCCAAAGCGCAGCACAACAACATCCAGAAACGCCTGGGCCGGCAACTGCACGCCACGGGCGCGGTAGTAATCGCCAGCGCTGAACTGCAACTGGTAAACACCGGTGCGGTAGTCGTCACCCTGCAGCAGCGGCGCGTCGACGCGGCCATCGCTGTTGGTCAGGGCGGTGTTCACCAGCTCCAGTTGCTGGCCTTCGACGCGGTACAGCTCGACCTTGATCGAGCTGCCCGGGCAGCCATGCGCGGCATCCAGTACGTGTGTGGTCAAACGTCCCATTGCGTGTCGCCTCTTGTTCAATCTGTGGGCAAAAAATACTCAGCCATCGCACCAGCATAGCGCCTGCGGCAGGCGGGAATGACGCCATTAAGACATTCCATCGCCAGATTGTACACAATTTTTTAAACCCATCTGTCGCACCCGGCATTTCCTGCCCATAAACGACCCATCGGTCGCAAATACAGGCCGCGTAACGAGGCAAACGTCATTAGCTGACCAATCAGGCAGGTTTCTTGCACTGTATTTCCAGGCCGCTGCGCGGCGACAAAAGGGAAGAAATGCGGAAAAACAGGCTTACAAAAGATTTCAGAAGTTGTATACAATCAGCCCATCCGGTGGTGCGACATACCGACGCGGCCCGCCCACCACCCGCACTAACGCACAAGAAGGAAGACTGCAGTGAGCGCTGACTACCCTCGCGACCTGATCGGTTACGGCAACAACCCTCCTCACCCGCAATGGCCGGGCAACGCTCGCATCGCGCTGTCTTTCGTCCTCAATTACGAGGAAGGCGGCGAACGCAACATCCTGCACGGTGACAAAGAGTCCGAAGCCTTCCTGTCCGAGATGGTCGCTGCCCAGCCGCTGCAGGGCCAGCGCAACATGAGCATGGAGTCGCTGTACGAATACGGCAGCCGTGCTGGCGTGTGGCGCCTGCTGAAGCTGTTCAAGGACAGCGGCGTGCCATTGACCGTCTTCGCCGTGGCCATGGCCGCCCAGCGCCACCCTGACGTGATCCGCGCCATGGCCGAAGCCGGCCACGAGATCTGCAGCCACGGCTACCGCTGGATCGACTACCAGAACATGGACGAGGCCCAGGAGCGCGAGCACATGCTCGAAGCCATCCGCATCCTCACCGAACTCACCGGCGAGCGCCCGGTGGGCTGGTACACCGGCCGCACCGGCCCGAACACCCGCCGCCTGGTGATGGAAGAAGGCGGGTTCCTGTACGACAGCGACACCTACGACGACGACCTGCCCTACTGGGAGCCGAACAACCCCACCGACAAGCCGCACCTGGTGATCCCCTACACCCTGGACACCAACGACATGCGTTTCACCCAGGTACAGGGTTTCAACTGCGGCGAGCAGTTCTTCCAGTACCTGAAAGACGCCTTTGATGTGCTGTACGCCGAAGGCGCCGAAGCGCCGAAAATGCTCTCCATCGGCCTGCACTGCCGCCTGGTCGGCCGCCCGGCACGCCTGGCTGCACTCAAGCGCTTCGTCGATTACGCAAAAAGCCATGACCAGGTCTGGTTCGCCCGTCGCGTGGATATCGCCCGCCACTGGCACGCCACCCACCCGTACAAGAAAGAGAACGCCTGATGACCGCCTTCAACACCCTCAAGCCCTCCGCCCTGAGCCGTGACGCCTTCGTCGAGGCCTTCGCCGACATCTACGAGCACTCGCCGTGGGTTGCCGAAAAAGCCTACGACCTGGGCCAGTTGGGCGAGCTGGACGAGATCGAAGCGCTGCACCAGCGCATGAGCGACATCCTGCTCAGCGCCAACCACGCCGACCAGCTGGCGCTGATCAACGCTCACCCGGACCTGGCCGGCAAGGCCGCCATCCAGGGCGAGCTGACCGAATCGAGCACCAACGAACAGGCCGGCGCCGGTATCCACCAGTGCACCGCCGAAGAGTTCGCCCGCTTCACCGAGCTGAACGATGCCTACAAAGCCAAGTTCCAGTTCCCGTTCATCATGGCGGTAAAGGGCAGCAATCGGCACCAGATCCTCGCCGCCTTTGAAAAACGCATCCACAACGATGCCGATGCCGAATTCAAGGAAGCCCTGGCGCAGATCAACCTGATCGCCCTGTTCCGCCTGCTGCAGTTGTAAGCGACAGCCGAACCTTTTTCAGTACAACGAACATATAAGAGAGACCCGCATGCGCACCCTGATGATCGAGCCCCTGACCAAAGAAGCCTTCGCCCAGTTCGGAGATGTGATCGAAACCGACGGCAGCGACCACTTCATGATCAACAACGGCTCGACCATGCGCTTTCACAAGCTCGCCACGGTCGAGACCGCCGAGCCCGAAGACAAGGCGATCATCAGCATCTTCCGCGCCGACGCGCTGGACATGCCGCTGACCGTACGCATGCTGGAACGCCATCCGCTGGGCAGCCAGGCTTTCATCCCGCTGCTCGGCAACCCCTTTCTGATCGTGGTCGCGCCCGTTGGCGATGCACCTGTATCAGGCTTGGTCCGCGCCTTCCGCAGTAATGGCAGGCAGGGCATCAATTACCATCGCGGCGTTTGGCACCACCCGGTGCTCACGATCGAAAAGCGGGATGATTTCCTGGTGGTTGATCGCAGTGGTTCTGGCAACAACTGCGATGAGCATTACTTCACCGAGGAACAGATGCTGATCCTCAATCCCCACCAATAAGAAAAGGTCGATCATCGCTAGGTGATCGGCAGAGGTACATACTGTGGAAGCACACCTTCACGAATGGCTGAACCTGAGCATTCGCTGGGTTCACATGATCACCGGTGTCGCCTGGATCGGTGCATCGTTCTACTTCGTCTGGCTGGAGAACCACCTGAACCGAAGCAACCCGCGCGATGGGTTGTCGGGTGATCTCTGGGCAATTCACGGCGGTGGTATCTACCACCTGGAGAAATACAAGCTCGCACCCCCGAAAATGCCCGAGAACCTGCACTGGTTCAAATGGGAAGCCTACTTCACCTGGATGTCCGGTATCGCCCTGCTGTGCGTGGTGTTCTACTGGAACCCGGCGCTGTACCTGCTGGCCCCTGGCAGCACCCTGAGCGGTGCCGAAGGCGTGGCCATCGGTATCGGCTCGCTGATCGCTGGCTGGTTCATCTACGACTTCCTGTGCGACTCGCCCCTGGGCAAGAAGCCAGCGCTGCTCGGCGGTGTACTGTTCGTCTTGATCATCGCCGCCTGCTGGGGCTTCAGCCTGGTGTTCAGCGGCCGTGGTGCCTACCTGCACACCGGCGCGATCATCGGCACCATCATGGTCGGTAACGTGTTCCGCATCATCATGCCGGCCCAGCGCCAGCTGGTGGCGGCGATCGAGAACAACCAGACGCCCGACCCGGTACTGCCGGCCAAGGGCCTGCTGCGCTCGCGTCACAACAACTACTTCACCCTGCCGGTGCTGTTCATCATGATCAGCAACCATTTCCCGAGCACCTACGGTAGCCAGTACAACTGGCTGATCCTGGCCGGTATCGCAGTAGCCGCGGTTCTGATCCGCCACTACTTCAACACCCGCCACGACAGCAACAAGTACGCCTGGACCCTGCCGGTCGGCGCCCTGGCGATGATCTGCCTGGCCTACGTCACCGGTCCGAAACCGATGGCCGTAAGCCCTGAGCAAGCGGCAGCGAAGGTCGAGTACCAGCCGCTGCCTGCGACTGCCGTCGGTGGCAAGACCGCTGCCGAGCAGCGCGCAGAGGACGCCGCCAAGGCTGCCGAAGCGCCGGCTGCACCAGCGCAAGCACCGGCCCAGGCCGCTGCCCAGGCCGGCGGTGGCGACTTCGACAAGATCCACAATGTCATCCAGGAACGCTGCACCGTGTGCCACTCGTCGAAGCCGACCAGCCCACTGTTCAGCGCCGCCCCTGCCGGCGTGATGTTCGACACCCCGCAGCAGATCCAGGCCCAGGCCGCGCGCATTCAGGCGCAAGCGGTCGCCAGCCAGATCATGCCGCTGGGCAACATCACCCAGATGACCACCGAAGAGCGCAAGCTCGTCGGCGACTGGATCGCCAAAGGCGCCCAGGTCAACTGAAACACCCTCCTACAAGGCGACTGAGTCCCCTGTAGGAGCGGCCTTGCGCCGCGAAGAGGCCGGTTAACCCGGCCTCAAACTTGAAGATTCACGCAACAAGCAAGCATCGAGCGTTCAACTGCAAGCGGGAACCCCGGTCTCTCTTCACCGAGAAACTGCCGCTTGGAGCTTGCCGCTTGGATCCGAGAATAAAAACAAAACTCGAGGTGCTGCATGTCCGAGTCACGCAAGGCGTATATCCCCATTGCGCCGCCGCGCGAACCCTTGCCCTTGTTCCAACTGATCCTGGTTGGCCTGCAACACGTTCTGCTGATGTACGGTGGCGCGATTGCCGTGCCGTTGATCATCGGCCAGGCCGCTGGGTTGTCCCGTGAAGAAGTCGCTTTCCTGATCAACGCCGACCTGCTGGTCGCTGGCGTCGCCACCATCATCCAGTCGTTCGGTATCGGCCCGGTGGGCATCCGCATGCCGGTGATGATGGGTGCCAGTTTCGCTGCCGTCGGCAGCATGGTGGCCATGGCCGGCATGCCCGGCGTAGGCCTGCAGGGGATCTTCGGGGCGACCATCGCCGCCGGGTTCTTCGGCATGCTGATCGCGCCGTTCATGTCCAAGGTCGTACGTTTCTTCCCGCCGCTGGTCACCGGTACGGTGATCACCTCGATTGGCCTGTCGCTGTTCCCGGTGGCAGTCAACTGGGCCGGTGGCGGCCATGAAGCTGAAACCTTCGGCTCGCCGATCTACCTGCTGGTCGCCGGCCTGGTGTTGGCGGTCATCCTGCTGATCAACCGCTTCATGCGTGGCTTCTGGGTCAACGTATCGGTGCTGGTGGGCATGGGCCTTGGCTACATCCTGGCCGGCTCCATTGGCATGGTCGACCTGTCTGGCCTGAAAGACGCGCCGTGGTTGCAGGTGGTAACCCCACTGCACTTCGGCATGCCGACCTTCAGCCTGGCGCCGATCCTGTCCATGTGCCTGGTGGTGGTGATCATCTTCGTCGAGTCCACCGGTATGTTCCTGGCCCTGGGCAAGGTGACTGATCGCGAAGTTACGCCAGGGATGCTGCGTCGCGGCCTGCTGTGCGATGCCGGTGCATCGTTCATTGCCGGCTTCTTCAACACCTTTACCCACTCCTCGTTCGCCCAGAACATCGGCCTGGTGCAGATGACCGGGGTGCGCTGCCGCTTTGTCACCATCGTGGCCGGTGCACTGCTGATCCTGCTCAGCCTGCTGCCAAAAGCGGCCTTCCTGATTGCCTCGATCCCGCCTGCGGTACTGGGCGGCGCGTCCATTGCCATGTTCGGCATGGTCACTGCCACCGGGATCAAGATTCTTCAGGAGGCGGACATCGGCGACCGCCGCAACCAGCTGCTGGTGGCGGTGAGCGTCGGCTTCGGGTTGATCCCCGTGGTGCGTCCGGAGTTCTTTGCCCAGATGCCGCAGTGGATGGAACCCATCACCCACAGTGGTATCGCCATGGCCACGGTCAGTGCCTTGGTGTTGAACGTGCTGTTCAACATCCTCGGTGGCGCCGACCGCGCGGTGCACAACGACGCCTGTCACCAGCATTGAGCCATAAGGGGCGGCGCTTTGCCGCCCCTCACCCACATCTGCAGTAACCGCTACGCCGTCGACCCGCCGGAATGGGTCGCCCGGGGCGCCTGCGCGCCAAAAAAACCGCCAACAAAAACAATAAGTCCGGGAATCACAACATGAAGCGCATCACCACGTCCCTGTTGTTGGGCAGCAGCCTGCTGGCCACCCTACCCTCGCATGCAGGCGAATGGCTGCAATGGCATGGCGAAAGCCTGACCTACCTGTATGGCAAGGACTTCAAGGTCAACCCTGATATCCAGCAGACCATCACGTTCGAGCACGCCAACAAATGGAAGTACGGCGACACCTTCATGTTCGTCGACAAGATCTTCTACAACGGCAAGGCCGACGCCAGCAAAGGCGTGACCACCTACTACGGCGAGTTCAGCCCGCGCCTGTCGCTCGGCAAGATCTTCGACCAGAAGCTTGCCTTCGGCCCTATCAAGGACGTGCTGCTGGCTATGACCTACGAGCGTGGCGAAGGCGACAACGAAGCCTACCTGATCGGCCCCGGCTTTGACCTGGACATCCCCGGCTTCAACTATTTCACCCTCAACTTCTACGTGCGCAACACCGAGGGCAGCCGCCCCGGCGACAACGTCTGGCAGATCACCCCTGGCTGGTCGTACACCATCCCCGTGGGCAGGTCTGACATTCTGATCGACGGTTACATGGACTGGGTCCCCGACAACGACCAGACCCGCCGTGGCACCTATCACGCCAACCTGCACTTCAACCCGCAGGTCAAATACGACTTGGGCAAGGCGCTGAACCTGGGCGCCAAGCAGCTCTACGTGGGCTTTGAGTACAGCTACTGGAAGGACAAATACGGCATCGACAGCCGCGGCAACCTGGAAAGCAACCAGAGCGTCGCCAGTGCCCTGATCAAAGTGCATTTCTAATAAACTGACCAAACGCACAAGTTTGAACCACCCCGCTCCAGGACGGAGCACTTGAGGCGCGGCGCGCAAGCCAGTAATCTGCGCGCCCCCTCGATCAGGGCAGAACGGATTCTGCCTGCGTTTACTGACCGCTCAGTCAATGAATACGGGCGGTTGGCCAACGTGTTGCCAGCCTGAAAGACCCTTTTCATCCGTTCAGAACGAAGTCGAGCAGGAAGGTTTTGCCAACCCGGAAAAGTTGGCTCAACCCTTGCCAAACAGCTGTGGCCCATCGAAAAAAGCTGACTCGCAAGACAACAAAAAAGCGCCAATACCGAGCGCTGACAACAGATCAATCAAGGGAGCGACACTCGCAATGCGTACCATCAACAGCCTGATCCTCGCCGGCGGCCTGCTGGCCTGTGGCACCACCTACGCCGACGACCTGCTGCAATGGCAGAACAACAGCCTGACCTACCTGTGGGGCAAGAACTTCAAGGTCAACCCGGCGATCCAGCAAACCGTCACGTTCGAGCACGCCGATGGCTGGAAGTACGGCGACAACTTCATCTTCGTCGACAAGATCTTCTACCAAGGCCAGAAAGACGCCGGCAATGGCCCGAATACCTATTACGGTGAGATCAGCCCACGCCTGTCGTTCAACAAGATCTTCGACCAGAAGGTGGAGTTCGGCCCGGTCAAGGACGTGCTGCTGGCGATGACCTACGAGTTTGGCGAGGGTGACACCGAGTCGTACCTGATCGGCCCAGGGTTCGACCTGGCCATTCCCGGCTTTGACTACTTCCAGCTGAACTTCTACAACCGCACCACCGACGGCAGCCGCGCCGGCGACAACGTATGGCAGATCACGCCGGTATGGTCGTACACCATTCCGGTGGGCGATTCCGACGTGCTGATCGACGGCTTCATGGACTGGGTGGTGGACAACGACGAGAACCGCCGCGGCACCTACCACGCCAACCTGCACTTCAACCCGCAGATCAAGTATGACCTGGGCAAGGCATTGCACCTGGGCGAGAAGCAGCTGTATGTGGGTGTGGAGTACGACTACTGGAAGAACAAGTACGGCATCAAGGACAGCGATGCTTTTACGACTGACCAGAACACCATGAGTTTCCTGGTCAAGGTTCACTTCTGACCTGATCCCTCAGGGCCGTGCCGCGGCCCATTCGCGGGCAAACGCCCCCACAGGGTCCGCGCCCGGTTCAAGGCAAACGCGGTACCTGTGGGAGCGGGTTCACCCGTGAACCGGGGCAAAGCCCCGGCCATGCAACCTTATGTGGCAGGCCGGAGCACCCGCCACAATTTGCCGGCAACCGCCACCACCGCCAGCACCACGCCACCGGCCAGCACCCCGGCTACGCCATTGAGCAGTGCCCCGGTCAACGCCCCGCCACGCCCCTCGCTGAACGCCTCGATGGCATGATGCAGCGGCTCGATGCCATGCACCAGAATGCCGCCACCGACCAGAAACATCGCCGCCGTGCCGATCACCGACAGGCTTTTCATCATGTACGGTGCGGCCCGCAGGATGCCGTTACCAACGGCCTGGGTCAGGCTCGATGCCTTTTGGGTCATCCACAACCCCAGGTCATCGAGCTTGACGATGCCGGCCACCAGCCCGTAAACGCCGATGGTCATGACGATGGCGATGCCCGACAGCACGATGATCTGCTGGCTCAGCGGCGCATCGGCCACGGTACCCAAGGTGATGGCGATGATTTCCGCTGACAGGATGAAGTCGGTGCGCACCGCGCCCTTGATCTTGGTTTTCTCGAACGCCACCAGGTCGACATTGGCGTCAGCCACGGCTTCCTTCCGGGCATTGTGCTGCGCGTCGTCCTCTTCCTTACTGTGCAGGAACTTGTGCGCCAGCTTCTCGAAGCCTTCGAAACACAGGTAGGCGCCACCGATCATCAACAATGGCGTAACCGCCCACGGAATGAACGCACTGATCAGCAGCGCTGCCGGCACCAGGATTGCCTTGTTGACGAACGACCCCTTGGCCACCGCCCACACCACCGGTATTTCGCGCTCGGCACGCACACCGGTAACCTGCTGGGCGTTCAGCGCCAGGTCATCGCCCAGCACACCTGCTGTTTTTTTTGCCGCCACCTTGGTCATTAGCGAGACGTCATCAAGCACCGTGGCGATGTCGTCGATCAGTACCAGTAGACTGCTTCCTGCCATGTTTGCCTGTATCCAGATAGGTGTGTGCCACGGATTCTAGCCCAAAGCCGCTGCCTTGAGCGCCCGTCGAGCGCGGTGCTACCATGCCCGATCCCTCTTAGAGGTGGCCAGACACGAGGAAGATCCCTGACCATGAGCACCATTCGCGAGCGCAACAAGGAATTGATCCTGCGCGCGGCCAGCGAGGAATTCGCCGACAAGGGCTTCGCCGCCACCAAGACCAGCGATATCGCGGCCAAGGCCGGCCTGCCCAAGCCGAACGTGTATTACTACTTCAAGTCCAAGGACAACCTCTACCGCGAAGTCCTGGAAAGCATCATCGCGCCAATCATGCAGGCGTCGACGCCGTTCAACGCCGACGGCGACCCGAAGGAAGTACTGAGTGCGTACATTCGTTCAAAGATCCGCATTTCGCGCGACCTGCCACATGCCTCCAAGGTGTTTGCCAGCGAGATCATGCACGGCGCCCCGCACCTGTCGCCCAACCAGGTGGAGCAGCTGAACGAGCAGGCCCGGCACAACATCGAGTGCATCCAGCGCTGGATCGACCGCGGGCAGATTGCCCATGTGGACGCGCATCACCTGATGTTCAGTATCTGGGCGGCGACCCAGACCTATGCCGACTTCGACTGGCAGATTTCTGCGGTGACTGGCAAGGCCAAGCTGGCCGACAGCGATTATGACGCGGCGGCCGAGACCATCATTCGCATGGTCTTGAAAGGCTGTGAGCCTGAGGCAGCCTGACAGGGCCAGTGGGGCTGCTTCGCAGCCCAATCGCCGGCAAGCCAGCTCCCACAGGGCTTCCACAGTTCCTGATCACTGTGGTGTACCTGTGGGAGCTGGCTTGCCGGCGATGTGGCCAGATCAGGCCATAGCGATTTAAGCTGCTACCCCCGCATCCGCCTTCAACCCCACCTCCTCGATCGCACTGATCGCACACTGCTCGTCGATATCCGACGTATCGCCGCTGATCCCCACCGCACCCAGCACCTTGCCGTCCTGATCACGAATCAGCACACCACCCGGTGCCGGCACCACCGGCCGTTCACCCATCCCGTTCAACGCGGCAAAAAACGCCGGACGCTGCTGCGCGTCCAGCGCCAGCAGGCGCGACCCCTTGCCCAGGGCAATCGCGCCCCAGGCTTTGCCAGTGGCAACTTCAGGGCGGATAAGGCTTGCGCCATCCTCACGCTGTAGCGCCAGCAGGTGCCCGCCGGCATCCAGCACCGCCACGGTCAGTGGCGCGGCATTGATGTTGCGGCCTGCTGCCAGTGCGGCATTTACCAGGCTGACAGCGACTTTCAGGTTCAAGACGTTCATGGAAAGGTCCTCTTCTTGTTGTGAGAAGCCCTGAGGGCAGTTGAAAACCGATAGGGCAAATAGAACACAACGAAAGGATATTTTGTATACAATATTTTGAAACGATCGTATGCGATGGCGCAAATAGCCGTTTTCACGGCCGCTTTGACGAAACCCGGCCTACCCGATGAAAACCCATTGACCTGAGCCGCCAGCCGTGAATACACTCTGTCGCAAAGCAAGTTGTATACAATTACAAAATCGATGAGGCACAACCCATGAGCAAAATGAGAGCAATCGATGCAGCCGTTCTGGTCATGCGCCGTGAAGGTGTAGATACCGCGTTCGGCATCCCAGGGGCTGCCATCAACCCGTTGTACTCGGCCCTGAAAAAAGTCGGTGGCATCGATCACGTCCTCGCTCGCCACGTCGAAGGTGCCTCGCACATGGCCGAGGGCTACACCCGTGCCAACCCGGGTAACATCGGCGTGTGCATCGGTACTTCCGGCCCAGCCGGCACCGACATGGTCACCGGCCTGTACAGCGCCTCGGCCGACTCCATCCCGATCCTCTGCATCACCGGCCAGGCCCCGCGTGCACGCCTGCACAAAGAAGACTTCCAGGCCGTCGACATCACCAGCATCGTCAAGCCGGTGACCAAGTGGGCGACCACCGTTCTGGAGCCAGGCCAGGTGCCTTATGCCTTCCAGAAGGCCTTCTATGAAATGCGCACCGGCCGCCCAGGCCCGGTACTGATCGACCTGCCGTTCGACGTGCAGATGGCCGAAATCGAATTCGACATCGACGCCTACGAGCCGCTGGCCGTCAACAAGCCGTCCGCCACTCGCGTACAGGCTGAAAAAGCCCTGACCCTGCTCAACGACGCCGAACGCCCGCTGCTGGTAGCCGGTGGCGGCATCATCAACGCCGATGCCAGCGACAAGCTGGTCGAGTTCGCTGAACTGACCGGCGTACCGGTAATCCCGACCCTGATGGGCTGGGGCACCATCCCGGACGACCACGCCCAAATGGTCGGCATGGTCGGCCTGCAGACTTCGCACCGCTACGGCAACGCCACCCTGCTGAAATCCGACCTGGTGTTCGGTATCGGTAACCGCTGGGCCAACCGCCACACCGGTTCCGTCGACGTCTACACCGAAGGCCGCAAGTTCGTGCACGTCGACATCGAACCGACCCAGATCGGCCGCGTATTCACCCCGGACCTGGGTATCGTGTCCGACGCAGGCAAGGCGCTGGACGTGTTCCTGGAAGTGGCCCGCGAGTGGAAAGCCGCTGGCAAGCTGAAAGACCGTGCTGCCTGGCTGGAAGATTGCCAACAGCGCAAAGCCACCCTGCAGCGCAAGACCCACTTCGACAACGTGCCGGTCAAGCCGCAGCGCGTGTATGAAGAGATGAACCAGGTATTCGGCAAGGACACCACCTACGTCAGCACCATCGGCCTGTCGCAGATTGCCGGCGCGCAATTCCTGCACGTGTACAAGCCTCGCCACTGGATCAACTGCGGCCAGGCCGGCCCGCTGGGCTGGACCATTCCTGCCGCACTGGGTGTAGTGAAAGCAGACCCCAAACGCAAGGTGGTCGCGCTGTCGGGTGACTACGACTTCCAGTTCATGATCGAAGAACTGGCAGTAGGCGCACAGTTCAACCTGCCGTACGTCCACGTACTGGTGAACAACGCCTACCTGGGCCTGATCCGTCAGGCGCAGCGTGGCTTCGACATGGATTACTGTGTACAACTGGCGTTCGAGAACATCAACTCGACCGACGCCGCCACCTACGGTGTCGACCACGTTGCAGTGGTCGAAGGCCTGGGCTGCAAAGCCATTCGCGTGTTCGAACCGGCCGAGATCGCCCCAGCCCTGCTCAAGGCGCAGAAGATGGCCGAAGAGTTCCGCGTGCCGGTCGTGGTCGAAGTGATTCTCGAGCGTGTGACCAACATTTCCATGGGCACCGAGATCAACGCGGTCAACGAGTTCGAAGACCTGGCGCTGGTCGGCAACGACGCGCCAACCGCCATCTCGATGCTGGACTGATCGCCTGACGCCCCCAGGCACGCCCTGGGGGCCTTCATCGCAAGGAGACAACTCATGCCTCGCTTCGCTGCCAACCTGTCCATGCTGTTCACCGAACAGGACTTCCTGGCCCGCTTCAAGGCTGCCGCCGACGCCGGTTTCAGTGGCGTCGAATACCTGTTCCCCTACGACTTCAGCGCTGCAGAAATCAAGCAGCAGCTGGAAGCCAATGGCCTGACCCAGGTGCTGTTCAACCTGCCTGCCGGCGACTGGGCCAAAGGTGAGCGCGGTATCACCTGCCACCCCGACCGCATCGAAGAATTCCGCGCCGGTGTCGACAAGGCCATCGAATACGCCAAGGTGCTGGGCAACACCCAGGTCAACGCCCTGGCCGGCATCCGCCCACAAGGCCCGGACTGCGCCACCGTGCGCAAGACCTTCGTGGAGAACCTGCGCTACGCAGCCGACAAGCTCAAGGCCGCCGGTATCCGCTTGGTCATGGAAATGATCAACACCCGCGACATCCCGGGCTTTTACCTGAACACCACCCAGCAGGCCCTGGAAATCCAGGCCGAAGTGGGCAGTGACAACCTGTTCCTGCAGTACGACATCTACCACATGCAGATCATGGAAGGTGACCTGGCTCGCACCATGGAAACCAACCTGCAGCTGATCAACCACATCCAGCTGGCCGACAACCCCGGCCGCAATGAACCAGGCACCGGCGAGATCAACTACCGCTTCCTGTTCGAGCACCTGGACCGCATTGGCTACCAAGGCTGGGTGGGCGCGGAGTACAAGCCCAAGACCACCACCGAAGCGGGCCTGGGCTGGCTGAAAACCCACAACGCAATCTGAGGAACAACTCGGGACCCTGTGGGAGCGGGCTCGCCCGCGAACACCGGCAAAGCCGGTGCCATCCACCGAGTTGTCTGCTTCGCGGGCGAGCCCGCTCCCACAGGGGGCCAAAGCTTGCTTGAGATATCACAATTACAAAGAGGTAATTTCTCATGGCTAAAATCGGTTTCATCGGCACCGGCATCATGGGCAAGCCCATGGCCCAAAACCTGCAAAAAGCAGGTCACAGCCTGTTCGTTTCCACCCACCACGACGCCGCGCCAGCCGACCTGATCGCCGCCGGTGCAGTGGCCTTGGCCAACCCGAAAGAGGTTGCCCAGGAAGCCGAATTCATCATCGTCATGGTGCCGGACACCCCCCAGGTGGAAGCCGTACTGTTCGGTGAAAACGGCGTGGCTGAGGGCGTAGGTCCGAACAAGATCGTGATCGACATGAGTTCGATCTCGCCTACCGCCACCAAAGCGTTCGCCGAAAAAATCAAGGCAACCGGCGCAGCCTACCTGGACGCCCCGGTGTCCGGTGGTGAAGTCGGCGCCAAGGCCGCTACCCTGAGCATCATGGTTGGTGGCTGCCCGAAAGCCTTCGAGCGCACCCTGCCGCTGTTCGAAGCCATGGGCAAGAACATCACCCGCGTGGGTGGCAACGGTGACGGCCAGACCGCCAAGGTCGCCAACCAGATCATCGTCGCCCTGAACATCCAGGCCGTCAGCGAAGCACTGCTGTTCGCCGCCAAGAACGGCGCCGACCCGGCCAAGGTGCGTGAAGCACTGATGGGCGGCTTTGCTTCGTCGAAAATCCTCGAAGTGCACGCCGAGCGCATGATCAAGGGCACCTTCGACCCAGGCTTCCGCATCAACCTGCACCAGAAAGACCTGAACCTGGCCCTGCAAGGCGCCAAGGAACTGGGCATCAACCTGCCCAACACCTCCAATGCCCAGCAAGTGTTCAACACCTGCCAGGCCCTGGGTGGCGGCAACTGGGACCACTCGGCGCTGATCAAAGGCCTGGAACACATGGCCAACTTCTCGATCCGCGGCGACAAGTAAGTAGTAGACCTTACCGGCCTCTTCGCGGCGGTTCGGCGCGAAGAAGCCAACACCGCTGAACCTGCGACCACAGGTTCAGCGGTAGCACCGAGCAACACCCGCCCCTGGTTCGGCCTGCACGGAGGCAGTTCCAGGGGCGTTTTTGGTTTTGCAGAACAACAATAACTGGGAGCCTGCCATGTCGGTCGATCCGCAAAAAATTCTCCGCGAGCTGTTCGACACAGCCATCGCTGCCGCCCACCCCCGCCAAGTCCTCGAACCCTACCTGCCCGCCGACCGTAGCGGCCGGGTGATCGTCATCGGCGCCGGCAAGGCCGCAGCCGCCATGGCCGAAGTGGTCGAAAAAAGCTGGCAGGGCGAAGTCTCCGGCCTGGTCGTGACCCGTTACGGGCACGGCGCCAACTGCCAGAAGATCGAAGTGGTCGAAGCCGCCCACCCGGTACCGGATGCCGCCGGCCTGGCCGTGGCCAAGCGCGTGCTGGAACTGGTCAGCAACCTGAATGAAGACGACCGCGTCATCTTCCTGCTGTCTGGCGGTGGTTCCGCCCTGCTGGCATTGCCGGCCGAAGGCCTGACCCTGGCCGACAAGCAGCAGATCAACAAGGCACTGCTCAAATCCGGCGCCACCATCGGCGAGATGAACTGCGTGCGCAAGCACCTCTCGGCGATCAAGGGCGGCCGTTTGGCCAAGGCCTGCTGGCCGGCCACGGTCTACACCTATGCCATTTCCGATGTGCCGGGCGACCTCGCCACCGTGATCGCCTCCGGCCCCACCGTGGCCGACCCGAGCACGTCGGCTGATGCCCTGGCCATTCTGAAACGCTACAACATCGAAGCGCCGAAAGCGGTCATCGACTGGCTGAACAACCCTGCCTCGGAAACCGTCAAAGCCGATGACCCGGCCCTGGCCCGCAGCCACTTCCAGCTGATCGCCAAACCCCAGCAGTCGCTCGAGGCCGCCGCAGTCAAAGCCCGACAGGCTGGTTTCAGCCCGCTGATTCTCGGCGACCTGGAAGGCGAGTCGCGCGAAGTGGCCAAGGTACACGCCGGTATTGCCCGGCAGATCGTCCAGCACGGCCAGCCATTAAAGGCACCCTGCGTGATCCTGTCCGGCGGCGAAACCACCGTGACCGTACGCGGCAATGGCCGTGGCGGGCGCAACGCCGAGTTCCTGCTCAGCCTCACTGAAAGCCTGAAAGGCCTGCCGGGGGTATACGCGCTGGCCGGCGACACCGACGGCATCGACGGCTCGGAAGAAAACGCCGGTGCCTTCATGACCCCGGGCAGCTACGCCCGTGCCGAGGCCCTGGGCCTGTCGGCCAGCGACGAGCTGGACAACAACAACGGCTATGGCTATTTCGCCGCGCTGGATGCGCTGATCGTCACCGAGCCGACCCGCACCAACGTCAACGACTTCCGCGCCATCCTGATCCTCGAGACTGCCCAACCATGACGCCTGATAAAAAAGTAAAGATCCTCGCCACCCTCGGCCCTGCGATCAACGGCATCGACGACATCCGCCAACTGGTCGAAGCCGGCGTGAACATCTTCCGCCTCAACTTCAGCCACGGCGAACACGCTGACCACGCCTTGCGTTACCAGTGGATCCGCGAAGTGGAGCAGCAACTGAACTACCCGCTGGGTATCCTCATGGACCTGCAAGGGCCAAAGCTGCGCGTGGGCCGTTTCGCTGAAGGCAAGGTGCAGCTGCAACGCGGCCAGGCCCTGCGCCTGGACCTGGACAAGACCCCGGGCGACAGCCGCCGGGTCAACCTGCCACACCCTGAAATCATCGCAGCCCTCGAGCCCGGCATGGACCTGCTGCTGGACGATGGCAAGCTGCGCCTGCGCGTCACCGCCAAGCACAACGATGCTATCGACACTGAAGTGCTGAACGGTGGCGAGCTGTCCGACCGCAAGGGTGTCAACGTACCGCAAGCAGTACTCGACCTCTCCCCGCTCACTGAAAAAGACCGCCGCGACCTGGCCTTTGGCCTGGAACTGGGTGTGGACTGGGTGGCCCTGTCGTTTGTACAGCGCCCTGAGGACATCGTCGAAGCGCGCCAGCTGATTGGCGATCGCGCCTACCTGATGGCCAAGATCGAGAAACCCTCGGCGGTCGAACAACTGCAAGCCATTGCCGAACTGGCAGATGCGATCATGGTGGCGCGTGGTGACCTGGGCGTGGAAGTGCCGGCCGAAAGCGTGCCGCAAATCCAGAAGCGCATCATCAACACCTGCCGCCAGCTGGGCAAGCCGGTGGTGGTAGCCACGCAGATGCTCGAGTCCATGCGCTTCTCGCCGGCGCCGACCCGTGCCGAAGTCACTGACGTGGCCAACGCCGTGGCCGAAGGTGCCGATGCGGTCATGTTGTCAGCCGAGACTGCCTCGGGTGACTACCCGCTGGAAGCCGTGCAGATGATGAGCAAGATCATCCGCCAGGTGGAAAACGGCCCGGACTACCAGGCCCAGCTCGACGTTGGCCGGCCGAAGGCCGAGGCCACCGTGTCGGACGCCATCAGCTGCGCCATCCGCCGCATCAGCGGCATCCTGCCGGTGGCGGTGCTGGTCAACTACAGCGAGTCGGGCGCCTCGACCCTGCGCGCTGCACGCGAGCGCCCACGGGCACCGATCCTCAACCTGACGCCGAACCTGAACACCGCGCGCCGCCTGAGCGTGGCCTGGGGCGTGCATTCGGTGGTCAACGACCGCCTGCGCCAAGTGGACGAGGTGGTTTCCACCGCCCTGGAGATTGCCCAGGCGCAAGGCATGGCCAGCCGTGGCGACACGCTGCTGATCACAGCCGGTGTGCCTTTCGGCAAGCCAGGGTCGACTAACACGCTGCGGATCGAGACTTTGATCTGAGATTGCCGGGGGCGCTTTGCGCCCCATTCGCAGCACAAGGCTGCTCCTACAGGGACCGCGTAGCCTGAGAAGCTCGCGATTCCTTTGTAGGAGCAGCCTTGTGCTGCGAATGGAGGGCGCAGCCCTCCCCGTACACCGATCTACCTGAACTGCGGAAAACCGAGGCCCAAAGAGGCCCACCGCCCTCCCATCAACCTCACTGACTGCCCCATGTACACCAAAAATTTCGTCAACCCGTGCCCGGACTGGGCCACGGCGTTACTCAACGGTTTCAGCCAGGTGCTGCTGCTGCGCAACCCCCTGTGCGGCCTCTGCTGCCTGCTGGCCATTCTGCTGACCGCGCCCAACCTGGTCGGCGGCGCCCTGCTCGGCGCCCTGGCTGGCCTGCTCACCGCCCAGGCCCGCGGCTACGACCGCGCCGACCGGCAGGCCGGGCTGTACTGCTACAACGGCGTGCTGATCGGCATCCTGATCAGCGCCGTACTGCCCTGGTCGGTCATATTGCCCCCCCTGATCATCGCCGCCGGCGGCCTGTCCAGCATCATCACCCACCAGTGGCGCAAGCGCGGCGGCAAGTTGCTGGTCGCCTACACCGCGCCATTCGTGCTGCTGGGCTGGGGCACCCTGCTAGTCGTCAGCCCCTCGCCCAGCGCCTTCGTCGAAGCCGACCCGCTGTACGCCCTGGCGCGTGGCGTAGGCCAGATCTTCCTGCTCGACCAGCCCCTGGCCGGCTTGCTGATCATCCTCGGCATGTTCATCGCCAACCCCTACGCGGCAATGTGGGCGGTGATCGGCTCGGCCATCGGTGGGGGCGTGGCGTTGATTGCCGACCAAGCGCAGGCCGCATGGCTGGGCCTGTATGGCTTCAATGCCGCACTGGCTGCATTAGCCTTTAGCCGGCAAGGTGAAAAACCCTGGGTGACGCTGCTCGCAATTGCCTTGGCCCTGTTGCTGCAACCGCTGTTCAAGCTGCTGCCCGTGCCTGGCCTGACCGCGCCCTTCGTCGCCGCCTGCTGGCTGATGCACCTGGGCAATCACCTGGCCCAGCCCAGGCAGCGCAACGCCAGCCGCTTGCACAGCTGAAATGCAACCCCTAGGCTCAGCCCACCGCTTTTTTGGAATGAGCCAATGAATAACCCTGCGAGCCTGCGCGAGCGGCTCTTCGTCATCGTCTTCCAGTCCGATACCGTGGCAGGAAGACGCTTCGACAAAATCCTCCTGCTGATCATCCTGGCCAGCCTGGTCACCGTCATCCTCGACAGCATCGACGAAGTGCACCAGGGCTACGCCGGGCTGCTGGCTGGCATAGAGTGGGGCTTTACCGCGATCTTCCTGGCCGAGTACATCACCCGCCTGTACTGCTCGCCCAAGCCCTTGCGCTATGCCTTCAGCTTCTACGGCCTGGTCGACTTGCTGGCGATCGTGCCGGGGATCATCGCCCTGTACTACAGCGACGCCCAGTACCTGCTGATCATCCGGGTGATACGGATGCTGCGGATCTTCCGCGTGCTCAAGCTCAGCCCGTACCTCAAGCAGGCCAACTACCTGATGGAGGCGCTGCGCGGTAGCAAGCAGAAGATCATCGTGTTCCTGGTCAGCGTATCGACCCTGGTAACGGTGTTCGGCACGCTGATGTACGTGATCGAAGGGCCGGAGCACGGCTTTACCAGCATCCCCAAAGGCATCTACTGGGCCATCGTCACCCTCACCACCGTAGGCTTTGGCGACATCGTGCCAAAGACGCCGCTGGGGCAGGTGCTGTCGTCGCTGGTGATGATTACCGGTTATTCGATCATTGCCGTGCCGACCGGCATCTTTACCGCCGAACTGGCCAATGCCATGCGCGGGGAGCAGCTGCAGCATGATTGCCCGACGTGTCACAAAAAGACGCATGAGCATGGCGCGGCGTTCTGTTCGCGCTGTGGAAATGGGTTGTTTCCCAAGCAATGATGCTGCCGGTGCTGGCCCTTTCGCGGGTGAACCCGCTCCCACAGGATCACCACAGGCCTTAGCAGTGCGCGGTCCCTGTGGGAGCGGGTTTACCCGCGAAGAGGCCGGTACAGGCGACGGCATAACCAAAGTCATTTTTGTTCTTTAACCGCCACAAACCCACCCGCTATAGTCGCAGGCAAATTGCCAACACTTCGATAACAAGGAAGCAACGTGAAAAAACTCTTCACCGCCTCGCTGCTCGCCGCAGGCCTGGCCCTGGGCAACCTCGCCCAGGCCGCCCCCACCCTGCTGAACGTTTCCTACGACGTGATGCGCGACTTCTACAAGGACTACAACCCGGCCTTCCAGAAGCACTGGGAAGCCGAGCACAAAGAGAAGGTCAACGTGCAGATGTCCTTCGGCGGTTCGAGCAAACAGGCGCGTGCAGTGATCGATGGCCTGCCGGCCGATGTCATCACCATGAACATGGCCACCGACATCAACGCCCTGGTCGACAATGGCAAGCTGGTGCCGGATAACTGGGTAACCCGCCTGCCGAACAACAGCGCGCCGTTCACCTCGGCCACTGTGTTCATCGTGCGCAAGGGCAACCCGAAAGCCCTGAAAGACTGGCCCGACCTGCTCAAGGACGGCGTGCAGGTGATCGTGCCCAACCCAAAAACGTCGGGTAACGGCCGCTACACGTACCTGTCGGCCTGGGGCTATGTGCTCAAACAGGGCGGTGACGAGGCCAAGGCCCGTGACTTCGTCGGCAAGCTGTTCAAACAGGCGCCGGTGCTGGACACCGGTGGCCGTGCCGCCACCACCACCTTCATGACCAACCAGATTGGTGATGTGCTGGTTACCTTCGAGAACGAAGCCGAGATGATCGCCCGCGAGTTCGGCCGCGACCAGTTCGAAGTGGTCTACCCAAGCGTGTCGGCCGAAGCCGAGCCACCTGTCAGCGTGGTCGACAAGGTCGTGCTCAAGAAAGGTACCCAGGCTGTGGCCGAGGAATACCTGAAGTACCTGTGGTCCCCAGAAGCTCAGGAGATCGCCGCCAACAACTACCTGCGCCCGCGTGATGCCGCGGTACTGGCCAAGTACACCGACCGCTTCCCGAAAGTGGACTTCCTGTCGGTGGAGAAAACCTTTGGTGACTGGCGCACCGTGCAGAAGACCCACTTCAACGACGGTGGGGTGTTTGACCAGATCTATACCGGTCAGTAATTGATGTAGGCAGGTACTGCACAATGCCCGAGGCGTGTGCAGTACCTGTGGGAGCTGGCTTGCCGGCGATAGCGCCAGTAGTTTTGACACACCTCTTCGAACTTTCTCCACCAACCTGCAATCAGTTCCTTGAGTAACCCTGCCCCGCTCACCCCGGCCCAAGGAGTACTCCAGTGCTGCGTTTTCTCTCTACCCTACTGCTCGGCTGCCTGCTGAGCACCCACCTGTTGGCCGCTGACCCCACCCCCACTGAAGAACAACCCGCCGAACCCGAACCGGTATTGCAAGGCGGCCTCCTTGGCGCCCTGGCCGACGGCCTGGACAGCGCCGCCCAGGAACTCGACCTCGATGCCCACCTGGTCGATGCCTGGCGCCTGCGCACCGACCGCGCCACCAAGGAAGTCGAACGCCTGGTCGACCGGCACTCGGCCGACGACTCGCTGCAACTGATCGGCAACTTCCTCCTGCTGACCCTGACCTGGGCCGCCAGCTTCGCCGCACTCACCAGCCTCGGCCGCTGGGTCGCCAAACGCACTTCCGGTACGCCCTGGCTACGCGAACGCAAGCGCGCCAGCAGCCTGCTCGGCTACCTGCTGCCCTACACCCTGCCGGCGCTGGCCAGCCTGCCGCTGACGCTGTACGCCAGCCGCTTTCTCGACCCGTCAGTGGCCCGCGCCCTGGGCCTGAGCCTGGCTTACGCCACCAGCAGCGGCCTGTTCTCGACTTCGATCATCCTCTGCCTGGTGACCCTGTTCGATGCCGGGCACAAACGCGACGCCGTGGCGGTCATCAAACGCCTGGCCCCCCGCCCGCTGTTCATGATCGGCTTCCTCGCGGCCTGGAGCGACGCCCTGACCAGCCCACAGATCGCCCGCCAGCTGGGCGGCAACATCACCGCCAGCATCGCGGTGGCCACCGGCCTGATTGCCACCTTCATCTTCGCCAGCCTGGTGATCCGCCTGCGCCGCCCGGTGGCGCACCTGATCCGCAACCGCGCCTTCAAGGACCGCGTGCAGCATCGCGCCGTGCAGGAAACCCTGCGGATCTTTTCGGTGCTGTGGTATCTGCCGATCCTGCTGATGATCCTGGTGTCGGCCATTCACCTGATCGGCGCCGGCGAAGAAAGCCAGAAGGCCCTGCAGAAAGCCTTGCTGACCACTGTACTGCTGGTCTCTACGGTGTTCCTCAGCACTTTGCTGCAACACTTGCTGGCCCAGCGCGAAACCGACCCGGCGCAGCGGGTACGCCCTTACAAGGAGCTGCTGCGCAGCCTCGCCCATGCGCTACTGCGCATCGCCATGGCAGTGGCCTTCATCGAACTGCTGGGACGCATCTGGGGCTTCTCGGTGGTGGATTTTGCCCTGAGCAACCGCCTGGGCCAGGCGATCAGCAACTCGCTGTCGAGCATTGGCCTGATCCTGCTGGTCACCTGGCTACTGTGGGTGGTACTCGACACGGCCATCCAGGAAGCACTCAAGCCACCCGTCGGCCGCCGCAGCGCACGCCAGCCGAGCACCCGGGTACGGACCATCCTGCCGATGCTGCGCAATGCGATCAAAGTGATCCTGATCGTCATCTGCACCATCACCACCATGGCCAACCTGGGCATCAACGTCGCGCCACTGCTGGCCGGTGCCGGGGTGATCGGCCTAGCCATCGGCTTTGGCTCGCAGCAACTGGTGCAGGATGTGATTACCGGGCTGTTCATCCTGATCGAGGACACCATTTCCATCGGCGACTGGGTAGTGCTTGATTCCGGCCATGCCGGTACCGTCGAAAGCCTGACTATCCGTACCTTGCGCCTGCGCGATGGTAAAGGCTTTGTGCACTCGGTGCCGTTTGGCCAGATCAAGGCGGTTACCAACCAGTCGCGGCAGTTCGCCTATGCGTTCTTCTCGGTGCAGTTCACCTACGACAGTGATGTGGATGCGTCACTGGCGCTGATCCATGAGGTGGGCAAGTCGATCAGCGAAGACCCGCTGCTGCGCATCAACCTGCAAGGGCCGCTGCAAGTGTTCGGGGTGGACCGCATGGACTTGAACGGGTTTGT
This sequence comes from Pseudomonas sp. TSO6, assembly GCF_056098905.1. Lineage (NCBI taxonomy): Bacteria > Pseudomonadati > Pseudomonadota > Gammaproteobacteria > Pseudomonadales > Pseudomonadaceae > Pseudomonas > Pseudomonas sp. TSO6. Next base: position 19,176 of record NZ_JBLZWV010000021.1, on the reverse strand, counting down.
GCTGACGGCGCAGTTCCGCACTATTTCCGGTGGGCAATATGCGGTGAGTCGGGCGTTCAACGAGCGGCTGAAGAAGCGGGTGGACCTGACCGACAACGTGAGTTTTGCCCAGGTGTATCCGCTGCCGCTGCAGGCCTTGGGGGCTTGATGCTGTCAGCACTGGCCCTATCGCCGGCAAGCCAGCTCCCACAGGACCCCACAACATTCAGGGTTGTGCTGACCCCTGTGGGAGCTGGCTTGCCGGCGATAGGGCCGGTACTGGCAACCTCAGGTCTGGCGGAATACCAAGGCCTTGAGCCCCCCGGCCGGGTCCACATCCGGAAACTCCGGCGGGTTCTCCAGCCGCTCGACAAACGCCAACGAAGGCGCCTGCTCGGCCATCCCTTCAATCAGAAACTCCGGCCCGATCCCCGGGTCGTTGACACAGGCCAGCACCGTCCCACCCGCGCTCAGCAACTCCGGCAAACGCCTCAGGATCTTCGCGTAATCCTGGGTCAGCACGAAACTGCCACGCTGGAAGGTCGGCGGGTCGATGATGATCAGGTCGTAAGGCCCGTACTTGCGCACCTTGCCCCACGACTTGAACAGCTCATGCCCCAGGTACGCCACCCGCGAAGCATCGTGGCCATTGAGGCGGTGATTGTCCCGCCCCCGAGACAGGGCCGACTTGGCCATGTCCAGGTTCACCACCTGTTCGGCGCCACCGGCAATCGCTGCCACCGAGAAGCCGCAGGTGTAGGCGAACAGGTTCAGTACTCGCTTGCCCGCCGCCTGCTCGCGCACCCAGCGCCGACCGTAGCGCATGTCGAGGAACAGGCCATTGTTCTGCCGCACGCCCAGGTCCAGCAGGTAGGTCAGGCCGTCTTCGACCACCTCACGTTGGTGGCACGGCTCGCCCAGCAGCCACTGGCCCGGGCTGTCGGGCAAGTAGCGGTGCTGGATGAGAATGGCCTGGCCGGCCCATTGCGGGCTCTGCGCCAAGTTGCGCAGCATGGCTTCCAGTTCGGCCAGTTGGCCCTCGGGCAGCTCGCGGAACAGGGCTACCGAGAGCACGCCTTGCAACCAGTCGACAGTGACCTGCTCCAGGCCTGCCCAGCAGCGGCCACGGCCATGGAACAGGCGGCGGGTTTCCTGCGGAGCAGGGTCGAGGGCGGCGAGCAGGTGCTGCTCCAAGGTGTGAATCGGGGAAGTCATGGTGGGTCGCAGGCTGGCAAAAGCGGCATTCTACCTTGCCGGCCTCTTCGCGGGTAAACCCGCTCCCACAGGGACCCCACAGTATTCAGAGCTACGGTGATCCTGTGGGAGCGGGTTTACCCGCGAAGAGGCCCGCAAGGTCACTTCAATTCTTGACTGCAAGCCGCGCTGGCCGGAACCACCATCCCTGCTGCATCCCCGCCGCTGCCAGCAGAATCAGCCCTACCCCCAGCCATTGCAGCGGCGCCAAGCGGTGCCCGAACGCCACCCAGTCCACCAGAATCGCCGCAATCGGGTAAATGAACGACAGCGCCCCGGTCAACGCAGTGGGCAAACGCTGGATGGCACTGTACAGCAGCACATACATCAGGCCGGTGTGGACCATGCCCAGCGTCAACAGGCTGGCCAGCGCTGGCGCTTCACCCGGCAATCCGCCGAGCTTGACCCACGGCGCCAGCAACAGCACACCCGTCGTTACCTGGATCAACGCGATCAGGTGAGGCGGGGTGCCTTTCAGCCGCTTGATGATCAACGCCGCAATGGCATACAAAAACGCCGCGCCCAGTGCCAGGCCAATGCCCAGCAAGTATTCCTCACCACCGCCCTGCCCCGCACCATGGGCGCTGACGATGGCCAACATGCCGAGGAACGCCACGCTAAGCCATGTAAGCTTGGCCAGTGTGATCTTTTCGCCCAGAAACAGCGCTGCCAGCCCCACCAGCATGAACGGCTGCACGTTGTACACCGCTGTCCCGATGGCGATCGACGCACGGGAATACGAGGCAAACAGCAGCAGCCAGTTGCCGACAATGGCCACGCCGCTGGCGATCGCCAACAGGAACGCCGTACGGCTGATGACTCCGGCCCGCAAAAAGCCGAAAGCGGCGCAAATCACCAGCAGGGTCACGGCGCCGAAAACGCAGCGCCAGAACACCACCTCGAGCACCGGCTGCCCCGACACCAGCACGAACCAGCCGATGGTCCCGGAAATCAGCATGGCGGCGACCATTTCCAGCGAGCCACGGCGCAATGAACTGTCCATCTCACACCTCCTATTGACGATGACAACAGTATGCAAAGGTTGCAGCCTTGCCTTCCAGCGGTTTACCAAGGCAAATTTGCAGCCTTGCCTTTACTATCAAGGCAAATAACGCGAATTACCTGACGAGGTGACCATGACCGATGCCATCGACCAACTGCTGATCAACGCACTGATGGAAGACTCGCGCCGCTCGCTCAAAGCCTTGGCGCAAGTCAGCGGGCTGTCCGCGCCCAGCGTCAGCGAGCGCCTGCGCCGACTGGAAGAGCGTGGGGTGCTGCGCGGTTACACCGTGGAGGTCGACCCGCGCGCCTTTGGTTACCAGTTACAGGCCATCGTGCGCGTCCGCCCACTGCCGGGCCAGCTGCAGGAGGTAGAACGGCAGATCATTGCCATCCCCGAGTTCACCGAGTGCGACAAGGTCACCGGGGAGGACTGTTTCATTGCCCGGTTGCATGTGCGCTCGATGGAGCAACTGGACACCCTGCTCGACCGCATCAATGTGCTGGCCGAGACCAACACCGCCATCATCAAGAAAAGCCCGGTGAAGCGGCGATTGCCGCCGATGGAATGAATTCGCCTGTTCCGGCCTCTTCGCGGGTAAACCCGCACCCACAGGCACTGCACCAGATTTGGGCTTGTGTTGAACCCTGTGGGAGCGGGTTTACCCGCGAAGAGGCCAGCGCAGGAAAACCTGACTATTTTTTGTACACATAAACGTCACCATAAGTGCCATTTTTGTGTGCACTTTCTTCAGAAACGCCCCATTGCGTTACACACTCCCCGCAACTAATTTTGACCATTCGATCAACTAAATAGTCGAGAGAAAATTTAAACCTGTTCATTCGGTCAATTTATACCTCACTTATTTCATTAACTTATCTTTCAACAAGATAAGTTCGAAATGTCCATCTGGTAAAACTTGCTTTCCCTTGGCATGGAACTCGCTTTTGTGTGTTCGTGTTTTGTATACAAATTAAACAGAACATAAATACACAAGAACCCGCCACGCCGGTCCAAAGCCGGCCGCCGCGCCCAGAACCCTGTGATGCCAAGCTGCACCGACGAGATGGCGAGCCCGTGCGCATGCCCGCTCATCGCAGTCAATGTGCATCAGGAGCCCGCCGGAATGAGTAGCAGCCTCGACCTTGCCCCTGAACTATCCGTCGCCAGCACCCACCCCGCTTCCAGCCTCGTCGGCAATGCGCCAGAACTGGCCCTGAGCCCGCGCCTGCACAACCGCGACCTTGCCCCGACACGCACCGCAGGGCGGCGCTGGGGTGGCTATAGCATCTTCGCGTTGTGGACAAACGATGTGCACAATATTGCCAACTACTCGTTCGCCATGGGCTTGTTCGCCCTTGGCCTGGGTGGCTGGCAGATTTTGCTGTCGCTGGCCATTGGCGCGGCGCTGGTGTACTTCTTCATGAACCTGTCCGGCTACATGGGGCAGAAAACCGGGGTGCCGTTCCCGGTCATCAGCCGCATTGCCTTCGGCATCCATGGCGCACAGATACCGGCGCTGATCCGCGCAGTCATTGCCATTGCCTGGTTTGGCATCCAGACCTACCTGGCCTCAGTGGTGCTGCGCGTGCTGCTTACCGCCGTGTGGCCGCAAATGGCGGCCTACGACCACGACAGCATCCTCGGCCTGTCGAGCCTGGGCTGGGTGTGCTTCGTGTCAATCTGGCTGGTACAGCTGGTGATCCTGGCCTACGGCATGGAAATGGTGCGCCGCTACGAGGCCTTCGCCGGCCCGGTGATCCTGCTGACCGTGGCCGCCCTGGCAGTGTTCATGTACTTCAGGGCCGACGCGCGCATCGCCTGGTCGGTCGCCGAGCCACTGACCGGCATCGATATGTGGCGCAACATCTTCGCCGGCGGCGCATTGTGGCTGGCCATCTACGGCACCCTGGTGCTGAATTTCTGTGATTTCGCCCGCTCCTCGCCATGCCGCAAGACCATCCGCGTCGGCAACTTCTGGGGCCTGCCGGTGAACATCCTGGTGTTCGCCGTGATCACCGTGGTGCTGTGCGGCGCGCAGTTCAAGATCAACGGCCAGATTATCGACAGCCCGACCCAGATCGTCGCCGCCATCCCCAGCACGTTGTTCCTGGTACTGGGCTGCGTAGCCTTCCTGATTGTCACCGTGGCGGTGAACATCATGGCCAACTTCGTCGCCCCGGCCTTCGTGCTCAGCAACCTGGCGCCACGCCACCTGAACTTCCGCCGCGCGGGGCTGATCAGCGCCACCCTGGCGGTGCTGATCCTGCCGTGGAACCTGTACAACAGTCCGCTGGTGATCGTGTACTTCCTGTCCGGCCTGGGCGCCCTGCTCGGCCCGCTGTACGGGGTGATCATGTCCGACTACTGGTTGCTGCGCAAAGGCTGCATCAACGTGCCAGAGCTGTACACCGAGCACCCGACCGGCGCCTACCACTACAGCAAGGGTATCAACCTGCGCGCCGTGGCCGCCTTCGTGCCTGCTGCGTTGCTGGCCATCGTGCTGGCCCTGGTACCCAATTTCCACAGTGTTGCCCCGTTCTCCTGGCTGATCGGTGCCGGCATCGCCGCCGTCCTGTACCTGCTGATCGCACCACGCAACCGCCACTACCACGACGTCAGCGGCGAATGCATCGCCGTCGACCACAGCAGCCATTAATCAGGGAGGACTGCCCATGCGTATTCTGATCGCCAACGTCAACACCACCGAAGCCATCACCGAAGCCATTGCCCAGCAAGCCCGGGCCGTAGCAGCGCCCGGTACCGAAATCGTCGGCCTTACCCCTTGGTTCGGTGCCGAGTCGGTGGAAGGCAACTTCGAAAGCTACCTGGCCGCCATCGCCGTGATGGACCGGGTGCTGGCCTACGAGGGCCCCTACGACGCCGTGATCCAGGCCGGTTATGGCGAACACGGCCGCGAAGGCCTGCAGGAATTGCTGAACGTGCCAGTGGTGGACATTACCGATGCAGCCGCCAGCACCGCGATGTACCTGGGCCATGCCTATTCCGTGGTGACCACGCTGGACCGCACCGTGCCACTGATCGAAGACCGTCTGAAGCTGTCTGGCCTTTATGACCGCTGTGCGTCGGTGCGGGCCAGCGGGCTGGCGGTGCTGGAGCTGGAAGCTGACCCACAACGGGCTGTGGAGGCGATTGTCGAGCAGGCCGAACGCGCCGTGCGTGACGACAAGGCAGAGGTGATCTGCCTGGGTTGCGGTGGGATGGCCGGGCTGGACGAGCAGATCCGCCAGCGCACCGGCGTGCCGGTGGTGGATGGCGTGAGCGCGGCGGTGACCATCGCCGAATCGCTGGTGCGCATGGGCTTGAGCACCTCCAAAGTGCGAACCTATGCCACGCCGCGGGTGAAGAAAGTGGTGGGTTGGCCGATGCGCCTGGGCCGCTGATTTCAGGTTTGGCTGTACCGGCCTCTTCGCGGGTAAACCCGCTCCCACAGGTTCACCACAAACCTGAATGCTGTGGGGTCCTGTGGGAGCGGGTTTACCCGCGAAGAGGCCGGTATGGTCAACCGATTTCTCTAGCCAGCCGCTCTGCACTGCCACAGGCCAGTGTAAACCCCAAAGCCCCATGCCCCAGGTTCAGCCACAGGTTGCGATACACCGTCCCACCTATGATCGGCACCCCGGTCGGTGTCGCCGGTCGCATGCCCGCCCACTCCACCGCCTGCCCATAATCCGCAGCCATCGGTAATGTCTCCAGCGCCAGCCGTCGCATGCTCTGCAACCTGCGCTTTTCCACCGATTCGTCGAACCCGACAATGTCCACCATCGCCGCTACCCGCAGCTGCTGCCCCAGGCGGGCATAGACGATCTTGCGTTCATAGTCGGTAAGGCTCACCTCCGGCGGCCGATGCCAGGCGCTGATGGGTGCCGTCAGGCTGTAGCCCTTAAGCGGATACACCGGTATCTGCACCCCCGGTAAAGCCAAGCCTGGGCCACGATGCCCGGCACACAGCACCAACTGTTCCACCTCCAGTTGTTCGTTGCCCAGTTGCAGCGCTACGACCTGGTGCTGGCGCCGTACCAGCTGCGTCACTGGCCGACCAAGCAGGAAACGGCATTGCCCCGAAGCGCGCAACAGTGCCTCCAGGCGCTGGCAGAACAAGTGACAGTCGCCAACCTCTTCATCCGCTGTGAACACGCCACCCACAAACGGTGCGCCCTCCAGGGCAGGGTCCAGCGCGCGCAACTCGGAGGCCGCCAGCACCCGCTGGCTGGCCGGGTCGGTCGATTGCGCCCGGCCATGGGCAAAGGCCCGTTCGCTGCGAAAGGCCACCAGCTTGTCATTGCGCCGCCAGGCAAAATCACCAAAGTTCTGGCTGTCGCGCCACTGCGCCAGAACGGCTTGGCTGCGCAGCGCCAGCTCCAGCAGTTGCCCGGCATTTCGGCGATTGACGCTGCGCCGGCATGCCAAGGTGAATGCCAGCAGCCAGCGCCACTGCGCCGGGTCCAGACGCAAGCGCAGGCGCAGCGGCGACTCGCCCTGCAATAGCCAACCCAGTGCCTGCCAGGGCACCCCGGCATCAGCCAGCGGTGCCACATAGCGATAGGACAATTGCCCGCCATTGGCGAAGCTGGTGGCCGACGCCAGGCTGTCACGGGCCTCGATCAAATCAACCGACCACCCTTCACGAACAAGCGCGTAGGCCGTTGCCAGGCCAACCACCCCGCCACCGATTACCGTTACCCGCTGCTTCATCACACTTCCCTGTTCCGGCTTCCTGGCCAAACAGTACCAGCGGATCAGGTCGGGCAGCTATGCGCACCGTCATTCAGGCCCTGGCGCACGTTGCGGCTGAGCAGGCTGGCCTTGCCGTCGTGCCAGGTCAGGGTCAGTACATAGAGGGTGTCAAAGTCATCGCCGCTCCAGTCCTGGGTGATTACCCGCTCTTCACCCAAGGCCTTGCCGGCCACCGTGTTGATCAGTTCAGGCAGGTAGCCGTGGGACCAGGCGGTATAGACGGTCGCATTGCGGTATTTTTCGCTCAGCAACTCATCGGCCAGTTCGTCGGTGTCGTTGGCGCCGTAGTCGATATTCACCGGCAAGCCGAGGCGGATGGCGCTGGGGGTGATGGTCATCAGCGGGCGGATGTAGCTGTAGCTTTCGTCCTTGCTGCCTTCTTCGACATGCCGCGAAGGGTTGGCGGCAAACACGTAGTCGGCATTGCCGAAGCGTTCCGGCAGCAAGGTTGCCAGATCCAGTGCGCGGTTGAGGCCCTGGCAGTTCAATTGGCCAAGCCCCTCACCGGGCTTCTCGGCATGGCGCAGGAACACCAGGGTTTGGGTGCCATCCACCGGTTCAGCCCGGCTTTCAACAGCCTCCAGCGCCAGCGGCACGGCGACGGCCGTGAGTACCAGGCTCAGCAGCAAATGGCGACGACGGCGGAAGAATGTTGGCAACTTCATCAAGGCAGGCTCGTGTGGCAGAGAAAATCGGGTTGACCCGCCACATCGCCCTGTCAGCTGCAGGGCGGCCTTGTAGTGAATGCCATCCTTGGCAACGAGTGAGGGTCAGAGTGCCCTGAACCCGTTTGGTTCCTCCCTGGAGGTGGATGCCGTTCCCTGGGCAAGGCCTAGATTAGGGGATGGGTGTTGCTGAATTATGTCCAGTCTCAACTAATCACTCTGGGGAGTAGCCGTCACAGTGCTCCTGCAGCTTCGCTCGCAGGGACAGAGTTGATGATGGTGACATCAAACACCTGTTCGATGACCTGTTTCGGACCTTGATTCAAACTCCAGGCGAAAAACACCAGAAAACCTAGCAAGAATACAAATAGAACTGAACCTACAAGACTTTGTGCCACGCCCAACCAGAACCCAGGTTTGGCTTGCCTGATTTCACTGCTCGCCTTATCTGAGTAGTACTGTTCAAGCTCCACAGCCTGCGCTGCGATCGAGGCGTCAAGAAAGCCCTGAGCAAGCTGGCTGGCCTGGTTTCGATAACTCTCGATCTGCGTGGCGCTGTTGCTGACGTCGTGGAAAGGAGCCAAGTCTTCATCTTTGGGCTCCCGATCATGCTTTGTTTTGAAAGCCTGGATGAATTCGATTTTCTGCCGCTTGTATAACGAATAGGCAATGATACCGAGCGTATCTTGCTCATTTTCTACAAGCACAGAGTAGATGTGGTTGTAACAGCCGTCCGCCATAAGGCTTTCACCCCTTGCGCAGGCGGAAGTAAGCGGCTGTGAAGGCTGCCTTCAGTTCCGAACGGGTCTTTCGCGGGTTAGTGATCACGCTGGCCAGTTCACGCGGTAGCAAAATTTCCATACGTGCACCTGATGCAACTAGCAAAGCGTTAGCTTCGCGTACCACCCTCGAGGAAAAATGCGACTTCATGGAATTGCTCCCCTCTCGCTTGTTGAGTCGGCAAGCTTAACTGGCTGTGAATCGCCCCTCAATCAGACACGCGCCGACAGCGCGTGTAGTCCTTTTCCTCAATCATCCCGCGTCAGCACTTCCAGCAATTCGATCTCAAAGGTCAGGTCCGAGCCAGGCGGTATGGCCCCCACACTGCGCTCGCCATAGCCCAGGTGTGCAGGAACCTGCAGTTTGCGCTTGCCGCCAACGCGCATCCCGATCAGGCCCTGGTCCCAACCTTTGATCACCCGACCCGTGCCGATCACGCATTGGAACGGCTTGCCGCGTGACCAGGATGAATCGAACTCGCTGCCGTCAGCCAGCCAGCCGGTGTACTGGGTGGTGATCAGGGCGCCTTTGACGGCGGCTTTGCCTTCACCCTCGACCAGGTCGATGATCTGCAGTTCTTGGCTCACGGGCACACTCCAACGCTGGAAAACAAAGCCGCCCTTTTCTCAGGAATGCACCGGTTTGGCAAGCAGGATCGACGGCACACGATTAGCTGTTCTGCTCAAACACCTCTTGGCCGGTCAGCTCTTTGGTGTGGTTCGCAAAACAGTACCAGGCGGGCTTCTGCTCGACAAAAATCTGCAGATCGAAATCCCATTCCTGATCCCCATCCAGCAGGCCGACCGGCACCGCATGGAAGTCGTTGGCCTTCAGCCGGTAATACAGGTGCGTGCCGCATTGGCCGCAGAACCCTCGCTGGGCCCAGTCGGACGAGTCATAGACACTGGGGGCACGCCCTTCGATCACCGGTGGCTGGCTGCAATGCACCACCAGCAACGGCCCGCCGGTCCACTTGCGGCACATGCTGCAATGGCATGCGCTGATATGAGTGTTGTCGACGATGACCTTGAGCGTGGTGGCGCCGCACAGGCAGGTACCTTGTTTTTCCATGGCCATGGCTGGTTCCTTTAGCGAGGGTTGGGCCAGCAATTATAGATGCCAGCTGCAACGCGCCTACAAAGGATCGCGTGAAGCTTCAGATGTACACAGTGCCGCGCAGGTACAACGCCGCTCGCCCGCTGATGATCACCCGGCCATTGCCCGGTACTTCACACAGCAGCTGGCCTTTGCGTGCCCCGCCCTGCTCGCAGCTCAGCAACTGCTTGCCCAGGCGGTCAGCCCACACTGGCGCCAGCGAGGTGTGTGCCGAGCCGGTGACCGGGTCTTCATTCACGCCAACCCGTGGGCCGAACCAGCGGGTGACGAAATCAAAGCCACGCCCTGCCGCCGTCACGGCAATACCACGCACGTCGAAGGCCGACAGCGCCACAAAGTCCGGCTTCAGCGTGTCGAGCAACAGGGCGTCATCAATTACTACTACATAGTCATCGCTGCGGTACACCGCCTGTGCCTGGGTCAGGCCCAGCGCTTGCAGCAGGCCCACCGGGGTTTCCACGACGGCCGGTTGCCTGGCCGGGAAATCCATGGCCAGCAGCCCGTCAGTGCCACGGCTGACACGCAACTCGCCACTGCGGGTGTTGAAGCGCAGTACCTGCGCCTGCTCACCCAGCTGCTCGAACAGCACATAAGCCGAGGCCAGGGTGGCGTGGCCGCACAGGTCGACTTCTACGGTCGGGGTGAACCAGCGCAGGTCAAAGGTTTCGCCGTTGCGCACGAAATAGGCGGTTTCCGACAGGTTGTTTTCTTCGGCAATGCGCTGCAGCACATCGTCCGGCAGCCAGGCTTGTAGCGGGATCACCGCCGCCGGGTTGCCACCGAACGGTTCAGCGGAAAAGGCATCGACCTGGAAGATTTCGAGTTGCATGCACACACTCCTTGTTGCCCGGGATTTGCCAGGCAGATGTATGAAAGGGTTACTGGCGCACCGGGGTCAGCACTGGTTCACCGGCAAAGAATGCCTGCAGGTTGTGCAGCACCAGGGTGACGGTATCGCGCGCGGCCTCCGGCGACTGTCCGGCCACGTGGGGTGTGAGCACCGTGTTGGCCATAGCCTTGAGAGCATCCGGCACCGCCGGTTCGTCGTCGAATACGTCCAGGGCGGCGCCCGCCAGCTTGCCTTGCTCCAGGGCGGCCACCAGGGCGTCGGTGTCGACCACGCTGGCCCGGGCGATATTCACCAGATAGCCCTTGCCGCCCAGCGCCTCTAGTACCTGGGCATCGACCAGATGCTGCGTATTGGCGCCACCGGGGGTGGCCACGACCATGATGTCGACAGCTTCGGCCAGGTGGAGCGGGCTGTCGTACCAGGTGTAAGGCACATCTTCGCGCGGCGTGCGGCTGTGATAGCTGACGGGCATGTCGAAGCCCAGGCTGGCGCGCTTGGCAATGGCTTGCCCCACCGCCCCCAGGCCAAGAATGCCCAGGCGCTTGCCGCTCACCGAGGGGCTGATCACCCGGTTCCATTCACCGCGCCGGGTGCTGGCATCAGCACGGGGAATGTCGCGCAGCAGCGCCAGTAACAGCGCCAGGGTGTGGTCGGCGACTGCACTGGCATTGGCACCCGCGCCGTTGGTAACGGTGATGCCGCGGGCGGCGGCGGCAGCCAGGTCGACTTGCTCGTAACCGGCACCGATCACGCAGATGATCTGCAACTTGGGCAATGCGTCGATTTCTGCGGCAGTCAGCCCCAGCGGGCCGCGAGTGAGCACGGCATCGATTTCACTGGCGTGGCGCTGGATGGCGTCGGCGCGCAGTTGCGGTGAGGGGGCGCGGATTAGGCGGTAACCGGCCTGCTCCAGCATGGGCAGGTAATCGTCGACGGTTTCTACCAGTACCAGGACTGTCTTGCGCATGCCACCTCCCAATGTTGAAGGGGCATTATGCGGAATTACCGTGCAGTACAGTCAATTGGTAATTGCGCGGAAAATTGTACTGTATAGGTGGAGTGGGAGATGAGATTGCGTAACGGCCGGGGAGTCCGGCGTTACAGATGCGGTGCATGGGAGATCGAGCGCCGCCCGCGCGGCGCATCGCGAGCTGCGCTCGCTCCTACGTTTGTTTCGGGCCAGTTACACCTGTGACAGGTTCGCGCGACCGCCTTGTTTGTACAACGCGATATCGAGCCATGCACCAAGGCGTTCGCGCGCAAATCCCACAGGAATAATTGGCCCGAAACAATCGTAGGAGCGAGCGCAGCTCGCGATGCGGCGCGGGCGGCGCTCGATCTCGAACACCCAAATAACTCAAGACAGACCCGGAAAAGCCCACTACTCGGCGAACGCTCGCCCTAACCCACCCGGCACGCCACTGCTGTCAGTATCCTGCCAAGGCCCATTCGGGCTCAGCGACCAACTCCAGCCATTATCAAACCGATAATAGGTACGCTGCCGGTAGAAGGTATTGGGCTGTTTCTCCAATACATACACACCCAGCTTGGGGTCCCAGTGGCTCGCCCCGCCAGGTGGTGGCGCAAAGCTGGCCGAGGTGCGCGGCATCGGCTTGGGTATCGCCGCCGGTTTGCTCGGCTGGGTGGACGGCTGCCCACCCGGCAACGGCTTGACCACCGGCCCTTGCGGCGGCACGCGCTCGATCGGGGGTGCCGGCTGTTCATACGGCTGGTGCACCGTACACGCAGACAAACCCAGGGCCAGGGTAATCAGGGTCAGGCGGACGGTGCTGTGCATGGCTTTGCTCTCTTACGGGTCTGGGCTGTCGATGGTCAGGTGCTGGGTAGCCTGGGTGGCACTGGGCAACGGCGCGCCCTGGCCAATCCACTCGCCGCGGGTAGGCTGGCCAGCGCGGGAAACACGTGCAACCAGTTGGACTTCGGCAAATTGCGACAGTTTCATCTGCGGCATCATCGCGTCAGCATCGGACAACTCCACTTCGATCGGCAACTGCGCCACCGTCACCCGCTTGGCTGCCAGGGGCATCGGTGGGCCATTGCTGGCGCGAGCGAAGATGAACACCGTATCGTCCGGTTTTACCTTGTCCTTCAGTGCCGCCGCCAGTTCCACCCGTACTTTCAGCCGCGCAGCCACTGGTGCGGGCGCTGCACCCTGCACTGCCGGGTCACCCAGGCGTTCGGCAGCGCGGTCGATGCCACCTTGCAGGGCCGCACGCGAGGCATCGCCTTCCGGCAGCTGCGCCAACAGGCGCTTCCAGTAGTCGATGGCTTCCTGGTAACGCTCACCTTCAAAGGCGGCAATACCGCGCAGGCCCAGGCTGGTCACTTCGTTGGGGTCGGCCTTCAGCGCTTCATCCGTCAGTGCCTGCAACTGCGGGTTCCACTGCTTGTCGGCAGCAAAGTACAGGGCCTGGGCCCACTGGCCCAGCAGCTCGGGCTGGCGGCCAGCCAAAGCGACCGAGCGCTCGAAGGTACGCGCAGCATCGGCCGGGCGCTGCTCGGCCATGTAGGCACGGCCCAGGAAGTACAGGGCCTCTGCCGACTCCGGCTGGGCCTGGACCACACGCTCCAGGCGCGTGGTCATTTCTTCCATCGACTTGGGCGCCTCGGCGAATTCCTGGGTCAGCGCCACCTTGTCGGCAGCACCAAAATGCAGGTACAGCCCCAGCGCCATCAGCGGTACCAGCACTGCAGCCAGCAGCGGCAGGGCTTTGCCCAGATGGCCCTGGCGCGGGGCTTCGGCGCCTTCGGTATCGGCCAGCAGCTCTCGGGCAGCCTCGTCACGGCCCTTGGTCAACTGCGCCGCATCGAGCACACCGGCAGCCTGCTGGGCAGCCAGTTCGGCAACGCGTTCCTGGTACAGGGCCACATTCAGGGCGGTACGGTCTTCTTCCTGCTGGCGGCCACGGCCACGCAGGATCGGGATCAGCAAAAAGCTGAGGGCGGCGAGCAGCAGCAGGCCCGCGCTAAGCCAGAATTCAGTCATGTGTCTGTTCTTTTTCCAGCAGTTTGGCGAGTCGCTCGCGTTCTTCGACGGAAAGCTCATTATTGCCCGGCAAAGCCGTACCACGGCGTCGGCGCACGATCACCGCCAGCACCGCAAAACCACCGACCAACAGGATGCCCGGCCCGAACCACAACAGCCAGGTACGCCCGCTGAGTGCCGGTTTGTAGCGCACAAAGTCACCATAGCGGTCGACCATGAAGTCGACGATCTGCTGGTTGCTCTTGCCTTCGCCAAGCATGCGGAAGATCTCGCGGCGCAGGTCGGCAGCAATCGGCGCGTTAGAGTCGGCAATGTCCTGGTTCTGGCACTTGGGGCAACGCAGTTCCTTGGTCAACTGCTGGTAGCGTTCGCGCTCGGCGTCATCGCGGAACTGGTAAGTGTCGATGGCCGCCTTGGCCACACCGGCCAGGCTCATGCCCAGCACGGCAGCTGCCAGCCAGCGCCTCATGGCTTGGCCTCGTCGACCAGGCCCTGGTACAGCGGCGCCAGCTGCTCACGCCAGACAGTGGCATCGACAATGCCCACGTGCTTGTAGCGGATGATGCCCTTGGCGTCGATCAGGAAGGTTTCCGGCGCGCCGTACACCCCAAGGTCCAGGCCCAGGCTGCCCTGCTCATCACGGATGTCCAGCTGGTAGGGGTTGTGGAACTCGGCCAGCCATTTCTGCGCGGCGGCGTTGTCGTCCTTGTAGTTGACCCCGTGGATCACCACGCCCTGCTGCGCCAGCTGGTTCAGGTACGGGTGCTCGACCTTGCACGACGGGCACCAGGTGGCCCACACGTTGACCAGTGCCGGGCGGCCCTGCAAGTCGGCCTGGGTCAGGGTGCGGTCGCCCTGGGTCGAAACCAGGGAAAACACCGGGAACGGTTTGCCGATCATTGCCGACGGCAGCTCGTCGGGCTTGAGAAACAGCCCCTTGTAGAGGAACACCGCCACCAGCAGGAACACTGCCAGGGGGACTACCATGATCCAACGCTTCATGCAGCTGCTCCAGACACGCCCAGGGCATCACGCACCCGGGTCTTGACCTTGACGCGGTAGCGCCGGTCGAGTGCCGCCAGCAACCCGCCCAGGCCGGTCAGCAGACCGCCCAGCCAGATCCAGCGGACATAAGGCTTGATGTGCACACGCACCGCCCAGGCGCCATTTTCCAGCGGCTCGCCCAGGGCAACGTACAGGTCGCGGGTAAAGCCGGCATCGATGCCAGCTTCGGTCATCATCGACTGCTGCACGGTGTACAGGCGCTTTTCCGGGTGCAGGGTAGTCACTTCACGGCCAACACGGCTGACCACCACGGTACCTTTGTCGGAAATGAAGTTCGGTCCCTCGAAGTGCTTGGCGCCCTGGAACAGGAAGTGATACCCACCCAGCTCCACGCTTTCGCCCGGGGCCATGCGCAGGTCGCGTTCGGCGCTGTTGTTGCTCGACAGCACCACGCCCAACGCACACACCGCCAGGCCCAGGTGTGCCAGTTGCATGCCCCAGTAGCTGCGCCCCAGGCCAGGCAGGCCCTTGAGCAGGCCTTTGTGACGGGTCTTGTCGAGGATGTCGCGCAGCCCGCCGAGTACCACCCAGGCAGCCAGGGCGAAGGCGGTCAGGGTCGGCCAGTCGAAGTCGTCAACGATAAAACCGGCAACCGGGGCAAGGATGGCACTGCCGATCAGCACCGGGGTGATCATGCTGACCAGCCATTTGCCCGGGGTGTCCTTCCAGCGCACCAGCACGCCCACGCTCATTACCACCATCAGCAGTGCCATCAGCGGCAGGAACAAGGCATCGAAATACGGCGGACCCACCGACAGCTTGGCCCCGGTCAGGGCATCAAGCACCAGCGGGTACAGCGTGCCGAGCAGAATCATCGACGCGGCCACCACCAGCACCAGGTTGTTGGCCAGCAGCAGCGTCTCGCGGGACCACAGGGCGAAGCCGACCTGGCTCTTGACCACCGGTGCGCGCAGGGCGAAGAGGGTGAGCGAACCACCGACCACGAACAACAGGAAGAACAGGATGAAAATGCCCCGCGACGGGTCGGCGGCAAACGCGTGCACCGAGGTCAGCACGCCAGAGCGCACCAGGAAGGTACCCAGCAGGCTCAGCGAGAATGCGGCAATAGCCAGCAGCACGGTCCAGCTCTTGAACACCCCACGCTTTTCGGTCACCGCCAGCGAGTGGATCAGCGCCGTGCCCACCAGCCAAGGCATGAACGAGGCGTTTTCCACCGGGTCCCAGAACCACCAGCCACCCCAGCCCAGCTCATAGTAGGCCCACCACGAGCCCAGGGTGATGCCGACACCCAGGAACGCCCAGGCGACGATGGTCCAGGGCCGCGACCAGCGCGCCCAGGCAGCGTCCAGGCGGCCGCCGAGCAAGGCGGCAATGGCGAAGGCAAAGGCCACCGAGAAGCCCACGTAGCCCATGTACAGCATCGGCGGGTGAACGATCAGGCCGAAGTCCTGCAGCAGCGGGTTGAGGTCGCGGCCGTCGGTGGGCACTTGCGGCAGCAGGCGCTGGAACGGGTTGGAGGTGATGATCAGGAAGCTCAGGAAGCCGACGCTGATCATGCCCATCACCGCCAGCACGCGGGCCAGCATCACCTGCGGCAACTGACGCGAGAACACCGACACGGCAAAGGTCCAGCCGCCCAGGATAAACGCCCACAGCAGCAACGAACCTTCGTGGGCGCCCCATACGGCGCTGAACTTGTAGTACCACGGCAAGGCGCTGTTGGAGTTGCTGGCCACATAGGCGACGGAGAAGTTGTCGGTCATGAAGGCATGGGTCAAACAGGCGAAGGCAAAGGCCAGGAAGGCGAATTGCCCCCACGCCGCCGGGCGCGCCAGGCTCATCCACAGGCTGTCGCCACGCCAGGCGCCGAGCAGCGGCACACTGGCCTGCACGGCGGCAAAGCAGATGGCCAGAATCATCGCCAGCTGGCCGAGTTCAGGGATTACCAGTGCCGCATTCATGGCTTGGCCTCCGTACCGGTGGCAGCCTGGCCGCTTTCCTTCAGGGCCTTGGTGACCTCGGGCGGCATGTACTTCTCATCGTGCTTGGCCAGTACTTCATCGGCCACCACTACGCCGTCGGCGTTGACCTTGCCCAAGGCGACGATGCCCTGCCCTTCGCGGAACAGGTCGGGCAGGATGCCGCGGTAGGTGATTGGCACCGACTTGTTGAAGTCGGTGACCACAAAGCGCACGTCCAGCGAGTCGGACGAGCGCTGCACCGAGCCCTTCTCGACCATGCCGCCAGCGCGGATGCGGGTGTCCAGCGGCGCTTCGCCGTTGGCGATCTGGGTGGGCGTGTAGAACAGGTTGATGTTCTGCTGCAATGCGCTCAAGGCAAAGCCGACGGCAACCCCGACGCCGACCAGCAGGCCGACGATGAGCAACAGGCGTTTCTTGCGCTGCGGATTCACTGGTTGTTCTCCCGGCGCAAACGGCGCGCCTCTTCTTGCAGGTAGCGACGGCGGGCCAACAGCGGCGCAGCGACATTCAGCGCCAGCACCGCCAGGCAGATGCCATAGGCCGACCACACGTACAGGCCATGGTGGCCCATGGCGAGAAAATCACCGAAGGTGGCAAAGCTCATTGTGCGCTCCTCCGCCCCAGGCTGTTCAACACTTCGTCCCTGACCCAACTGGCGCGCGCCTCGCGCTTGAGCACTTCAAGGCGCATGCGAAGCAACAGCACAGCGCCGAAGAAACAGTAGAAACCCAACGCCGTGCACAGCAGCGGCAACCACATTTCTGCGGGCATCGCCGGTTTTTCGGTCAGGGTGAAGGTCGCGCCCTGATGCAGGGTGTTCCACCACTCCACCGAGTACTTGATGATCGGGATGTTGACCACGCCGACAATCGCCAGCACCGCACAGGCCTTGGACGCACTGTCACGATTACTGATTGCCTGGCCCAGCGCAATAATGCCGAAGTACAGGAACAGCAGGATGAGCATGGACGTAAGGCGGGCGTCCCACACCCACCAACTGCCCCAGGTCGGCTTGCCCCAGATGGCGCCGGTAACCAGCGCCACGGCGGTCATCCAGGCGCCGATGGGCGCAGCACATTGCAGGGCGACGTCGGCCAGTTTCATCTTCCACACCAGCCCCACCACCCCGGCGACCGCCAGCAGCACGTAGCAGGACTGCGCCAGCATCGCCGCCGGCACATGAATGTAGATGATGCGGAAGCTGTTGCCTTGCTGGTAGTCCTGGGGGGCGAACGCCAGGCCCCAGGTGATACCGACCAGCAACAGGAGCACGGCAGCGCCGGCCAGCCATGGCAGCATACGGCCGCTGATGGCATAGAACCATTTCGGGGAGCCCAGCTTGTGGAACCACGTCCAGCTTATTTTCATCAGGGTACATCCAGGGTATTTGCCGGGCTTGAAAGCCCGGGACTCGTTATTCGCCGACGCTGATCTTCAGGCCGGCCGCTATCGCAAAGGGGGCCAGGGTCACGGCCAGGGCCGTCAAGCTGGCGAGCCAGAGCAGGTGGCCGGTTGCGGGCATATTTTGCAACGCCGCTTGCAACGCACCACTGCCCAGGATCAATACAGGGATATACAACGGCAGAATCAGCAACGCCAGTAACAAACCACCGCGTTTCAGACCGACTGTCAGCGCCGCACCTACCGCGCCCAGCAGGCTCAGTACCGGTGTGCCCAACAGCAGGGAGCCGAGCAGCACCGGCAGGCAATGGCTCGGCAGCCCCAGCATCAGCGCCAGTAGCGGCGCCAACAATACCAGCGCCAGCCCGGAAAAGATCCAGTGCGCCAGCACCTTGGCCAGCACCAGCAGCGCCAGCGGGTGCGGCGACAGCACCCACTGCTCCAGCGAGCCATCCTCGAAATCGCTGCGGAACAAGCCGTCCAGCGACAGCAGCACTGCCAGCAGCGCCGCTACCCAGACCAGGCCCGGGGACAAGGTTTGCAACAATTGGCTTTCCGGGCCGACTGCCAGCGGGAACATGGCCACGACGATGGCGAAGAACACCAGCGGGTTGGCCAGCTCGGCAGGGCGACGGAACAGCAGGCGCGCTTCGCGACGCAACAACAGGATGAATACGCTCATGCCGCCCATTGCCCCAGGTTCAGTTCACGGTAACCGGAGGGCTTGCGTTCCAGCGTATGGTGGGTGGTCAGCACCACTGTGCCGCCCTGCTCGCAGTGGGCCGCCAGGTGCGCTTCGAGCTGCGCTACGCCTTGCTTGTCCAGGGCAGTGAACGGCTCGTCGAGAATCCACAGCGGCGGGCTGGCCAGGTGCAGACGGGCCAGGGCTACGCGGCGCTGCTGGCCGGCCGACAGGGTATGGCAGGGTACGTCTTCGAAACCGCGCAAACCGACCGCCGCCAGCGCCGCCCAGATCGCCTCGCGGCTGGCCGGCTGGTGCAGGGCGCACAGCCAGGTGAGGTTTTCCTCGGCGGTGAGCAGGTCCTTGATGCCCGCGGCGTGACCGATCCACAGCAGAATGCTGGCCAGGGCATGGCGCTGCTCGGCCAGGGGCTTGCCGCCCAGCAATATCTGCCCGGCGGTGGGTTGCATCAACCCGGCCAACAGCCGCAGCAAGCTGGTCTTGCCGCTGCCGTTGGGGCCGCTGATCTGCAGCATGTCGCCGGCGCCCAGCTCGAAATCGAGCTGCTCGAACAGCAGGCGCCAGTCGCGCTCGCAGGCCAGGCCCGCAGCTTGGAGGTGAAGGGTCACGGTTTCGCCTTATCTTTGTAGGGCTTCGGGCCGGCGGGGGCGCG